>CAKPMN010000011.1 GCA_934168005.1 uncultured Bacilli bacterium | reverse complement strand
TCAGTTTTCAAAGATCATTTCGCCTTTCTCGTGAAAAGCAATACTAATATATCAAATTTATTTACCCAAGTCAACAAAAAAAACACACTTTTTTTAATTTTTTTCAAACTTTACTTTTTTTTTGACTTTACAACTTATTATATGCAAAAAAAAGAAGAAAATTACTAACTATTTTCTTCTTTTTCACGTTTTTTTAATTCTTCAAATTCTCTATAATATTGATAATTTCTCTCACTATTAAATATTATAGAACCACTCTTATATAAATTAATCAATTCATCAAGTCCATTTCTTATAACTTTATCCAAGTCATCTGAATAATTCATAAGTTTTTTATGATATTGATATTCTAGTTTATCTAAAACTTTATACTCACCGGTAGGATAAATTCTTAAGTCTAAATCATAATCAATATATTTTAAAGTTCCTTCTTCTATAATATATGGGGTTGCTATATTACAATAATACGAAAAACCCTCTTTCTTCATTTGAGCAATTACATTGTACCATTTATTTTTAAAGTAATACATAATTGCAGGTTCTTTAGTTCTCCAACATATTCCTTCTGACCTAGTTACTAATATTCTTTTGTTTGCAAAAACTATATAGTCCTTTTGAACGTCTAAAACTATTGCTTCCTCCCAAGCCCTATGTACAGATCCATCATGTTTATAACATTGTATTTGATATTTATCTCCTATGCATATTTTGTTCGTCATTATCCCACTTCCTAAAAACATTATAACCTTTTTTTATGAAAAAACCAAGAAAATAAAAAGATAGCCTTCTTAAAATAGTAAACAAAAAAGTAGACTATGTTTTTATGTATCTACTTTTTCTTTAATTATTTATCTAATTTTCTGTTAAAACTTCTATAGCTTTCTTTAATTGATTATCATTTTCATCACTTGGATTATCAAAATATTCTTCGTTTAAGGAAACCTTATAATCAGCACTAACGCCTTTTTTATTTATCCAATTTCCATCTGGAGTAAGCCATTTTTTTGTCGTAAATTTATATTCTGTTCCATCACTTAAAGTAATTAACTCTTGAACAGTTCCTTTTCCATAGCTATCTTCCCCAACTATTTTTGCACCATATTTTTCTTTAAGGGCCGCGGATAGCATCTCAGATGCTGAAGCACTTGATTTATTTTGAAGAACAACAATAGGATATTTTTTTGTTTCCTTACCACTAGAATAAAATTTTTCTACTTTACCATTCTTTTCGGTTTGATATATTATGTTTGACGAATCTAAAAATAAAGATATTATACCAGTAGCTGTTGTAAGATGTCCTCCATTATTATACCTAACATCTATTATTAGCGAATCAATTCCAGACTTTTCTAATTCCTCTAATTTATTTTTAAATTGTTTAGTTGAAGTAGATGAAAAAATACTTAAATAGATATAACCTATTTTTTTACCATTTTCTTCTATTATATCTGATGAAACTGAGTTTATAGTAACTAGTTTTCTTTCAACATCAACTGTTAATTCATTATCGTCTCTAAGAACTGTTATTTCAAATTTATTATTTTCACTTTTCTTTATATAATCAGCAACATCAGTTGAAGTTTCATCTTTTATTTCTTTATCATCGATTTTTATGATTTGATCTCCAACTTTTAATCCGGCTTTAGAAGCAGGACTATCTTCAAATACTGTATAAACATACACTTTATTATCAGTAGTTGTAACTATTTGAACACCAATACCTTCATATTCACCCTTTAGTTTGATATTAAATAAGTCTTGCTCTTTCTCATCTATAACATAACTATAATCATCTTCAAATGTAGAAAGCATTCCTTCAATAGCTCCCTTTATCAGGTCAGTATTACTAACATCAGCTATATTGTTTTCTACAATATAATTATAATTTTTGATAAATTCTTTTAAATCTTTTGAATACTTATTATTATCCTTTTTTAAATTATATCCTAAAAATACACCCAAAAATATCCCAATTACACATGTAATTATAGTTAATACAATTACCTCAGATTTTTGAAATAAATTTTTAGGCTTTATTTCTTTATATAAAGAATCATTATCTTTTTTTAAAGTATCTTTTTCCTTTTTCATGTTAAACTCCTTATTAAAAAAAGAAGATTATGATGCATCTTCTATTTTTTTAGCCATATCTAAAATAATATTACTTATATCAAAGCTATCACTATAGACATTTTTTATAGTACCATTTTCCATTTTAACTAAAGTAGTACCACTAAATTTTAAATTTGAAACATCAGTTTTATCGGATTTTGCATTCTTATTCAAAACATTATTTAAAAGCACTGTATATATTTTATCAGTATATTTAAGCTTTCGATAATTTTCTATATATTTAGTTAAAACATCATAATATGGATCAGTATCATCCATAACCAATACATAATAAGATGAATCTTTTTGTTTTAGCATAGTTCCAACAAGTATTTCATCATACTGTATCTCACTACTATCCAAACTATTATCAAAAATAGATGAATAATCTTTCTTTTCAAATAAAACTGAAACTAAATATACAACCCCTAATATTGCTACTATAACAACTATCAAAATAATTAATTGTTTTAATTGATTTTCTTCTGTTACTTCAATAGCTTTATTCTTTCTTTTTGTTTGATATTTTCTATTGCTCATTTTATCACCAAAATAATTATAACATAACTAAAAATAAAAAAATAGATAAAATCTATTTTTCTAAAGGAACTTGGGATATAGAAGACACAACAGCTAACAATTCAGTTTTACTCATTTTATCACTTGTTAAACAATATTCAACACCACCACTAATCCAAGAAACCATATTTGTATCTAAAATTCCAACAGTGTCATAAAGTATTTCAGGTTCTCCAAATGTTTGAATTGTTTCATATTCATCTTTAACAGAGACAGATTCTTGAACTAGAGTAAATGGTTTTTCACCAGCAAATGTTAAAATAACCCTTTCTCCATCTTCAGTTGCAACTTTATTTTCGCTTTCTAAATATGTATTTGTAGGTAAAAACATAGGATATAAAGTATCATCTATTGAACTAGCTCCTTCTTCTATATCTTTTGTTTTACTTGCTTGCATATTACTATTCAAATCATAATAATTGTCATCAAATTCAGTATCGTAATCTATGTCATTAAAATTCATTTTAATTTTAACTACACCATTCTCGTCAAATACTTCTACTTTTTGAACATCTGCATCTTTATTTATATAAATTTTTTGAGATACTAAATTTTTATTATTTGAATAATTTGTTTTAGTTGTTACTATTATACCTTCATCTGTTTCTTCTACTTTTTTATCTTTATCATTTTCTATATCACTTACAATAGCATGTAACAAATAACTTTGTGATCCATTATATGGCCAATCACTTTGAAATTTAAAACTTTTATTTAAAGATGGCGTTAAGACATATACTCCTTCTTCATTTTTTAAAATTATTTGTTCGTGATCATTTGTTTTATTTTTTAACTCAACTCTAAACTGATCTTCCTTTCTAAAAGCAACTTCAACAATATAAGAATAAACATCTTCATTGTTAATAATTTCTAAATCCCCAGTTAAATAATAATTATCCGCTTTATTAACTTTTTTCAAAAATTTATTTAAAACATCACCTTTTTTTGAAAAACATCCACTAATTAAAAAGACAGATATTATTGATAATAATAATATAACCTTTTTTTTCATTTATTCACCTCGTTAATTTATTTTATTTTTTTTAATAAATTTTATGAATAAACTTTTAATTTCAGTTAAAAATAATTAATGATAATAAGAAAGGAGAGCACAAATGGAAATGGTTCAAAAAACAGCGTTAGTATTTACAATTATAGGCGCTATAAATTGGGGATTAGTAGGAATATTTGATTTTAATATTGTTGATTATCTCTTTTCATCAATAGACATGATTAGAAGATTAATTTATATTATAATATCCATCTGTGGAATTATAAATTTAGGATTATTGTTTAATCATATAGAAGAAAAATAAAAGAACTATTATTAGTTCTTTTATTTATTGTTTTTAATAATTTTAACCTCTATTTGTTTTGTCTTAGATACATACTGAACTTTAGAGTCAGCACCTTCTACTTGGACATCTACTTTATATGTACCTTCTTTATATCCATCCAAATCAACATATGCATGAATATCAGATGCCTCAAGAGAATCTATTACAGACTTAACACCTTTTACAGTTACAGTAACATAAGAATTCTCTTCTCCTGTACTTTGAGGTTTATAACCACTTGCTAAATTACGAGCTTCTACTGAAATATGTTCAAAATCTTTGCTAGTTGATTCTTCCACATCTACTTTTACAGTTACAGTATTACTTGATAATGACTTAGCACCCACTGGTGTTGGAATTTCTAATTTGTATTCTTTATCAGATTTTAAATCAGAAACATCAACTTCAATTGGAATATATCCTGTTTCCTTTATCTTTTCTAATACATCTGTTGGTGCATATACTGTTACTGTTTCATCACTTAAAGTAATAGCAGAAATACCTAATCCAAAACTTACTTCTCCAACTGGAACTATTTTTAATGGAATCTCTTCACTAGGAGAAGATATCTTAACGTCTACATCTATCTTATTTGGAACGATTTCAACATCTACGACATTTCCATCTTTATCATAGGCCTTAAGTGGAACATCAGTTACTTTATTTGTCCCTACACTTTGATTAGATAAGTTGTCTAAATCAACCAAAGCTTTTACTGTAGCAACTTTATCTAATGTGTGCTCAGCTCCTTTAACTATAACTTTATCAGTATCATAATTAACATCTTCTATTACATACTTACTATCTAATTTATCTTCGTTAAGTAAATCAACATCTAAAGTTTTAGTTAATGAAACTTTTTGATAAATTATAACTGTTACACTAGAAGGATTTACCATATATTGAATATTTCCAGTATTACGATTATATTTTATAGCAACCTTATGAGTTCCAGGCTTCAAACCACTTAAATCAATAGTAACATCATGACTAGATGATTGTTTAGCTATATAAAGGTCTGTTTTTGATCCAATCAATGTTATGTCAACTGTTTCAGGTAATCCTTCAACAACATATGATTCCTCATTATATATAACACTAACAGGTTGATTTTGTAAAACTTCTGCTGAATTATTATTAAATACTATTATCTTTTTATCAATTACAACAAATAATAGAAAAGCTAAAAATAATGAAACAAATAACAAAGTATTAGTTGTAGATAGCCAGTTTTCTATTTGTTTACTGTTTTTACCATATTTATTTGTTATTAAATATATCAATTTTGTAACAGGAGTAATAATTACCCTATCTATAAATCGGTAACATGACTGGAAGAAATTTTTAATTTTTTTCACTATCTTCTTCATTTTCTTCCTCCTCATCATCTAAGAATAACATCTTCTTAGGACGTAATTCTTCAAGTAAAGTCATTTTAACTTCATCAATTGTCAAATTATAATTTAATTCGCCATTCATGGCAATTGAAACACGTCCTGTCTCTTCTGAAACAATTATAGCTATACAATCTCCTGTTTCAGAAATACCAAGTGCTGCTCTATGTCTTGTACCTAAACGTTTACTTATTTTTAAGTTATCACTTGTTGGAAAGACTGCTCCAGCACTAGTTATTTTATCTCCTTGAATTATAACGCCACCATCATGTAATGGGTTATTAGGAAAGAATATAGATATTAATAAGTCAGAAGAAATATCTGCATATAATTTTTTGGATTTTTCAATATAGTCTGTTAAACTATTATCTCTTTCAATAACTATTAAAGCACCAATTCTAGATTTTTTTAAATAATCTAATGCATTAGTTATTTCATATACCATTTTTTCTCTTTCATCAACTGTAAGCATTTTATGTCTTCCTAAAAGTTGACTACGACCTAGATATTCTAATACATTTCTTATTTCTGGTTGGAATATTACAATAATTGCTAGAGGTCCCCATGTAATAACATAATCAAGCAAGTATCCAACTGTTACTAAATCTAACCAAGAACTAATCATCTTTAATACTACAATAATTACAATTCCCTTAAATAATAGTAACATCTTAACATTTTTTCTAACATTTTTTAATATATAATAAATTAAAAACCAAACAACCATGACATCAATAAGCTTCATAATTGAGCTAAATATTGTATCAAAAGTCATATAATCACCTCTATCCTAAATAGAATTATACCATAAATAAAAATTAGTTCAACATAAGATAATTAACGATATCTATTAAAGCATTGAAATATAAAGAAAAAAAAGACAAAAATTTTTTTGTCTATCTTTTTAAAATCCATTCTTCATATCCACCATTTATAGAAATAGTTTTATAACCAAAAGAGTTTAAAATATTACTAATTTTATAACTGCTATAACCTTTTTGACAATATAAATAATATATTTTACCAAAAGATAAATATTTACTAGGTTCAGTTAAGAGGTTCTGATAAGGAATATTTATTGAACCTGGTATATGATTATTGTTAAATGCTTGAATTGATCTAATATCAATTATATTAACATTACTTAATTTTAAAAATTCATCAATAGATATACTATTTTGCACAATATCACCTAATACATTATATGAATATAACAAAAGTTGTAAACAAAAAACTGTAGAAAACAATATTTCAATTATATTTTTCTACAGTTTATGTCATTAAAATTCATCATCACAGAAGAAATCATCAAAGAATTGATCATCTGTTATATCTTTATCATCTTTTTTAGTATCTGTTTTTTCTTTATTATCTTTATTTTCAGTCTTTTCTTTAACTTCTGTAATTTTTTTCTTTTCCTGTTCTTCTTTCTCTTTACGCTCTTCTTCTTCTAGTTCAGCTATTTTAGCATCTATCCTCTTAACAATGTCATCAACATTGAAACCAGGCTTCTTGTTATTAGATAAAGATTCCATTGGCATTTTAGGTTCACCAAAAAGTCCAGGAATCTTAGGCATATCAGAAGCACCATTTATCATAGCCTCCATCTTTTTCTGCCTTTTTTCTTCTACAATTGATTTTATATCAAATACTTTAACTTCTTGTTTTTCTCTTGAAGGATATGTAGCCTTATCATAAGTTTTACCCCAAAAAATCTTCCAATCGTACATTAATTTTGTTTTATAAGGTCTATTTCTTGAACGTAATATGATTGCTTCTTCTTCTTTTAAATTTTGTAAATCAGTTACTGTTATAAGTGGTCTTGAATCAGTCTTATCATCTTTTTTAGATTTAACCTCACCACACATCTTACTTATTTCTTCCAAAGCTGCAAGTTCTGTACTTAGTAAAAATATTGTATTTCCACAGTTACCTCTAATTGTCTCGGCTTTTTCTTTTCCATATACATCATTCAACTGAGAAAAATTTTGAATAAAGAATGATAAACGAATATTTCTAGATCTAGCTGCGGAAACCATAGCATCAACATCACCAAGTGGTGGCATATTAGCAAATTCATCCATTAAGAAATTTGTACGATATTTTAATTTTCCACCATTATTTTCTTGAGCAACTCTTACTAATGTTTCATAACATTGTTTTAAAAATATAGTTACTAAAGAATGGTAGGTCTTTTTTTCATCTTGAATTACGATAAATACAGCAGTTTTCTTTTTACCGATATCTTCCATATCAAAATCACTATGAGAAAGCATTTCTGATATATTTTCACGAGAAGCAAATAACTTTATCTTTTGTTTAAATACAGATAAAATACTACCTCTTGTTTCATTTGGAGCAGTCAAAGTTGCAGATGCATTAACATATGCTGGGGAAGCTTGATTCTTGTCACTAAAATATTCAACTATGTATCTAGTTCCACCTATTTTTTCTTCACCTTGATTGCCCATTAAATTTATACTATTTAAGTTTATTTCATCTTCATTAGCATCTTCAAATAAAGCTAATGATAATCCAGCAAAATAATCCGCTGCAGTATTCTCCCAGAAAGGATCAGCACCTTTATTATTTTCATCATATAGGATATTTTTTGCTAAATCATCTAACAATTCATTTGCTTTATCTTGATTTCCATTTTTATATAATTTGTAAGGTAATGTAAATGGGTTCCAACAATTTCCTTTTTGTGGATCACGAAAGTTTAATAATACTATATTATATCCTTTTTCTCTTAGTTCATTGGCTGTTCCTTCATATAACTCACCTTTAGGGTCAGTAACTATCATAGATTCTCCAGCTTTAGCTAAAGTTCTAATAAACGGGAAAGATAACCCTTGTGATTTACCACTACCTGTTGAACCTATTATCATATTATGATATCCAGATGTATCTATCCATATCTTTTTTCCATCATTTTTTAAAGGAATTCCACCTTTTTCAATACTAACATCTGTTGGAGAAATTTGAACTAACTCTTTTTGAAACTCTTTATCTTTAGCCCATCTTGAATATCCTTTTTCATTTTTGCTACCAATTGATATTCCGATTCCTTTTTCTACATCGAAAAAATAAGATTGAACACTGGCAAAAGCAGCTACAACTGCTATTAAATAAAACAATATTGTAACAGCTATGTAAGAAGGTGAAAAAGCTTGTAGTGGATTAAAACCACTTAAAGTTCCATTTTCCAAAAAACATACACAGTTAACAACAGCTAAAGCTACTAAATAAAATAATAGTATTAAAAACAAACAAAATATAACGACATCACGCGCTTCTGCTTTAAACTTTAATTTCATAACTACCTCCTATAACTGATTAGATTTTCTAGATTTAAGTACTATTAATAATATTGAAGAAGTTATCACAACTATTATACTTAATAACACTATCGCACCTATATATTTGTTTAATAAGTACTGAAATATTATATCATATCTTTTTTCATCTGATAGAGTAAATTCAAGAGTTTTATTAAAATCTTCTTTTGTTAAAGACCAAGTATAGGTATTTTTTTTATCATCTCTAAAAGTAGAATTTGAATTAACAACTTTGTTAAAAAATTGAATATTTATATCTAAAGATTCTAATAAACCATCAGTTTCTACATCTATTTCTAAGTCCGGATTAAAATATTCAGTAAGATCATTGAAGGTAATAACATAACTATTATTATTAACAGTAACATCTTTTATAAGAATATTTTCTAACCCGTTTAAACTATTAATATTACTTTTTTTACTTATCTTAGCAACTACTAAATCTTTTTCATAATTAACCTTCAATTTAAATTTATTGTCATATTCCAAAATCAAATTATTATAATAATCTTTTATTTCATCTGTATTATTATACATATTATCCATAAATGATTTATTAACCGTAAATTTGGTATTATTGTGAATATTGCCCTTTGTATCCATAACTAAATTAACTTCTGCATTACAGCCAGTTAGTAATATAAAAGATAAACAACAAATAACAAACTTTATTTTTTTCATATTATCACCTAACATTTTGGAATACTTGTATAATTGGAATATGGTGTTGGATTAATTTTAACATTTGAACTATTTCTAGTTTCAAAATGTAAGTGGTTACCTGTAGAACTACCAGAAGATCCAACAACTCCTATTTGTTGACCCTTACTTACTGCCTGACCAGTAGAAACAAGCGGTTTTGTATACATGTGTGCATATATAAAGTACATTCCATTACTAGCTTGAATTTTTACAAAATTACCATATCCGCCTCCACAAGTATTTCCATAATATCCAACAGCTGAACAACCACTTCCAACAGCTACAACTTTACCATCTGTAACAGAAAATATTTTAGTATGAGCAGGTGCTGCTAAATCCATTCCTTTATGCTTTGCTGTTCTAAAGCTTTCTTGATTACCAAATGAAGATGATACCATTGTATAACAAGATAAAGGTTTCCCATCTGTAACAAAAGTTATATCATCATCACCACTTGGTGCTTCATTATCTGTTCCACCTGGAACAAAGTCATACATATGTAAACTACCATCACCATATAATTTTTCACCTTGAAGGAATACACTACTAATTATATAGCTAACCTTTTCGTCATCTGTATCAAGCATTAAGTCACTCCAAACTTCTGATACAGCAGATGGATTGTTATACTTATTATAAATGTATCCTTTTGTTACATCACCAGTATAAGAAGTATTAAAATAAATCATATTATATTCATCATCACTTATACTAGGAACTTCTATTTTTCCATTCCATCCTTCATCTGGAGCGTCATATCCAGGGATAGTAATAGCATTTTCACCATAATATTTTTCAAGTATTGCTTTTAAATCACTTACAGACATATTTTTTAAATCTGTATCATATTGAGTTAAATTATATGTATCTAGATCATCTAGTAAAGTTTGAGCATCATATGTACAGCCACTAGCACACCATTTTGCTGTTATAGACCTAGTAATTTCTTCATAGGCTCCATCTAGCCCTCTATTATTTATTATAATATTAGTTATTTTATAATAAGATTTTGGAGATCCTAAAAGTCTTGTCGCATCCCTTATAGAATCTTCTTTACTAGAATAGCATTCAAAGTTACCAGTACAACTTGATGGAGTTGGATAAAGACTACCTTTAGTCATACCAAATAGATTATTACGGCTTTTACCAACACCATTTTCTCCTAAACCGGTTTCATGAATAGCCATTGCAATCATAATAGAAGCTGGAACTCCAAATTCCTTAGATGCTTCAACAAAAGTTGGAGCTAATTTAGTTATATCAGATTGTGACCAGTAATAATTATTACTTTTTATTTCAAAAGTTTTAGATGACGATGAAAAAATAGAATAAATTAAAATTCCAAATATTGAAATAAATATAAATCTTTTTTTCATAACATCACCTCTAATTCTATTCTACAATTCTTCTACAAGTATTAAATCCTTTCGAACTATAATCATATTTATCAGTAGTTATTCCCCATTTAGCACCTTTAGCATGAACAACCATACCATTTCCTATATATAGTGCAGCGTGACCTACAGGATTACCATAAAGAATGATATCTCCTGCTTTCAAACTACTTAAATTACATTCAACTTCTTTTCCATCTTTTACTTGGGTGCTTGTACTTCTACTAATTTTGTATCCAAAGTGAGCATATACAGATTGAATAAAGCCACTACAATCAGCACCATTTGTCAAACTTGTTCCACCATATTTATAAGGATTACCAACAAATTTTAAAGCATACTCTGCTATAGTTGCACCATCTCCACTTCCAGTTACACCAACACTATCAGATTCAGATACATCATCGCTTGCCTTCGAAGAATAATTAACATGCGAATAAGGTGTTACACCTCCAAGTACGCCTAAATCTTTAAGAGATGTCTTAACAACATTTATATCTTCATCATCATAATCATCTTCTGTAACTGGGTTATTAGGACAATTACTAGATTGACTGATTGGTGACGAACTTGTATTTACAAGCCCATAGCCAAAAACATAATCTACATTCTTTCCTTCACCGCATTTTCTAGTAACAGCTTTACCATTACTACTTTTGTTCTTAGAATCATGGCCATAATTAGGATGAGTACTTGTATTTCCAAATTTTAAATATGAAATATATTTATCAAGACTAAATTCATATAAAGTATATACATATTTATTTTCAGTACAAACTTTAGTATCTTTATTATAAGTCTTAACAACACAAGATTCTTCTACTTCTTCAATCATTGCTTCCATTAATTTATTCATTTCATCTTTTGTTGCTTTCGTGTATAATTCTTCATCAGTATTATAATAAGCTAAAGTTTCATACAAAAGCTCAGTATTAATTTGAATTTGATTTCTAGAATACTTCTCCTCATAATCCTCTTTTAATGTTTTAAAATTATAAAAATATTGATAAGCCTGTGATTTTTCACATTCTATTACCTCGCCAGATTCATTGCTTAAATATCCATTTCTATCTAGATATTCGCACAATTCTTCGTCTGTATAATCACCTTCAATATATTCATTTTTCATCTCTCTATTAGCTTCTGAAGCTGATGTAGACGTTACTATCATTATAAGAATTACCACTATTATTATAAATGATCCAACTCCTCCACCAACTATAGCTATCTTAATTTGAATTGGAAGGGCCATAAACCAACTAATTATGTTAGGGGTTACTACTTTCTTTACACTTTCAGACGAAATTGAATTCGACTTTTTTTTCTTTTGAAATTTAGATAACATGCTTAACCCTTTTGGCATGAAAGGAGATTTTTTATTTAAAAAGCCTGTTTTGCCTTTAAAAGAAGCACTAGGATTAATAGACGGATTTTTTGCAGTCTTATTTCTGCCAAAACCCTTAAAATTATTTCTATTTAAGAAAGAATTTGGCTGATTTACTCCAAGCTTCTTTTCCTTTTCTAAAGCTTTATTTGAAGTTTTTCCTACCTTTTTATGACTTGAATATCCTTTCTTTTTCCTTGTACCATTTTCATTAGACTCTCCTAAAGAAATATCAGGATCATTAGTAGATCTATTTTTACCATCTGCAATAGGTCTATTTAAATTACTCCTAGAATTTGTTGAAGACAAACCATTAGGCATTTGATTCTTCTTTATAGCATCTAAGCCAGAAGGAGTATTTCCTTCTGACTTAGTAGAAATTGTAATATCTGATGATGCCTTTTGTGAATTCAAAGCATCCAAGGCATGTTTATCTAATTCAACTTTTATTTTTTTATTATCATCTTGTACATTCTTATCCACAAAATCACCACCTTAAATTATTAAAGTCCGCCTCCACTACCGAATGAATCTAATTCAGCATCAGTTGCAACTATATTAATTTGCATACGTTTACTACCACAAACAAATAATGCTTCACCTTGAGTATAACGTTTAATACCTTCTATTTCGCTTTCATTTAAATCAATCAATTTGGCTAAATCTTCTGCTGCTTGTTTTCTAAGACCCATTACAATGTAATAAGCAGCATTATCAAATATGGCCTTACCTTGAGTTATAACTGAAGGATCAGAGAAGTCACTAGGTTGTTGAGTAATAATAATTGTTCCAGTATTGTATTTTCTAGAACGTCTTTGAATTTGAGCTAAGAAATCAGCTCCTAACGTATTATTACCAGATAACAATACATGAGCTTCATCAACTTCTAGAATAGTATTAACTGTTTTATTTAAAGTTAGTCCCCATGCATACTTTAATATATTAAAGAATAAAGCATTCTTAATATTTGTATCAGCATTCATAAGTTCTCTTATATTAAAGACAATGAATTGACTTCTAGGTTTTATTGTTGTATGGCCATCAAAATAGTATTTTAATTCTTTTACAATTGGTCTAATCTTTATCTCTAATTGTTCCAATATATCTTTTTCTCTAGTTTGTTCAACCATTGATGCAACTCTACCACGTATAGTAGCATATACATCTTTAAAAGTTGGATAATCATCTGATGTAAATTTAGTAAAGTCTGTTTCAAAATCTATTCCAAATCTTCTGTATGTTTCTTGAACTATTTCGCTAAACATGTTCAAGACATCTTCTCCAATACTAGGATCATAATATTTCATAAATGCTTTTAAAGTTTGAAGTGTTCTTGTTAAAACTGTATAACCTAAACCAGCTTCTATATCTTCTTCATCTGCATCTAATACAGGTTCAAGTGGATTAACCATTCCAAAGTCCCCACCTTTGCCTAAATCAATAAAGTCCCCACCAAATCTAGAACACATTTCTTCTAGTTCACCTTCTGGGTCAATAATTACTAATTGGCAATTATTACGTAAATGACTACGCAATAATATCTTAGCAGCTGTTGATTTACCTGATCCAGATGTACCTAAAACTATTAGGTTTGCATTATTTCTATTATGTTCATTACGGATTTGATATAAGAATTGATTAAATAATATAACACCACCTGAAAAATCAACTCCAAGTAAGCAAGCTAATCCCGGATCTTTTATACTATCAAATATAAAAGGATACATCGCAGCCATTGTTGGAGCAGGCATTGGAGTACCAATTCTACTTTCAATAGGTTGAGACGGATAAATAGGTAATATTGACTTTAATACACTTTCTTGTTCAAAACGTAATGTTATTGCACGCATTTGCATTGCTTCAATATAATTTTTTACTTGTAACTTTTTATTTAATAATTCTTCTTCACTATCTGCAGTAATCATAACATGCATTTGGAAATCGTAAACTTTAGATTGATTAGCAGCAAGCATAGTAACAAATTGTTCCAAAGATTCATAATCCATACGAATTCTTTCTTGATAAGTACGATCAGTTTCTTCCATATATCTTTGTTTCAATTCTACTATTTCCTTATTAAGCATTTTACTCATAACAGTAAAAGGAAGAGGAATATGTTTAATAACCACTTTTATACCAGACATACTAGTTAGACTAGCTAAATAACCAGGTTGAATGTATTTAGGATAAGCTATAACTGTCAATATTGTTGCATATTTATCACTTATAACAAAGCTTCCAGCTTTAAATTCTAAGCTCTTTGGAGCTATTTGTGCCTTAATATCCATTATCCAATCACCGCCCCAAAATTAGTAGTTTGTCCACCATTTAAGAAATTATCTAATATAACTCTTAAATCATCATTTGTAGTTTGATGAGAATTAAGTCCTGCATTAGCAAAGCCATTAATCAATTGTCTTAATCTTTTATTAATTTTTTCCATATCTTTCTCTTTAAATAGTAAATAATATTCTGTATCAACTATATTATTGGTCATAAACATATTAGCTTTATTAATATCTTCTATTATTAATTTTCTTCTTACTTGATCTTGAGTGGAATTAAATAAAAGTTGAAGTTGAGATAAATAAACATTTATATCAACAGGTCTATCAGCAGCAACTATCCAAAACTCATACTCAATTTGATTATAAACATTTTTTAAATTATCAATTATTGCTCCTTGTAAAGAATAATCTAATATAAAAATGTTCCTAGGCATTATTTTGATACCTGTTACTTTCTCATTGTTATCAAGTATTATCATTCCATTAGTTATACTTTTAATAGGGACAAAATCCAAAGTATACTTACTTTTTTTTGAATTTTTATTTGTATTCATCTCTAGCACACCAACCCTTCCATATATAAACTCGTCTTCCTGTAAAAAACTTAATCATAGAAATCAAAGCAGTTAATACATTGTGGTAATTTGGTAATGGAAAAACCAAAAGTCCAGCTATACATCCAGGAACAATTGAAAGTATTGCCATCCAAAATTGTTCGATTGGAAGTATCATCATCAAAATACCACTAGCAGCAATTCCAACAGCAAACAATATTAAATCAAATGTATTAAATAATCCAAATATCAACATTGAACGTTTAGAGTTTGCAGGAATTAAATAATTTCCATTCATATAATCACTTTCCTTTTATTCTTTTATTTTTTTGGCCCACCTGGTGTTTTATCTTTAATCTTTTGTAATCTCTTAATTTCTTTAGTTGTAGCTAAACGTTGATTTTCAAGAGAGTTCATATTATCAAGAACAGATTTAATGTCAGATAAGTATGTACCGCTGTAAGAAGGATTTAATTGATATCTTCCGTCTGCACCAGCAGTAACAGCCTTAGCAAATTCAGATGGTCCCATAGTAGAACCTAAATCTGATAATTGTCTATTCATCATTTCTATATTTCTATTAATACGAGTTAATAATTCTTCATTTTTCTTAATATCGCCTGCTACAATACTTGTTGTACCAGAATCATTTTTAACTCCAAAGAAATCAGTTGCTTTATCTGTAACTCTATCTTTAATAGAATAATTATCTTTATAATCTCTAACTTTTGCTGATTTTTGTCCTATCTCAATAACATTAGGCATTTTGCCAGATTTACCTACAGCATACCCCATTTTAGCACCAGTAAAAGTTTGAGTAATATTAGATAAAATTGGATGTCTAAAGCTGAATTTTTCCATTCTTTCACTTAATTTGTCATTATAAGTTTTGATAGCTGCATCATATTTTTTATCAGCATTTGCACCAAACTTCATCCATTGAGCATCGCTTATATCTCCTGAAGCATGTCTTCTATCAATACTATCATTATAAGATCTCCAACGATTTTTTGCAGCATTTAATTCCTTTTGATCTTTTCTTTCATCTAATTTATCCTTTATATGATATCCTAAATTAGAAACTGAAGCAGCTCCCAATCCTAAACCAGCAGCTGCAGCTCCAAGCAATTGTTTTCCTCCAATAGCATCGCTTGCTATACGCTTAAATGGATTTAAATTGAAGCTTCCACTCATCTTTAATCCTGGTATTAATTGTTCTAATAATTTTGGCATTTGTTTTGCAAACATCAATACGCCAATGATTAAAAACATCATAACCCAAAATTTTAAGTCACTACCTGGAATATTTACATCTAGTTCAGCAATAATAAATATTGCGAAAAATAAAGCTATAAATCTAATAAATAAACTTACCCATGTACTTCCAACTTCTTTAAGCCATTTACTAAACATTCCGTTTTTACTAGCGTTCGGATCTACATATGAAATAATTGGAATTGGAGCCAATATTTGTAGAAACGCCAATTTAACAGAACGAATAGCAACATCAAAGCAAAATGAGATCAAAATAAGCACAACAACTATTCCAACAATAGTTGATAAGAAAAATCTGTAGTCAATAATATATGATCCGCCTTTATAAATATTAACTGCTTGTAAATAACTTCCAACTGTAACAGTTTTACCATTTGGGCAATAATACTTGTCATATTTGCTAGCAGCAGATCCTGATAAATTTGGATTTTCTGATAAAGTTTCATATGGTTGATAAAATGGTTTAAATGTCATAAGTGATAGATATGTCCCATCATCTGCAGCATAAGTTTCAGCAAGACAGTTTTCATACATTTTAAAAGTAGTATTTCCAGCAATATTATTAGTATCTCCCATTGTAGAGTTAGAACCAAAGAAGAATTTTGGAATTAAATTATCTGTTAAAATAGCACTTTGAACTTCATACAATTTATCAAAGGCAAAAGGAGTAATGATAATCATAACTAATACAATGATACTATTTTTAATTAAATTACCTGCTCCTTTTTGTTTATCAGTAAAAGAATCAGGATTTATTACATAATTAACAAAAGAAAAAGTAACTTTAAATAGCATGAAAATACCAAGAATTGCATATATCCTTGTATATAAATCATCTATACTAGAAGCCTTTATAACTGTAGTATCAGCAAGTAATAGAATAATTCTATAAATTACTGACATAAGTCCAAAAATTGCTCTATCTAAAACGGCGAAAAAACTTCTAATGATGTCCATTCCCCAACTTTGTTCCATAAAAACATCTCCTAAAAGGTAATAATATACAAATAAATTATAACATAAAAAAAAGCAATAATATATACTTTATTATTACTTTTTAACAAATATTGATAGTTTATTTGCAATATCCTCCAGCTACCATAGCGTAACTTATTGTCCAATCATATCCATTTAATTTGCAATCACTTTCATTAGTGACTTCATTAAGTGAAACACATTTTCCAGATCCAGAAGATACAATCCATGCTCTACCTTTATTTTTACATTGAGCTATTTGAGACACATCATTGCTTCCTGTAGTTAAATTATTAAATATAGCTAAAGAAGCGCCGCCACTAACTATAGCATTAATAGAAGAACTACTAGAACTAGCATTTGAAGTTGAATTTGAATTATTAGCAATCTTCGAATTACAGTCATAAGATGCACCACATGAATCGTCGCTTGTAATAAAACAAGGTATACAACCTAAAACATCTGTATCACTTGGAACCAATCCAAAGCCAAATTTTACAATCGCTACTATAAAAAATATGGCAACAGAGGCAATAAGCCTTCTAACAAATTTTCCTTGTGATTCTTTCATAGCTTTTTCATCATTAGACATAACTGCTCTTAAAAAATCATACATACCAAGTAGAATCAATATTACTGGAACTAATACTTGAACTGAAGTAACTATTCCTCGTACAAACTTTGGTAAATTTGCTGGAACATTGTCTAAAACTTCCCCACAGCTTATACATGTTCTTATAATATTCTTATCTTCTTGAGATGGTTTTGTATCTACTTTATCAACAATAGTTATTGAAGGGTCATCATCTGGAGCAGCCTGATCACCACAATCAGTACAATATCCTAATGCTTTTCGTGCAACATTTCTATAATCCTCGTATTCCTTTGCAACATTTTTAGAAATTTTAGATGTATTCTTTTTTACAAACTCATCCCATTCTTGAATTTTAGTTATTGCTGCAGATTTAGCTGATCTACATAATGAGGTATCATATCGATGACTACCAGTAGTAACAGCCATATAAACTCCATCACTAGACAATTCACAATAATCATCTAGTGTGAAAAACTTACCATAGTTTTTTAGATTTTCAATATATTGCAATACCTCTTGTTCTTCTGTCTTTTTTTCATGACCAAGAGCATCTGATTTCAAAATATAAACAGAAGCATCAGTTCCATTAATTGATAATAGTTTTTGTGCAGTTGATTGTGCATCAGATTCACTAGTTGCATAACTTAATTCATAACCTGCTAGTGCATGTCTATTTAGAAAGACAACATATGGTAAACATGTATTATTCTCTTTGTACCAGTCAGCCGCACTAGCAGTGCTTTCGTTATTAGACTTTCCATTTACCTTTACCGTACAGTCGCATCCCCAAAAACTACTACATGTAGTCCAGTCGCATGTGGCAGTTATGTTATCATCCTTATCACCAGAAATTGTCTTACTAAGTGTATAAGTACATTCCTCTGCAAAAACTAAAGTTGAAAAAGAGAAAAAACTAAAAATTGTAAATAGAAATATAAATATATTTTTCTTTTTCATTCAAAACCTCCTAATTAGAAATTGAGAATGTAGATGTTCCTGTCTTTGATGAATAATATGCTAAGTATTCTCCTTGTCCATCTGACTTAACATATACATTACTTCTACATTTTCCATTAGATAAAACTGTATTCCAGTTTTCTAAGTAATCACTTGATTGAGATACACCGTCAAATTTATAATCCTTACTGCCTGTATCTATTACAATAGTATGGGATTTTCCACTTATTTTACCAGTATATGTACAAATAGCACTAGATGATTTTGAGAATGTAGATGTTCCTGTCTTCGATGAATAATATGCTAAGTATTCTCCTTTTCCGTCAGCTTTAACATATAAGTTACTTCTACATTTTCCATTAGATAAAACTGTATTCCAATTTTCTAGGTAGTCGCTTGATTGTTCTACACCATCAAATTGATAACTTTTTGAAACAGTATTTAAAACTATAACATGAGATTTACCATTAAGCTTTCCTGAATATGTACATATAATGTCAGAGTTACCTTCAGAATTATCTGATGCAGTTCCATTTGATGAACCACCTGTAGTACCTTTTGTCCCACTTACTTGGTCTATAATTCCACAGTAGAAATTATCTATATTATACTGATCACCTACACCACTTAATCTAAACACAAAATAAAGTATGTATGGAACAAATAAGAATGCCATACCTATACCTAAACGTTTTGCAAAACGAGTAAATGATTCTTTATAAACTTTTTCTTCACCAGAAAGTAATACTTTTAAGAAATCAACCATACCTAATACAACTATTAAAATTGGGATTCCTAATCTTATAAGTTTAAAAGCCCAACTAAGTAATTTCATAGTTGCACTATCAGTTCCACCAAACATAGCACAACCAGTAACTGCATCTCCTCTTTCAGTCGGTTTAACTGTAGTCTCATTCGATGTTTCTGAACCATCAATCAAAGAATTACTAGTTTTTTGTTGACTAAATGTGCAATAATTATTTCCATTTGAGCCACCACATCCAAAATACAAGCTAGGACATGAATCTTTAAATAATGACGCTGAAAGTGTTGCAACATTTGGATTAGCAGCATATCCATCAGTAAATGAATAAGTAACACTATTTCCATTTACATTTATATATCCTGTGACAGTGACAGATGACGATTTGCCATTGATTTCACTAGTCTTATAAGTACATGACCTTCTAGTTTGAGATGTAGATCCTCCAGATGAATTACTTGTTTCATATAAATTTTTACCATTTGTATATGAGGTTTCATCAACTGTGTAAGGAACACAAACACTACCAGATCCACTACTTTTACACTCTCCATCTAAATATATTGTTTTTGATACGCCATTTCTTCCAGCAGATGTTAAAACACTTAAATTTCCTATACATGAAATTGTATTTTTCGCTGAATCTGTAAAATTAATAGGAGATAATTTATCATTCATTGTTGTGGCAGCATACTGATTCGTAGAACTAGTTAAATTTACAAAATCATATGTTACGTTAGTACCATCAGATTTTACAACATACTTAAAATCTTTTGTTTGCCCACCATTTACAGTTCTATAAACACAAACAGCACAAGCATATTTTGAATTATCACATTCATTTGCTTTTATTACCATTGGACAAGACACAAGTAAAGCAATCAAAAATAAATATTTTAAACACCTTTTCATACAATCACCCTTAATTAAATAAATTATATCACAAAAAAAGTAATATTGTATATTACTTTTTTCTATTATGAAACTATATAAGGATTATCAACAGTACCATTACCAGATTCGTATCTTATTCCATCTGTTAAATTAAGAGTTAATCTAACAGGAACAAAGTCACTAGCAATACCTGTTACAATAACACCACCAACATAATATACTTCGTAATCATTATCAACTGATGGAGTTATAGTCCAAAAATCTGATTCAAGTTTTGTTAAATAATTGTAATTAGTACAAGATGAATTTGTTTGAAACTTACAGTTTGAATCTATTGAAACTCTAATAAATTCATTTACTTGAATCATTCCAACTGGATAATAATCTTCTGTTAGTTTTGAACACTCAACTTTACCTGAATTATCAGTTTCTTTTCTATTTCTACTTCCAATACATAGTTGTTTACTTGATATTAAAGATTTACTTCTAGCATCAAAAGCTGATTCATATAAGGTATTTAATTTATCTTTAATTCTACTAATTTCGTACTTTGTAATACCAGATGAATAATTTGAGTTTACATTATATCTGTTATCCCAAGGAGTATCTTGGAAAGAATCAACTTGAATTAGTCTTATTTCTTTATCATTATTAATAGATAAAATTCTCCAAGTTTTATCAGCAAATTTCACATAATTATTTGGATATTCACCACGATAAACATATTCATCATTCATTAAATAAAGACCTGTTCCTTCTTCTACAATTGTTTCATTCTTTAATATTTCATCATATAAAGTTGTTGTAGAATAATCACTGCATTTTAAAGATGGTAAATATAAATAATTTCCATTATTATTTACAACTCTAACAGTAGCAGAACAAGAATCTGCATTTTTATTATATTTAGTTAATTCTTTTAAATATTTATTTTCAATTAAAGTCAAAGAATCAATAGTTACACTTCCACCTTCACTTTTTGGAAGTAATTCTTCTTTTTCGCTATAATACTTTTCTGCAGAACTTATTAACTTATCTTCTATTTGTGTATAAGTTAATTTTCTGTTCTTAAATATACCAATCACTACAACTAATAATATACAAATAACAAAGAAAATTAAAACAACTTTCAAAATTAACTTTTGCTTACTATTCATAGATTTAAATACATCTGATAACTTTTTCATATATACACCTCGTTAAGCATATTTTAACACACTTGTTTTTTTTCTACAATAGAAAAAGCACTTCTAAGTGCTTACTTCTTATTAATAGCCTATATTTTTAAGTAATTCTTCAACTAAAGATTTATTTTCAAGTTTAGAATAAGCATATAAACAAGTTCTTTTAAATCTAACAACAACATAATAATACTTATCATCGCTAGCAGTAAATTTTTTATAGTTTCTAGATTTCTTTACATTAGATGATGAAAGATTACCTTTTGACTCTAATTCATTAACAGCATCTTCATAATTATCTATTGCAAATTTATCACTATCCATTTCTGCATAATTCAATTTTACTTTATCCGCATCAAAGTATGCAGCAACAAAACCATTCGTATGCCTTAATTCAAGCTTTTCAATCATAGAAGTTTGATCATAAACACTATAATTTAAATCTTCTAATTTTTTTATAAAATCTTCTGTTTTAAGAGATTTTTTACCACACCCCGTTGCAAAAACAAGCATAAAAATAAATAATAAAGATAAAATTCTTTTTTTCATATTAACCCTCTATCCTATTAAATATAATATAACATTTTTGAGTCTTTTTATCAATAAAAAATATTTTTAAATAATCTAAAATAAAAAGCATTTAAAATGCTTTTTATTTTGCTTTATAATTTTTACATTCTCCATTATCACTAATGAAACAAGCTATACAAGCAGTAATACTGTTCTTGTCGACTGATCCAGTTTGTGACTTAGTTGAAGCTGCAGCTAACATACCAAATATTAATTGAACAATTGCTACTATAAAGAAAATAACTACAGCATAAATTATTCTCTTAATAAATCTTCCTTGAGCTTCTTTCATTACTTTTTCATCATTGCTCATAACAGCTTTTGTTAAATCAATCATACCATAAGCAACTAAAAGAATTGGAATTAATACTTTAATTACGTCAACTAAACCTTTTGTAAATGCTGGTACAATCATATCAATATCAATAGCTGTACATCCATTTTCCAAAATAAATAACATATAAACACCCTCCTAATGATTTTTAAGTATTATATAAGCAAAAAATACTTCTAAATTAATAATACTAGTTTAATAAAGTTTTGTCAATAATTTAAATAATACTTTACATTCTATTTTTTAGTTAACTTCTATATACTCATAGTTATTTATAGTATTATTATCAAAATCATAATCAATATATAAAACTCCATACTTAGATCCTTTATAACATCTTAAAGATAAATAAATCTTACCATCTTTAATTAAAAATTCTGCTAAAGGTTTTGAAAGATAATAGTCATTAAATTTATTATTAAACATATTTATCACTTTTTTATATTCTTTTTCTATGATTTTAATATCATTATAATATTTAGATTTCTTCATATCTAATCCATTAGTAAAATATGCAATCATATATTTAAATTTATTATCATTCATATATTCATTACCATTTTTATATTTATATAAATCAATCAAAGCATCAACTATAACTGCATTATTTCCCTCTACATAGGGGATACTAGTTTTACCATTTAAGCTACTAATAACCTTTTCTGTCAAATCATAAGAATATCCTATATCAAACCAAACTTGTTTAAAATAAGAATCACTTTCAAAGTACCATTTATTAACAACATCTGTACCTAGAATATATTCAAACGCCTCAAGTATAGAAGGGGCAGGACTATATGCATCCAATTCATTAGTAAAGTATTTACCCGAGAATAATTCTGCACCAGCCTCAACTATAAAGTTTGAATCAATATTAACAAATTCACAGTTATCACTATATTTATCTTTAACAATATACCTATTATCACATTTATATAAATTATAACTCTTTTTATTTATAGAAAAATCTATAAAATGCATAAGTTCATGATACATAGTATTATCATCTTTATATTCATAACTTATTTTAACATCAGGATCATAATACTGAGCAGCGACACCAGATCTCAACTTGTCATCATATACTATATTTAATAATTGTAATTTTTTTAAAAAATTAAATTCATCTAAATACTTTTTATTATCTACAACAACTCTAAACATATCCATAACATGTTTTTTATAATTAGATAAATTATTATTGTTTTCAACTATATACACATATTTTTCAAAAAAAGATTTATTTTTATCTATATATGTTTTAATGTCATTTAGATTATATTTTTCTATCATTTTATCTACATCAACATTCAATATTTCTTCATTATTAATATCTACTTCTTCTAAATATCCAAGTTTATATACATATGTATAAAATAATGTCTTACAAACAATAAAGTTTGAGTTAATTACAATATCATCATATATAACATCAGATATTTTAACTCCATTTTTATAAAGATATTTATACGATTTATCATCACTAACTACACAAAAATATCCTTCGCAGTTAGAATAAGAAAATGGTTCTGATATAATATTTAAATCTTTATCTAAAAAATAACTTTCTATTTTTGTAGAATCATATCCTTGATACAAGTCACCAGTTAAATGAGTAAGATCTAACCCTTCTTTTATAACTTCTCCTTTTTTATTATATATCTTAGAACTAGAAGAATCTTCATCAAAATCGTATGAAAATATGTAGTCACTTTCTAAATTTATGTCTTTGGCCTTAATTATTTTATTATTGATTAGTAAAGTACTTTCATCAGATGAATAACCCTTATATACATTATCAAACCATTTTTCGTAATATAAATTACAACTGTCAATAATTATATTATTTTCATCATCAACAAGTTTACTACCATTTCCACACCCATCACTTGACATGTGATATTTATCTATTTTTGTACCATCTTGATATATATTGTTATTATAAACATAATATGTTTTTTTATCTTTTGTCATAGACATATCTTTGTTAACAAAAGCTTTATTTATAACTATTTTTTTACTTTTACTATCAAATAAATCATATAAATCATCTTTTTCAAGTACTACGTATCTACTATCTTTATCAACATTTTCTATAACATAATAAGAATTAAAATCGTTATATAAAACTTTATTTTCAATCAAATCTATAACTTTATTATTACTATTTTCAAAAGTTATAAACAACAAATTGTTTATAACGCTATATACAAGAATATCATCATTATCTTCTACATAAATTTCTTCTAAATTTGAATCATAAAGCTTATTATCTATAAATACATAACAAGAATTAGAAAATGATAGATTATCATTAAAAATAATCTTCTTACCTTCTTTTATTTTTTTACCATACTTATCAATAATTTCTGTAATGTTATCTTTATAAATAAAAATATACTTATTATTAAATACAACATAACTATCATAAGTATCTTCATACTTATATAAAAGATTATTGCCTAAATCATTTATAATAAGTCCATTGTTTTCAGTTATATAAAATTCTTCATATACAGAAGTATTAGTCCCATTAATAGTCAAAATATCATTAATATTTAACTCTTTTACTTCTTTTTTGTTATTTTTAAATATAAAAACAATAGATGTACCTACAATAAGTAGAAAAGAAAATATAAGTATTATTTTTTTCTTCATATTATTCTCCTATAGTAAAAAAGATAACTTAAAGTTATCTAAATCTTTAAAAACATACCAAGTAAAACAGCTCCAAAAACTATTAGACCTATACCTGTGTAAATAAATATTTTTGATATTTGTATATCAAGTTCATCTTCAACATAAAACTTTTCAGGATCTGTTTCATTATAAAAAATCTTAACTGAATCTCCTTCAGCAACTTGACATTTATAATATCCTTTTTCACTAGCTTTTGAAATTTTTTTCTTTCCGGCAGTAAAAGTGTAAGTTGGAAAATACTTAATTATTTCATTTCCATTTTCTTTAACCTTTTTTTCTTTAATAGAACTAATAGTTCCTTCTACTTGAATTTTGCTTTTAGAATTGCCTGATTTCATTAAATATTCTTTAATAAGACCAACTGCTATGAAAACTAAACCTATTACAAATAAACATGCACTAGCATAAAACATTGTATCCATATAAACACCTCTTTATCTTAAAATAATTATATCAATTAATCTATTTTTATACAATAGAAAAAGAAAATATAAATATATTTCCCTATAAATGTCTTTCCAAACTTGGAATTATATTAGATGTAATCTCATTAGAAGCACTTGATACATTATTTTTCATAGAAGAAAGAACATCACTCTTATATGCTTTATCATCTATATTAATACTTCTATCCATAAGATTATCTAAATTTTTTAAGGCGTTATCTAAATTTCTTATTCTATTATTTACACCTCTTAAACGATATATAACTTGTCTATATCGTCTTTTCTTCTCATATTCATAGTCCCATATCATAAGTCTATATCCTCAAACTTCTCTCTTGTTGAATAAGCAAGTGTATTATATCTTTTAATAACTCTTCTTAAAACATCAGAGTAAGCCTCTCTTTTTTTTAGCAACTTACCGGCATCTGTTGATACACTTCTAAGTGCACTATCAATGAAATTAGTATTTGAAGAAACATAACATTTAGAAGCTTCATCTAAAATAGAAGAAATTTTTGTCAATGTGTTATTTTCATCATTAGTATACATATCAATTAATTCAATATCTTTTGTGAGTAATGTCTCGTCTATTATACCTTTATCCATAATAAAACCTACACAAGAGTAAATATAAATTCAGGAATATGATTTTCTTCTAACTCTCGCACCTTTCCTCTTATCTCTACTTCTATATTCTCTATTTTATTAAATATTTCTGATACTTGACTTCTTAATGCTGTTAAATCTGTTTTTACTTGTTCTATTTTTCCTTTTTGGTTCATTATTGAATTAAGTTCACCATAAGAAAAACCTGTATCAATATAATTAAATTCATTAATTGCATAATTAGCATAATTAATACAATAATCAATAGTTCTAAGTAAAGCTGTTTTATTTCCTAGCTTACAACTAATCTTTTTACCAAATTCGCTATATTTATCATATATAGTTTGAAATAATTCTTTTTTATTTACTAATGAATCATAAAACTTCTCTGCTTCTTGTTTTTCAACATATATAGCATTATCAAATTGTATAGAATTACCATCTTGCCAATTAATAACACTATTTTTAAGTTGATTAAATAAATTAAGTTTTATTTCTTCATATTCATTTAGTAGTGCTTCTAAACTAGAAATACTACTTTTTAATTTAGTTGTATCTATCTCCATATTTCACCAGCTCTACTTTATTTTTTCCCAAATATATGGCAACACATACGTATTGCCATATATTTAGAAAAAAGATAAACTTTTTTCTAATAATTATTAACCATTAATTTGTGAAGTTCCAAATGCAGTTGATATACCTTCAGAAACGTCACCATATTTTTCAACAGATTTAGTTAAAGCACTTCTTAGAGAATCTTCACCTTCTGTTAGATAATTGAATATTTTATGTACTTCTCCACTTACTGCAATAAAACAGTTTTGAATTGATTCAGCTTGAGATCCACCAATGAAAGCAGTTTCTGCTGATAATTGAGCAGCTAATGACTCTAATTGAGCTTTAATTTCTTCTTGAACAGCTGTTAAACCATTTGCTACACTCATAGCTTCACTTTCAAATACACCAACATTTCCATTTTCTGCTTTATCTCTAATAGCAGAAACATCTAATTTTAAAGAAATATCATCAAGTGATGGTAATACAGGAACTTCTCCTCCAGTATTTTCAGCCCAGTTTTTTCCAGCTTCTTCTATATATCTTTTAAATTCTTCAAATACTGTATGAATATTAGTACCTGATTGGGCAACTACTTCTGCAAATTTTTGAAAAAATTCAACAGCTTCTGGTGCATACCATGCATTTGAAATTGGAGTAATGATTCCACTTCCTAATTTTTCAACAATGCCTTCTGCTGCTTGTTGTGCAGTAGTGTTAATAGCTCCTCTTAATTCTTCAACTTGTTCTTTGTTATATCCTGTGAACATAACTATTCCCTCCCTTACTTGTGGTAATCCTTATACGACTAGCTTACCTATAATAAATATAGCATAAATTTTTAAAATAAATCAAGCAAATAATAAAAAGAAGTGTAAACTATACACTTCTAATTTTTTAAAGAGATTAAAACTAATTCTGTTACATTTCTAATATCTGTGTCAATAACAATCATATTGTTATCATAAACAGTACTAGTAAGTCTATTGATAAGTATATAATCTGCCTGCATATTAATAGCTCCACCTGTTAAATCAAAGATAGACTTAATCAATAACTTTTTAACTTTCCATATTACTTCATTAACAGGAATAAATACATCAAATTGATAATCTAATTCTGGAACAAATAATTTAATTAAAACTTTATTCCTCATCTTCATCATCCTCTTTATCTAACATATCATTAAATTCTAGCAATTTAACAAGTTCAGCAGAACTTTCAGAAACATAATACCCATAATTTTTAGGATGATTTTGATTCATTTCTTTTGTTATCTTACTTACTCTGATAACTTGTTGATCACCAAAACCATTACCAATCCATAAACCATCAGTAGTAGTACGAACTTTCTGATACCATGAATCAAAATCTAAAGTTTTAAGGCCTTTAGCAGAATCACATATAATAGCTGTACTATTCTCATTAACTTTAACTTCACTAAAGAAAGCTTCAATTTTAGACACATCAGCTTTCATTTTTAATCTCTCGAGTCCATAAATAATATAAAGTATTTTATATTTTGAATTTTCTGGGTTCTTTTCTATTTCAGTTAATTTTTCTAAAATCGTATTAAAATCACTATTAAAATAATTTATTCTATGATTATTATATATTTTATTTGCAGATGGTAGTAATTGCATTACATCAATAAAGAATATTGTAACATCTGGTATTCTAACTAAAACATCTAATAAAGAATCCATAAAAGAATTAATATATTCCAGTTTATTCGCAACTATTGGTGTACTAACCAAAGCAGAAAAATCGTGTTTTACTACCTTTAATGTATCCTTTGATATACCAATTGGAACTTTTTGAATAGAATTAATATCATTACTTATAAGATCAAATGTTACCTTATCAGGAAGTGAAGGTATTGGAGAAGCAGAAACACTATTAGAATTTTTCATGTTATTAATAAATTCATTCATAAAGTCATTTATAGATTCACCATCATTAACTAAAGAAGCAGCTTGAAATTCATGTACACCATCATTTTCAAATAATCCTCTACCTGATATATCACGTAATTTTACTTTAACCTTGTCAGTAAATATACCATAATAATCTGATATATCAGCAAGATGGAAAGCATACTTATTATTGAAATTTTGACTTATTCTTCTTCCAATTGAAGATGGGTTATTACAAGTTATAATCATAGATATTCCATATCTTTCACATTCTCTAGCAATTGGAATAATTTCATCAAAAATAGTATTATAGGCCTCAAGTATTCCTTCATAGTTATTTAATATAAATAATATATTAGGCAGTTTTGTCTCATTTTTACTATTATAATCATCTATTGATCCACCATACGATAATAAAAGTTTCTTACGATTTTTTATTTCTTCATTAATCAATTTAAACAAATTTTTAAATTCTTCATCTTCACCAGTAAAAGTTATTCCACCTACCTGAGGTACACCAATAAATTTTCTTAGCTGTTCAGAACCATAATCAATCGCATAAATATTAACTTCTTCTGCACTATGATTTTTACAAATAGAATAGATAATAGTATTTAACATATTCTCTTTTTCTATCTCATCATTGCCATAAATAATAGTGTTTCCATCTCTTGTAATTGAATAAGTAAGAAGACCTTGTTCTTGTCTTTCTGGAGCATCATATTCACCAATTACAGCTTCAATATTGTATTTTGATGGTTTGAAATCATATTTAATTTCTAGATCATCAACTAATATGATTGGATCAATAGCATTTAGCCATAAACGTTTTGCTTTTTTATTAGACATTTTAGCTACCTCTACTATGTTTTTCAAAATAGCATTTAATTGTTCACCTTGAGCTTCTTGCTTTTTATTATTACCAGCTTGAATACTTTTAATAATATTTCCCATATCATCTATAAAATTAACACTTTTATCAACTTGTTTTATTATCTTATCAGAAGGAAAGTATTTAGCGCCACACCAAGCTGATTGTCCTAAAGCAAAATATTCATCATAACCAACTTGTAAATAAAATCTACCGGTTTGCTTTAAACTAGCAGCATCTGGACGCTTTAACATCTCTTTACTATCAGATGCATCTTGTACTTTTAAACAAACTCTAAATTTAGTATTTGACCATATTTGATCATTAACAACACCACTTGGTTTTTGAGTAGCAAGTATTAAATGAACTCCAAGAGAACGACCTATACGAGCAACACTAATCAAGTTATCCATAAAATCAGGTTGTTGAACCTTAAGTTCCGCAAATTCATCGCAAATTATAAATAAATGTGGAACTGGTTCATTCAATTTTCCTTCTTTATAGAATCGTTGATATTTATAAATATCTATTGTGCTTTCTCCAAGCAGATCCCTCGCATCATTAAATATTTTCTGACGTCTTTTTATTTCACTATCAATACTTACCAAAGTACGATCTATTTCAGCCTTATCAAGGTTAGTGATTACACCGGCTAAATGTGGTAAAGAAATACCCGTTTTTTTATTTTCAAACGCAAATGCTAAACCTCCACCTTTATAGTCAATTAATATAAAAGCTACATCATCTGGGCTATAGTTAATAGCCATAGATAAGATATAAGTTATTATGAATTCTGACTTACCAGAACCAGTCATACCGGCAATTAGTCCATGAGGTCCGTGAAATTTTTCATGTAAATCAAGATACATTAAATTACTTTCTTCATCTACTCCAACTTCTGCTTTTAAACTAGTTGTAGAATCATTTAAATCCCATCTATTCATGATATTTAATTGTTCAACTTTTCCTACCTTTTCCATCTCTAAAAAAGTAATAGAATCAGGCATTTGCTTACCGCCTTCTTCAAATTCAATAGGAATATTTGATAATCTTCTAGCAATATTCATCATATCAATACTATAATTAATTTCATCTAAAAATTCCATTTGATTGTGTGCTTCAAATGAATTTGTTAAAATTCCTGAAGCTTGTTTTCCCATATTGATAAAATTGTTACATTTACTTGGAAGTCTACTCATCTGATTTTCAAGTATGATTAAACTAAATCCATAATTAACATCAGATTCTGTTAAATTCTTTAGAAAATGATGTCTTTTTATTTGAGAATAGTCATCAGTTATTATTATATAATATGGTTTTACTAATTTCGGACCATTTTCCATAACTGAAATTCTATTTTGTAATTCATAATTTAAATAATCAAGTAAAACTTTAGAAGTTTCTTGATTAGAAGAAAAGAAACGAATACTTTTATCATTAGATAAACAATGATTTAAATATTTAACATATTCCCATTTAGATTCATTCTCTTCATTAGTAAATACTGCTATCTTTATGTCTTCATAACTATAAAATGTAATAAGTTGAAGTAAAATGTTATTCATAATTCCATAACACTTTTCCTGTAATCCCATTAAAGCTGTTATTCTATTTTCATAAAATGAATAACTAATTGGAACGTTTCTTAGATCTTTAAATTCATCCACTAATTCTTTTGCACTTTTACGAAGATGATTTTCTTCAATAGTAAATCCTTCTTCAGGAAAATTAACTCTAATATTAAGAGGCCTTATACCTTTACCAACCCTTACTTCTAAAAAATCATTTTGATCAATGCGCTTATCCCAAAAGTTTACTTTAGCATTATTAATTAATTCTAAACATTTATCTACAGGTATTAAATTTTCAATTAAAATATCTTTTTGTTTTTCTGCTTCTTCTTTCAGTTCAACTCTTTTTCTTGCTAAATAAGCAGAATACTTAACTCTAATTTCTTTATTTCTCTTTTTACGTAATCTTTTATTAAATAGCTTTGTCAAAGTTGGCCATAAAAGCATAGAAAGTAACATAGCTCCAGAACTAACTATTTGAGTCATAGAAGATGCAAAAGTAGACTCCCCTGCCATTATTTTATTAATAACATTATACAAAGTAAATAAAGAAGCCGCACCCATTGTAAACATAGGTCCTAATGTTAAAAGTAAAGGTATATCACGAGTTCCTTCTAAATTAGGAGGAGGAGATAAATTAATATCTTTTGTCTCTATAATTCTTCTAACACGAGGTGATTTTGAAAAATAATCATTTTTATTATATAAATCTACATCTTTTATTTCTACTTCTTTTAAAGGTTCACCACCACTTAATCTTAATAATGAAATCTTAGAAGATTCAAAGTTTATTTTAAGATTATTAAGAGGATTATTTATAAGTAAAAAGCCATTATAAACAAATATTTTTAAGCCATATAAGTTGACCTGTGAACCACATTTAATAATAAAACCATTAGTATTTTGATTTAGACCAACACCATCCAAATAAACAGTATTTTCATATGTATCAAGTAAAGTTTGTCCATCTTTAAAATAAATTTTAAAAGCTATCCCATTAACAAATTGACATGGAAAATATACATTGCAAGATTCATTATTACCAACAATTAAACTTGTATCATCATTATATGAATATGAAAACAAACTATTATCAAAAGTTAACGAAACATAAATTAAATAATTTCTATTGTTTCTCTTTAATACATAATAATTATTTGGAATTAATGGTAAACTATCTACATTATCATTAGACAATACTTGTGTATCCTCTGTTGAATATATATACCACGAATTATTTCTTGATTCTACATTTATTAATTTTGATTCTTCATTTGGATTTTCATCAAAACTAAAACTTCCTGAAATTTTTTGAGGAATAACAAATGTCATTATCTTCTCTTTTAAAAATAGATAGATTTTCACCTAAATCAACTCCTATTATTCTTATAACATATTATAACAAATTATAAATATTAATTAAATAACTTACTTTAAAATAATAAAAAAAGTTCTTATAAAGAACTATTTTTGTAATCTTGTAAATCCAAGTTTTATTAAGAATGCTACTAATGCATTAGATCCTCTTTCTCTTTCATCTAAAGGTGGAAGATTATAGTAAATCTTACTTCTAGATTCATATTCAAAATCCAAAACATCCTTAGGACTTAATAAACTTTGATTTAAAACAACTTTTTTATTTTTTAAAGTACCAAATACTTTACTATTAACAAGCATTAATTTATTTATTTTAATTGTAGATGGTTCTATTAAATAAATAACATCTTGGCATAAATCTTCTGCTGCTTTACAATCATTAATATCAATTAATAAGACATCTTTATCCATAAATTTTGCAATTTCATTACCAATATTTGTTGGAGTAGTTGATATTAAAGAACGATCGTTAAAGTATCTAAAATCACTTTTACCAACTTCTATTGCTACAACAGAATATGAATCTTTAAGTTCATTTTTCATCATATAAGCAAGTGTTGTTGCTCCAGATTGTTTTGTAACATTTTTAATACCAATTATTCTAGTACCAGTAACCTGTTGATTATAATTATCAACAACAACTTCAGCACCACTACCAACATTATCTAATTGATGTATATGAGCAACATCACGATATGTATTAGGATTATTATATAAATACATAATACCTTCAACATTTTTAGTGAAATTATATATACCAATTGAAATTAATTTAGATAAATATTCTGTAGAAGTTCCTTCTGTAGAATCATCTAATAATAAGATTACTTTATCCATATCTAATGATACTGATAATTTTTGTAAAGTTCTAATATCTTTGTAATTTTTTAAAGCAGTTATATCTAGTATCATTCTTTGAAAGAAAAAGTTTTTGAAATTAGCAACTAATTCTTCTACAGTAAATTCACCATTTAAACTCTTAATTAC
>CAKPMN010000010.1 GCA_934168005.1 uncultured Bacilli bacterium | reverse complement strand
AGTCCACAAGAAGGAACAGTATGGATAGTACAAGATAATACAAGTAATTATTATGTAACAAGTGATTGGAATAGAATTGGTATAAGTTACGTAATGCAATATGAAAATAGTAAATGGGTATTAAAGAAATCATACGTATACAATGGTGAATCATGGACAATGTTATACTATGTTAATCTAAAAAATGGCTATGTAGATTTAACAGGAACAGACATAAATGCACAAATTGAGTACAACTATGATTATACAGGAGAATATCAAACATTTAAAGCCGTATTTTCAGGATACTACAAGATAGAACTATGGGGAGCACAAGGCGGAAGTGTAAATAGTTCTGGTGAAGGAGGAAAGGGAGCTTATACATCGGGTGAGGTATACTTAAGTGCAGGAAAAATTGTATACATATATGTTGGTGGAACTACAACATCTACAACTGGTGGTTGGAACGGAGGCGGTAATGGAATAAATGGTAATCAAGGAACAGCAAGAGGTGGTGGAGGCGCTACTGATATAAGATTATCTTCCACTACTGAAAAAAATATATGGAATGAGTTTGAATCACTAAAATCAAGAATTATGGTCGCAGCTGGCGGAGGAGGAGCAGACTATTATACAGTAGGTGGACATACCTCACATGGTGGAGCTGGCGGAAATTTAAATGGAATAGCTGGAACTGGGTCATGGCAGTCTTCCTATGGAACAGGAGCAACTCAATCACAGGGAGGTTACTTAAATACAGGTAATCACTACAATAATGTTGGTGGTTTCGGATATGGTGCCGTTGGAACAAATGGATCTAACTTTGGAGGTGGCGGAGGCGGAGCTGGTTATTATGGAGGAGGCGGCGGAAATGGAATAGCCGGAGGAGGAGGCGGGTCAAGTTATATAAGCGGATATGAAGGATGCTCATCAATAGAAGAGGAAAGTATATCAACAAATATAATACATACAGGTAATCCATATCATTACAGCAATTATTATTTTATTAATAATACTATTAAGACTGGAAACGAAACAATGCCATCGATAGATTCTAAAGATAATATGACTGGAAAAAGTGGAAATGGTTATGCCAGGATAACTTTAGTTAAGGTAGAAGAATTGTCTGAACAATCAATTTTATCATCAAAAGATAATTTTAAAAAATATTCTTTTTATTATAGTGCATCAACAACATCAGGCTTGTATCAAACATTTACAGTGCCAGTATCAGGTTACTATAAAATAGAAGCATGGGGAGCACAAGGCGGAAGTGTAAATAGTTCTGGTGAAGGAGGAAAGGGAGCTTACACTTCTGGAGACATTTATTTAACAAAATCAACTAAGCTGTATGTTTACGTTGGCGAAAATACGAAAAATACTACATCTGGTGGCTGGAACGGTGGCGGAAATGGAACAAATGGTAGTCAAGGAACAGCAAGAGGTGGTGGAGGTGCAACTGATATAAGATTGGAGCCAACAAGTTCTATAAGTATATGGAATGAATTTGAATCATTAAAGTCAAGAATTATGGTTGCAGCCGGAGGTGGTGGAGCAGACTATTATACACCAGGTGGACATACCTCACATGGTGGAGCTGGAGGCGGACTTATCGGAATAAATGGAACAAGTTCATGGAACCCTTTTTATGGAACAGGAGCAACTCAATCGGCAACAGGATATTTATACAATTCTCCATCTACAAACTTAGGAAATTTCGGCTATGGAGGTGTTGGCACAAATGGATCTAACTTTGGAGGCGGCGGAGGCGGAGCTGGTTATTATGGAGGAGGCGGCGGAAATGGAATAGCCGGCGGAGGTGGCGGATCAAGCTATATAAGTGGATATGAAGGATGCTCTTCAATAGAAGAAGAAAGTACTGTAAATAATATAATTCATAATGGTAGCAAATACCACTACAGTAATAATTATTTTACAAATACATTAATTACTTCAGGTTCTAATACAGGAAATGGTAAAGCAACTATAAAATTAATATCAAAAGAAGAAAATACAACAAGTGAAGTTTTAAGTAAAATAAATAGAAATACATTCAATTACTATTATAGTGGGAATGGAATTTTTAATGGAAGATATCAAATATTTGAAGTTCCAAAAAGTGGGACTTATAAAATAGAAGCATGGGGAGCAGCTGGTGGAACTATTAATAGTTCTGGAGTAGGCGGAAAAGGAGCCTATACGTATGGAGAAATAAAATTAAATAAAGGAACAAAACTATATGTATACGTTGGCTCAAAATCATATATTAATACTGTTGGTGGTTGGAATGGTGGCGGAGATGGAACAAATGGTAGTCAAGGGACAGCAAGAGGCGGAGGCGGAGCTAGTGATATACGTGTTTCTGCTACTACATCAATTACAAGTTGGAATGAAGTTACTTCGTTAAAGTCAAGAATTATGGTAGCAGCCGGCGGAGGCGGAGCAGACTATTATACACCAGATGGACATACATCACATGGCGGAGCTGGAGGAGGACTTATCGGAATAAATGGAACAAGTTCATGGCAAACTTATTATGGAACAGGCGGAACTCAATTGCAGGGTGGTTCATTGAAAACTTCTACTACTACAAATGTTGGTGGTTTCGGATATGGTGCCGTTGGAACAAATGGATCTAACTTTGGAGGCGGCGGAGGCGGAGCTGGATGGTATGGTGGCGGAGGCGGAAATGGAATAGCTGGAGGCGGAGGCGGATCTAGTTATATTTCAGGACATGCTGGCTGCATAGGAGTTAATTCATCAGGTAATCCAATTGCATCAACTTATTCTAAACTATCTGATTCTATATCATATACTGGCTATACATTTACTAATACACAAATAGTTGATGGACAGGGATATCCTTGGACAACAGTAAGAGGAGGAACTTCATCATCAATGCCAAGCCCAACAACCTCATCACTTATTTCTGGAAATGATGATAATGGATATATAAAAATATTCTATTTAGGGTCATAATTATGAAGAAGAATATAAAGAGAATAATAATGTTGTTACTAGTACTTTTATTAGTATTAGTAACAACTATAATTACTAATAAAATAGAAAAAGAAAATAATAAAAAAATAGAACAAGGAAGTTCTATATATGAAGAAATACATAATTTGTATTATTATGGGGGAGATTTAGACTATAAAAAAGAAAATGATAAATATGTTATAACAAACTATTCAATTATAGAAAATATTGTAAGTAAATCTTTTATACCAAAAGTAAATGAATTTTTAAGTATAGAAGAAAAAGATAATAAATATTATATAAATCCAATTGGAAAAGGTATATCCAACTATTATGGAACTATATTAAAAATAAAGAAGATAAGTAAAAACAAAATAGAATACAAAGCTATATCTAAATTATGTGAAAAAAATAAAATAGTAACATATGGAGAAGGATGTACAAGTGATGGCTATTATGAAATAGAAAAACCATTTACTATAGTAAAAGAAGATAATAAATGGAAAGTGTTAGAATATACATCTATATTCCAGTTTAGTGAAAGAGAAATAAAATAAATAAATTACTGGCAGTAGACCTTATTGCATTATAGGAATCTTTATTGTATTAATTGTCCTGTTAATAAATATAAAGTCTTTATATTATATCAATCTATAGTGCAATAAAATCTGCTGCTAGTAAAAAAGGATAATAAATATCCTTTTTTTCTTGATTTTTTTAAATAAGAATATATAATAAATCATTAGTAAACAAGGAGGACTTATGGCAGGAACAAGTTGGTATGTATCAACATGTGCAGATTGTACACATATTGATATGAATGATGCTAATCGATATGATAGTAGTAAACGCTGGTGTTCAGAAAGAAGAGAATATGTTTCACCTCATGAAAGAGCATGTTCTAATAAATTTATGAATGATGATATAAAAAATCCACCAAGCAGTGAAGCTTGCTATTTAACTACAATAGTATGTGAAATATTAGGAAAAAAAGACAAATGTAGAGAGTTACAAATACTTAGAACATTTAGAGAAGAATACTTAAAAAGCGATGAACAATATCATGACTTATTATGCGAATATGATATTGTAGGACCAATAATAGCATCTTCTATAAGAAACAGTTTAAAGCCAAAAGAATTGGCAGACTTTCTTTATGAAACATATATAAAAGAAACAGTAAAGTGCATAGAAGAACATAAATATCTATTAGCGATAGAAATATATAAATATATGGTAAATGAACTAAAAAAATGTGTTGGAATTAAAGAGGTTAAATATGATGAAAATCTAGTTCCAACAGGAAAAGGCTATATTAAAGAGAAGGGTTCTCAATCCCACTAATAATAGTATAATCTTCACCAGTAGATTTTAAAACAACATACAAAACAATAATAGTCGCAACTGTAGATATTTCAGAAGCTAAAATTTGTAAAGAGGCGTTATCTAATTTTTCGCCTTTTTGTTTGGTAATTTTGTAGTTCTCATAATTTATAAATAAGAAAGATAAAGTTAAAACAAGTACTAAAACACGGTTAAAAATAGAGTAATTTTTAGATTGTTTCTTAGAAAAAATATTTTTATTATCTGATAATTTAATTCTATCATTATAAGTTAAAAATATAGATAAAACTAAACTTACAATGTATATAACAGTTAATACGATTTGTAAATCCAGTAATTTTATTTCTTTATCTTTCATTTCTTAATTTTTTAATTTCTTTAAGCTCACTAACAGTAACAAAAGTAAAACCTTTATCTTTTAAAGTAGTTATTATCTTTTCCAAAGAATCTTTAGTACTCTTATAAGTATCATGAAGTAAAATAATATCCATATCTTTTACATTATTAGTTGCTCTAGCAACTATTTTATTTGTTGATTTATATTTCCAATCCATAGTATCAACATTCCAAAGAACTATATCAAGATTAATATCTTTTCTAACACGCCTATTTAAAGAACCATAACTAGGTCTAAATAATAAAGGAGTATAACCTGTAACTTCTTCAATAATACTTTGAGTATTTGAAATTTGTTCTTTAATTTCATCATCAGTTAATTTTGTAAGCCATTTATGATTGAATGTATGATTTCCAATTTCATTGCCATTTGAAATACTTCTTTTTAAAGTATCTTCATACAACTTAACTTTATTTCCAAGAATAAAGAATGTCGCAACAGCATCATTTTTTTCTAATATATCAATGATATCATTTGTATATCTAGAAGGTCCATCATCAAATGTAAGAGCAACAACTTTGCTAGACGTGTCAATATTTCTTTTGATAGGAGCATTTATTTTTTTACTTACCTTTACATCATTAATTTTATTATCGAGTGGAATTTTAATAATTAAATTATCATCTGTGTTAAAAGTATCTTTTGAATAATATATGTATAAGAAATTATGATCAATAGAAAAATTATTGACCTTTAGGTTACTAGTATCAGTTTTATCTATATTATAATCTTTTTTTAAATACTCATAAATAATATCATAGTTTTTAATGAAGTCTGAAATATTTACAAAAGAATTTTTTTTAAAATCATAATTATAAGTAGTTATTTCTTGATTGTCGTTTTCATTTTTGAATAGAACGATAGAAATTATATTATTATTTTTAAAATAAGTATAATCAATATTTACTTCATCCAAAGTATCTAGAAAAATTTTATTGTCACTTTTAGTGTAATTATTAACATAATCACTAATTTTTTTGTCCAACTTATAGTATCCAGTTTTGGGATAAATTATACTTACTTTTAAATGATTATCATTTTTAATAAAAGTTTCTATGTAAAAATCTTTTTTATTAGTACACCCACAAAAAAAGCAAATAATAAAACTAATTACTAATATCCTATATTTCATGAGCATCACCTATATAAGTATATTCAAAAAAAAATCTATCATTCTTGTTAAAAAGTAATAAAAAGTGTTGATTTTCAAGTTCAAATTTGATAACATTGAAATGTAAGCAAGATAGATTGCTTAATAAAAAACAACGGAGGTAAATTTGTTATGAGTAAAACACAATTAGTAGAATTTATAGCTGAAGAAGCAGGATTAACTAAAGCTGATGCAACTCGTGCATTAGAAGCAATGATTAAAGGAACTGTAAAAGGATTAAAAGAAGAAGGTAAAGTTACAATTACTGGTTTCGTAACTTTCACTGCAAAAGAAAAAGCAGCTTCAACTGGACGTAACCCAAGAACTGGTGAAACAGTTAACATTCCTGCAAGAACTGCTGTAGTTATCAAAGCTGGTTCTAAATTAAAAGAAGAATTAAACTAATTTATGAAAAGATATCAAAAGATATCTTTTTTTGTGCTAGAATTATAATATAAATAGAAAAGGAATGAAATAATGTACGAAGCAGCCATATCACTTTTAAATGAAATAGAACAAAAAGGTTATACTGCCTATATAATAGGCGGATATCCAAGAGATAAATACTTAGGAAGAAAAACAACAGATATAGATATAGCAACAAGTATGACTAAAGATGTAATAGAAGAAACTTTTGAAATAATATCTTCATATAAAGAACTTGGATCATTTAAAATAAAATACAAAGATTATATATTTGAAATAACGACATTTAGAATAGAAGAAGAATATTTAGATAAAAGAAGACCATCTAAGATAAGATATACAAAATCATTCACAGAAGATTTAAAAAGAAGAGATTTTATAATAAACGCTTTAGCAATTGACAAAAAAGGAGAATATATAGATGTATTAAATGCCAAGAAAGATTTAGATAATAAAATAATAAAAGTGATAGGAAACATAGAAAAAAAGATAAATGAAGATCCATTAAGAATAATAAGAGCTATCAGATTTAAAATAGAGTTAAATTTTAAATTAGACAAAGACTTAGAAGAATATATTCTAAATAATAAAAAATTAATAGAATATGTAAGCGATTATCATATAAAAAAAGAATATGATAAGCTAGCAGAAAAAAACAAATTAGAGTTTAAAAAAGAACTTGAAAAATTGACAAATAGAGACATTTTGGTATAATAGTCTTTCTAAAGAAGGGGATTACTATGGAAAAGATATTTTTTGATTATAGCGTCGCAATAATTTTAGTAAAAGAATTAGAAAAAAAGGGAATATACAAAAGAATAAGTGTATTTGATAAAGATTCATGTCTATTTACTCAAGAAGAGTTAGATATGATAGAAGAATTAGTATTAGAAAATGTTACAAACATAAAAAATATAGAATATTTAAGGAATCTAAAAAAGTTAACTCTTCAAAGTGCAGAATATTCTAGATATAGTGAAGATATAGATATTAAATCTGCATGTTTTATCAACTATATAAACGACTTTAAACCAATTGAAAAAATAAAGGGTTTGGAAGAATTAACAATAGTTAATGATGTAAATATAAAAAAATTAGATTTGACAGAATTAAAAGATTTAAAAAATATTAAACTAATAAATAATCCACGACTAGAAGAATTAGTAGGATTAGATAAATTAACAAACTTAAAGAATGTTATGATATACGGTACAAGCATTCATACAAATATAGATATAATTTCTTATATTAAAAATACTCAAGAAGCAGAGACTAATATATTAGATGTTAATATGTACCAATCCCTAGTAAAAAATGATGAAGTAATTCCAGAAATGATTTCTAAAGCCGTAGTAACAGGAGATAGCCAACTTTGTTTTGCTGAATTAGTTGGTTTAATGGAATATGCTTTAATAGACGCTCAATCACTAGAAAAAATGTATGCCAAAGCAGATCTTATTTTCAAATTATTTAATGTTTATAACCTACCAGAAGAATCACAAGTTAACTTCGTTTATAATTATGTGGCAAATCAAACATTTTTAAACAAAGATGTTATAATAGATAGAGATAAAAAATATACAGAGTACATAGAAAGATACAGTGAAATACCTTCATTCGCCAAAAAGAAAATGGCCATGATTCATAGTAGTTATAATGCCTTTATAGTTGGCAAATCAAACTGTGAAGGAATAGTAAATATGATGAAATTTATGCTAAATATGCTAGGAATACGTAGCTTTAATGTTCACTGTATAGATAAAAGAACAAATATAAATGATTTACCAAATCATTCAATGTTAAGAGTATTACAAGATGGGATTTGGTATTATTATGACCCATCTATAAAAGAAGAAGAACCATACTTATTTTGCAAGAAAACATATGATGAAATAAGAAATATGGGATACCATATATTAAATGCATTTGAAGCAAGCGTTAATAAGGAGGCTGAATATGAGTCTTACCATAAATAAGATTCTAAATAAAGAAGTCCCTTTAAGTGTTAATATATCATCAAAATTAACTGATGACATAATAGAAGATTTAAAAAAATATGAAAATGGAATAGATTCAAAAAAGGTGTATCAGAAAAATGTATTTCACGGCCTTCATCACTCTGAAAAAGTTATGATGTTTACGTATCTACTAGGCAAAAAATTAAACTTAACAGAAGAAGATTTAAAAATAGTTGTTGATGCTGCTATATATCACGATATGGGTAGAGAAAATGACTATGAGGATACATTTCATGGTTATGCATCAAGTCTTAGAGTAAGAGAAGTAACAAGAAATCAAGAATTTTATAAAGATCAAGAAAAACAAAAGATGTTAGAAGCTATTATTGATATGCATTCACTTGAAGATAAATTTTATAGAAGAACATGTGAAAATCATGAAATAGAAGAACAAGAATATGAAAGATTTGAAAAATTATCAAAGATATTAAAAGATGCTGATGCACTAGATAGGTTAAGATTTGGAAGAAAATCACCCGCATCACTTAAAGAAAAATATTTAAGGTTTGATTATTCAAAAGAGTTGATATCGTTAGCTAAAGATATAAATGAGATTTACTTTAATGAATTACAAAGCCAAAACAGAATAAAAATAGAACAAGTAAATGAAAGAGAATCTAATCCATGTTTTCATTCGATAGGATTTGACTTTTTCAAAATAGAATCAATTATTAGAAATGGAATTTTATCTAAACAAGCCATGAGAGAACTTGGAATAGAAGTACCAAGAAATTTTCAAGGAGGAAATTTAGAAAATTGGATTTCAGTAGTAGATGCTTCTATGGGACTAAATGGTAAAGCATATAGAGAATTTACATCAAATGGAATAGGTTTTTTCTGCCTTGCAAACAAGTTGTTTTTACCAATAGATTCATATGCTAAAGCAATTGAAACAGGATATCCATATAATAAAAGTTCGTATGAAGATGAAAAGTATGTTTATTCAAAAATAGATCCAGAAGATATAATATTTCTTATAATACCAAAAGAATATGGTACAAAAGATATAAGAGAATTAAACTATATCTACAATACATTAAATAAAGATTTACTAATAGAAAAAATAAGTTATTATGTACATAAAACAAATACTATAATAACTTCAAAAAACGCTATAGAATTATTAAAAGCAACAGAAGAATATGTAAAAGAACTTGAAATATATGAAACAGTAGATCTTTATTTTGAAAATAAAATGGATGAAGCAATGTTAAATTTATTAAATAGAAAATTAGCTAATATAAATAGTGTGTTACAAAAAATGATGTATGAGTATTATAGTGAAAAACTAAATAGAAAGAATAAAGAAATCATAACTGCAACAGATGCTGTTACATATACACTACTAGAAATGAATTATCCATGTCCAGTTACAATAACAGAAGATGAGGTATTATTCCAAATAAATGAAGTAAAATTAGAAAAACAACTTTAAAAATAAGGAAATATTTGAGAATATTTCTTTTTTTTGTTATAATTGAAAAGGTGATAGTATGGCAAAATATGATGAAAGTTCAATAAAAATACTAGAAGGACTAGAAGCAGTAAGAAAACGTCCAGGTATGTATATCGGATCAACCGATAAAAGAGGACTTCACCATTTAGTTTGGGAAATTGTAGATAACGCTATCGATGAAGTAATAAATGGCTTTGGTAAAAAGATAAAGATAACGCTTCACAAAGATGGTAGTGTAGAAGTAGAAGATGAAGGAAGAGGTGTTCCAGTTGGAATGCATGCAAGTGGAGTCTCTACGCCAGAAGTAATCTACACAGTACTTCACGCTGGGGGTAAGTTTGAAAGTGGCGGATATAAAGTATCCGGAGGACTTCACGGCGTAGGTGCATCAGTAGTTAATGCCCTAAGTAAATGGATGGAAGTAACAATAAAAAAAGATGGTTATGAATACTTTATAAAATTTGAAAATGGTGGTAAAGTAGCACAACCTTTAAAAAAATTAGAAAAGACAAATAGGACAGGAACAAAAGTAAGATTCTTACCAGATAAAGAAATCTTTTCAACAACAGAATTTTCATATTCAACAATATGTGAAAGAATGCAAGAATGTGCATTTTTAATTAAAAATTTAACTATAGAAGTAAGAGATGAAATAGAAGATAGACTAGAAACATATCACTATGAAAAAGGTCTAGAAGCATTTGTTGATTATTTAAATGATGATAAAAAACCACTACATAAAATAGTTGCTTTTGAAGGAGAAAAAGATACTATAAAAGTAGATGTAGCTTTTCAGTACACAGATAGCTATTCAGAAACAATAACATCATTTGTAAATAATGTAAAAACAAATGATGGAGGAACACATGAAGTTGGATTTAAAACAGCTTTAACAAGAGTATTTAATGAATACGCCAAAACAAATGGATATATAAAAGGAAAAGATAAAAACTTTGAAGGAAATGATACAAGAGAAGGTTTAACAGCTATAATCTCTTTACAAATTCCAGAAAATCTATTGCAATTTGAAGGCCAAACAAAAGGGAAACTTGGAACACCTATAGCTCGTACAGTAGTAGATAGTATAGTTTATGAAAATTTAAAATTCTTCCTAGAAGAGAATAAAGATTCAGCAACAAAAATACTAGAAAAAATGGTTAAATCAAGAAATGTAAGGGAAGCTGCTAGAAAAGCTAGAGATGAAGCAAGAAATGGAAAAGATAAAAATAAAAAAGAAGCAGCTTTATCAGGTAAATTGGCACCAGCTCAATCAAAAAATCCTAAGAAAAACGAATTATTCTTAGTCGAAGGAGATTCTGCCGGTGGTTCTGCAAAAGGTGGTAGAGATAGAAAATTCCAAGCAATATTGCCACTTAGAGGTAAAGTATTAAATACAGAAAAGGCAAAAATGGAAGAAATATTAAAGAATGAAGAAATAAATACAATGATTCATACAATAGGAGCCGGTGTAGGATCAGACTTTAATGTAGAAGACTCATCATATGATAAAGTAATAATAATGACCGATGCCGATGATGATGGGGCACACATTCAAATTCTTTTAATAACATTTTTCTATAGATATATGAAACCATTAATAGAACATGGAAAACTTTATATAGCGCTTCCACCACTATATAAAATAGATTACGGAAAAAAACATTTCTACGCATGGACAGATGAAGAATTAGATGAAGTAAAAAAGAAAAATTCAGGTAAACCTGGAGTCCAAAGATATAAAGGACTTGGTGAAATGAACGCTGATCAATTATGGGAAACAACAATGAACCCAGATACCAGAATGTTAATCAGAGTAACAATAGAAGATGCATCAATCGCAGAAAAGAGAGTAAGCGTTTTGATGGGCGATAAGGTAGAACCACGTAAAGAGTGGATTGAACAAAATGTTGTCTTCACACTTGAGGATAATTACAAAATAGATTAAGAAGGTGTAACATGAGTGAAATCATACAAAGAATACATGATTATACATTAGAAGAAATAATGGGAGATCGTTTTGGAAGATATGCTAAGGCAATTATCCAAGATCGTGCTATTCCAGATGTTAGAGATGGCTTAAAGCCAGTACAAAGAAGAATTCTATATGGAATGTATAAAGATCATAATACATATGACAAACCTTATCGTAAATCAGCAAAAACCGTTGGTTATATAATGGGTAATTATCACCCACATGGAGACTCTTCAATATATGATGCCATGGTTCGTATGAGCCAATGGTGGAAACAAAATACTCCATATGTAGATATGCAAGGTAATAATGGTTCAATGGATGGTGATTCAGCAGCCGCAATGCGTTATACTGAAGCAAGACTATCAAAAATAAGCAATGAATTACTAAAAGATATTGATAAAGATACAGTAATGTGGGCACCAAACTTTGATGATACAGAATTAGAACCAACTGTCCTACCAGCTAAATTTCCAAACCTTTTAGTAAATGGAACAACAGGTATATCTGCTGGATATGCAACAAACATACCAACCCATAATCTAGGTGAAATAATAGATGCTACAATTAAGAGAATAGACTCTCCAAACTGTAGATTAGATACAATATTAGATATAGTAAAAGGTCCAGACTTTCCAACAGGTGGAATAGTAGAAGGAAAATCTGGAATAATAGAAGCATTTACAACAGGAAAAGGAAAAGTAATTGTAAGATCAAAAATAGAATTTGCAAAAGAAAAAAATAAAGAGCAAATTATAATTACAGAAATACCATTTGAAGTAAATAAAGCAATGCTTGTAAAGAAAATTGATGATATAAGAATAGATAAAAAAATAGAAGGTATTGCTGAAGTAAGAGATGAATCAGATAGAGAAGGTTTAAGAATAGCAATAGATTTAAAAGCAGGAGCTGCCAAAGAAAATATTTTAAACTATTTACTTAAAAATACAGATTTACAAATATCTTACGCTTACAATATGGTAGCTATTGTAAATAGACGTCCAATGACATTAGGCATTTTACAAATACTAGACGCATATATTGCTCATCAAAAAGAAGTAATTACAAAAAGGACAAAATATGACCTAGACTTTGCAGAAGCAAGAATGCATATAGTAGAAGGTCTAATTAAAGCATTATCAATACTAGATGATGTCATTAAAACAATACGTTCGAGTAAAAATAAAAGTGATGCAAGAATAAATTTAATTGAAAAATTTGACTTTACAGAAAGACAAGCAGAAGCAATATTGGTTTTACAGTTATACCGTCTAACTAACATGGATGTAATAGACTTAGAACAAGAATTTAATCAACTTACTTTAGTTATAGCAGGATTAAAAGCTATACTAGCAGATGAAAATAAATTAAAAGATGTTATGAAAGACGAACTTAGAAAAGTAAAAAAAGAATATGCTACAGAAAGAAAAACTGTTATAAAAGATGAAATAACAGAAATAAAAATAGACACAACACAAATGCTTCCAAAAGAAAATGTAATAGTTTCAGTAACAAAAGAAGGATATGTAAAAAGAGTATCACTTAAAAGTTATGACGAAAAGCAAGAAACAACAATAAAAGATGGAGATTATAGCATAGGAACATTTAAAATGTTTACTATGGATACATTGTTATTATTTACAGATAAAGGAAACTATATTTATATACCAGTACATTATCTACCAGAATTAAAATGGAAAGATTTAGGAAAACATATAAGTAATTTAGTAAATATGTCTTCAGAAGAAAATATAATATTTGCTTATCCAGTATCTAACTTTGATGTAGATAAAGATATCACTATATTCACACAAAATGGTATGGTAAAACGAACAAAACTAGAAGAATTCAAAGTACAAAGATATTCAAAACCAATAACATGTATGAAATTAAAAGATGATGATAAAGTAGTATCAGTAGAAGTAAATGACGGAGATAAGGTATTTATCTCAACAAGAAATGGATATGGTTTGTGCTATAAAAAAGAAGAAATTCCAATAACAGGAATAAAATCAAGTGGAGTAAAAGCCATAGCTTTAAAAAATGATATAGTAGTATCAGGAAATGTATATTCTGATAAATATGAATACCTAACAGTAATAACAGAAAAAGGAACTGCAAAGAGAGTAAAACTATCAGAATTTGAATTAATATCTAGAGCTAGAAAAGGAATTCAAATAATAAGAGAAGTAAAAACAAATCCTTATTATATTTTAAAAACATTTATAGTAAACTATAAAGAATTAATAGGATATAAAACATTAAAAGAAAATTTAGAAATAAAATTAACAGAAATTCCAATAGCTGATAGACATATGACAGGCTCTACAATATCAAAAATGGAAATAAAGGACGCTTGGAAGAGTAGTACACTTAAAGAAGAAAAAGAGACTCCTATAGAAAAAGAAAACGTTTCATTAGAATCAATTGATAACCAAATGATGACAATAGATGATTTCTTAGATAACTTTGAAGTATAAAACTATTGAAGATAAAATAAAAATTTAGTACAATGAAAAAAGGAAGGTGAAATAATGGAATTACTTTTTGATATATTAAAAATATTATTCGGAATGGGTATAGGAATAGTTATAGGTTTTTTCCTAGCTAGACACTTTATGAAAAAATATATGCAAAAAAACCCACCAATTAATGAACAGATGATTAAAGCTATGATGACAGGAATGGGAAGAACACCTAGTCAAAAACAAGTTAATCAAATGATGCAATCAATGAAAAAATACATGTAAAAATAGGCCTAGCCTATTTTTTTCATAAATAAAATCTATAAAAATATAATTTTATAGGAAGTGATTTATGTTAAAAAGAATTCTAATTTATTTATTTAAAGATTTTACAATCTTTACAGCAGCTTATTCAAACAATATGTTTAAAGAACCATTACCAAAAGAAGAGGAAGAAGAAGCTATAAAAAAAATGCTAGAAGGAGATATAGAATCAAGAAATAAATTAATAGAACATAATTTAAGACTAGTTGCTCATATAGTAAAAAAATACGATCATGATAGAGCTGATATGGATGATTTAATAAGTATAGGAACAATCGGATTAATAAAAGGGGTAGATAGCTATCAATATTCAAAAGGAACGAGATTAACAACATACTGTGCTAGATGTATAGAAAATGAAATATTAATGCATTTTAGAAGTGATAAAAAAAACAGTAAAAATATAAGTTTAAATGAACCTGTAGGATTTGATAAAGAGGGAAATGAAATATCATTTATAGATATTTTAAAAACTCCAGATCCAGATTTTGCTATGAACATTCATAATCAAAATAATATAGATTTATTAAGCACTTACTTTAATGTTTTAACTAAAAGAGAAAAAGAAATAATTGAGAAAAGGTATGGATTAAATGGAAAAGAAGAAATGACTCAAAAAACTATAGCAGAAGAACTTGGAATATCAAGAAGTTATGTATCTAGAATAGAAAAAAGAGCACTTACTAAAATGCTCAGAGAATTTATAAAAAATAAAAAACACACATTTTAAAAGTGATGCATTACATCACTTTTTTATTGTCATCTACATTAGTATTTTCTCTACCTAAAATACTTTTAAAAGTTTCTAATAATTGAGTAGACCATTTCTTTGATAACTCTTCAATTTTACTAGATAACTTAGTAATTTCATTAGTTTGTGCATTAAGTCTATCTAATAAAGCTTGATTAGCAGATTTTAAACTTTCATTTTCAGATTGTATAGTTTTATTTTGATTTTGAATATTTTCTAATTGAATAAATTGACTACGATATGCTTGATCATAACTAGCTATTTGATTTGCCTGTTTACCAATAGTGGCCTCATCAATCTTACTTTTTTCAACTAAATTTTGATTTTGAGTATATAAAGCATACATTTGCATCATAGTAGTGCTACCATAAGTACCATCATATCCGTGTTCTTTTAACTCTTTCATAGTATCAAGAGTAAGAGGACCTTTATAAGTTCCTATACAAACTTTAGTAGCTAACTTATAGGCATAGTCTCTCGCATTTCCTTCTTTAGTAGCAGCTAGTTCTTTTGATTTTTCAAGAGCATTTGACCAATCAGTAGTAGCAAATTGACTATTTTGAAGACCAGTATTATAATCACTTCTAGCTTGTTTAGCAACAGAAATAGCATTCCCTAAATTCGTTGTATCTGTGATAGATAATGTAAAATGATACTTTTCTTCTATTTGACTAGTAAGCATAGAAACATCACCAGTTATCTTAGTTAAAGACTCCTCAATATAAGATCTAATAATTTTAGAAATATCATCATAGTTAGAAAACATATCTATCATCTCCTATGATGAATTATAACATTTTGTTGCCGAATTTACAAGACTTTTTAGTAAGGACCATAGTAATAAGGGCCTGGATAAGGATAATAAGGTCTATTATAAGGTCTATAAAAAGCAGGGGCTACTAATCCACCTGTAATACCACCTAAAATAAAAGGACCTAAAAAACCATAACGATCATTACTTTTAAAATTATAATTTTGGTAATAAGGAATATTATTATTATAACTATACATAAACAAATCTCCTTTCATAATATCCTATGAAAAATAATCATTTTAGTGCTTTTTTAACATATATTATATTGGTGAATAATATGAAAAAAACTTTTGAAATACTAGGAATAATATCGTTAATGTGTTTTAGCTTTTTTTATACAGAAAAAACTTTAAGTGTTGTAAAAGAAAATGATGAAATAATGATACAAATAAAAAAAGAAAAAGAAAAATACGAAGAAAATGCAACCAATGCTAATATAATAGATGATAAAATAACTCCAGGACTTCATGGAGTGGAAGTTGATATAGATTCAAGTTATAGCAAAATGAGAAGATATGGAAAATACAACGAGAATTTAATTACTATAAAAAATAAAAAACCAGATATATCAATAGAAGATAACTACGATAAGTTTATAATAAGCGGAAATGAATCATTAAATAATACGACATTTATTTTTCTAGCAACAAAAGATACAAATATAGATAATGTACTCAAAATACTAAAAGAAAAGAATGTAAAAGCCACATTCTTTATAGATTTTTATTTTTATGATGAAGAAAAATTAAAAAAAATAATATCAAATGAACATGAAATAGGTAATTTAAGTATAAATTATAATTATAAAGATTCTGCATTTGCATGGCTTAATACAAAAATAAAAAAATACCAAGAAAATACTTATTGTTATAGTGATGATTATAATAAAGAAACATTACTTTTATGCTCAGCATCTAAAATATATACAATAACACCATCAATAATAACAACAACAAAACCACTTTATGAAATAAAAAAACAATTAAAAAATGGTTCTATAATATCCTTTCATATAAATGAACAATTAGAAAAAGAATTGCCACTTATTATTAATAATATAAAATCAAAAGGGCTAAATATAGTCCCATTAAAAGATTTATTAACAGAATAAAAAAAATCCTTATTTGGATTTTTTTTCATTTTTCTTTAAAGTTTTTAATTGATCTTCAAAACCAATCATTTTTACTACAATCATGATTAAAAGTAATAATAAATCAATAATTGAAGCGAATAGAATTGACTCATCACATACATTTTGGAAAGCAATTAGTAAAGTAGTACCAAAGAAATCACAAGCTAAACTTGCAATAACAAGTACAGTACCTAAAGTAATTAGTTCTCTGTTTTTATAAACAAGACCAACTAAATCTAATACTGCGCTAACTACTAATAAAATACCAATAGTTTGAACACCAGTATATGAAAAGAAACTTCCAATTGTTAATGTGTTTTGAACATCAGAATTAATGCCACTCATTGAAGACCCCACTAAAAACAATATGGCTACAAAACATTCAATAATAACAGTAAAGAAAAATATTTTACTTCTATCCTTAAACATATGTACCTCCTATTATTAGGTTATCACAAAAATCTGAATAAGAAAAGACATTATTTAATTTTCCTTGAAAAAAATATCTCCATGGTATAAAATAGACTTAATAAGTAAGGTGATAATAATGAAAAAGACAATAGAAGATTTTAATTTAGATAATAAAAAGGTTTTAATTAGAGTAGATTTTAATGTGCCAATGAAAGATGGCATTATAACAGATGATAATAGAATAAAAGAAAGTCTAAAAACAATCAAATATGCCATTGATGCAAATGCCAAAGTAGTTTTATTTTCACACTTAGGAAGAATAAAAGAAGAAAAAGACTTAGAAAAAAATAGTTTAGAGCCAGTTGCTAAAAGATTAAGTGAATTATTAAATAAAGAAGTAAAGTTTTGTAATTCAACAAGAGGTCCAATACTAGAAAGCATGATTGAAAATATGCTTCCAAAAGATGTCATATTAGTTCAAAATACAAGATATGAAGATCTATATGGAAAATTAGAAAGCTCAAACGATTTAGAACTTGGAAAATATTGGGCAAGTCTTGGAGACATATTTATAAATGATGCCTTTGGAACATCTCATAGAGCTCATGCGTCAAATGTTGGAATAGCTTCAAATCTACCAAGTGGCTTAGGATTTTTAGTAGAAAAAGAAATTAAAAATTTATCAATAGCAACAGAAGAAGATATACATCCTTATACAGTTATTTTGGGTGGAGCAAAGGTAAATGATAAAATAGGAGTTATTGAAAATTTAGCAAAAAAAGCTGATTATATATTAATAGGCGGAGGAATGTCTTATACTTTTCTAAAAGCAATAGGAAAAAATATAGGAAAATCATTGCTAGATGAAGAATCAATTGGCTTTTGCAAAGAAATGCTAGAAAAATATAGCAATAAAATAGTATTACCAGTAGATAGTGTAAATGCAAAAAGTATAGAAGACAAAAATCCAAGAGTAAGTAATATCGATAATATAAAAGAAGATGAAATAGGATTAGATATCGGTGAAAAAACAGTAGAGTTATTTAAAAAGTACCTAGAAAAAAGCAAATTAGTAGTTTGGAATGGAACACTAGGATACTCAGAAGTAGAAGCTTTTAAAGACGGTACAATAGGCGTTTTAGAAATATTAAAAAGTCTAGACGCAGTAAAGATAATTGGTGGTGGAGATACAGCCGCATCAGTAATTAATTTTGGATATAAAGATTCAATGACACATATTTCAACAGGAGGAGGGGCTTCACTAGAATTTTTAGAAGGAAAAAAATTACCTGGAATAGAAGCTGTAGAAGATAAAGATGAATAAAGTACTAAAAAATACATTAACTTTTATAATAGTGGTTTTAGCGACAATATTGGTATTATACTTATCTTTAAAAGATAACTACGAAGAAATAATAAAACAAATAGTTTCGATAAATAAAATATACCTATTATTTGCTTTCTTACTAATAATTTTATATTGGTTATTAAAAGCAGTAGTAATGCAGAAAATAGTCTCAAAATTTAAAAGCACGTACACATTTAAAGATGCAGTAAGATTAGTTTTAGAAACTAATTTTTTCCACGCTATAACACCATTTTCAAGTGGTGGGCAACCATATGAAATATATTCACTAAAAAGAAGTAAACTAAAAATATCAGATGCAACAAATGTATCAATACAAAATTTCATAGTTTATCAAATAGCCTTAGTCTTACTTGGCGTAATAGCTGTAGTATGCAATTATTTTATGCATATTTTTCCAAGTAACAGTTTTTTAAAATATTTAGTAACTTTAGGATTCTTATGCAATCTATTTGTAATAATAATTTTATTTATAATAAGTTTCTCTAAAAAATTAAATAAAAAAATAATAAACTTTATAATAAAACTTTTAAATAAAATAAGAATAGTAAAAAATAAAGAAAAAACAATAGAAAAATTTGAAAAATATATAAGTGATTTTAATGAAGGAGCTAAAATGCTTATAAAAGATAAAGCTAATTTTATAAACATGATATTGTGTAATTTTTTAGCCTTACTATCACTTTACTTAATACCATTAATTTTATTATATGGAGCAGGAGATTATACAAGTATAAATGTATATGAAACATTAATCGCATCAGCATACGTAATGATGGTGGGATCTTTTGTACCAATACCAGGAGGAACAGGTGGATTAGAATACGCATTTATTGTATTTTTCTCAAATTTTATAACAGGACCAGTACTAAATGCAATAATGCTTTTATGGAGAGCTATTACTTACTATTTTGGAATGATTGTAGGAGCTATCACTTTATTTATAAAAAGAAAGGACAGTTAATATGAGAATAGGCATTTTTACAGATACATATCCTCCATTTATTAATGGAGTATCAACAAGTATTGTAAATCTAGAAAAAGCACTAAGAGAACAAGGACATGAAGTATTTATTGTCACTGTTAATCCAGAAAATATGTCCTATAAGTTTGAAAACGATGAAAGAGTCATAAGAATTCCAGGAATTCCAATTGGAATATATGACTATAGATTAACAGGAATATATCCATTAAGAGCAATTAATAAAATCAAAAGCTGGAATCTAGATATAATACATTCACATACAGAATTTGGAATAGGTACATTTGCTAGAATAATAGCTAAACAACTTGATATTCCACTTGTACATACATATCACACCATGTATGAAGACTATGTTCACTACATAACAAAAGGACACTTTGATAGATCAAGTAAAAAAATAGTTGAATACTTAACAATGTTTTACTGTGATAAAACAGCTAAACAATTAATAGTTCCAAGTAAAAAAACTTATAGATTATTTAAAGAAAAATATAATATAGAAAAAGATATAAGAATAGTTCCAACAGGTATGGAAGTATCAAGATTTTATAAAGAAAACTTCAAAAAAGAAGAAATTGATTCAATAAGAAAAGAATTAAAATTAACAAAAGATGACTTTGTAATTATGTTTGTTGGAAGATTAGCAGAAGAGAAAAATATTGAGTTTTTATTAGAATCACAAGTTGAAATAATAAGAAAGCATAAACACGCCAAATTGTTAATAGTAGGATCAGGACCTGATTATGAAAAATTTATAGAATGGACAGTTAATAAAAAACTAGAAAATAATATTATATTTACAAATGCTATACCTTGGGAAGAAATACCAAAATATTATCAATTAGCTAATATCTTTGTAACCGCATCAAAAACAGAAACTCAAGGGCTTACAGTAATAGAAGCTATGTCTGCATCAGTACCAGTTATATGCTATAAAGATGATGCTTTCCTAGATGTTGTAGAAGATAATATAAATGGAAGAGTATTTGAAACAAAACAAGAATATATAAAAATAGTTGATGAATTAATAAATGATCCAAAAAAAGTCGAAGAATTAAGTAAACAAGCAAGATTCACAGCAGAAAAACATTCACTTGAACATTATGCTTTAGACATATCAAGTGTTTATAATGAAGTTTTAAAAAATACAGAAGTTAAACCGAAATTAACTACAAGAATAAAAAATAAATTAACTAAAAAGAAGAAATAGAGGTATGAATATGGCAAAGAAAATTATTATAGGAAACATGAAAACTAAAATGAATTATGAAGAGGTAAGAGATTATATAAGAAAAATAAGAGGCAATATAGACTACAAAGCAGTAATATTACTTCCAAGTGCAATTTATTTGCCATATTTCAAAAGATTAAATGTAAAACTAGGACTTCAAAATATATATGAGTCAAATGAAGGAGCATATACAGGAGAAATACTTCCATCACAAGCTAAAAGTATGAAAGTTAAGTACACCCTAGTAGGACATTCTGAAAGAAGAAAAAATGCTAAAGAAACAAACCAAATAATAAATAAAAAAATCAAGGCAGCATTAGAAGAAGATATGGGTATAGTACTATGCGTTGGTGAAACATTAGAAGAAAAAAATATGATGGAAACAGAAGAAGTAATAAAAAGAGAAATTTATACAGCACTTAAAGGTATAAATGATTTAAAAAATATTGTAATCGCATATGAACCTGTATGGGCAATAGGAACAGGTAAAACCCCTTCAAAAAGAGAAATAATAAAGATATCTAAATTTATTAAAAATTTCATAAAAGATATGAAAAATGGTCAAGACATAAAAGTGTTATACGGTGGAAGTGTAAGTGAAAAAAATATTAAAAGTTTAAATACAATCGAAGAAATAGATGGATATTTAATAGGAAATGCCTCATGCAATGCTTTAGAGTTCATAAATATAATAAATGAGGTAAAAAGAGTAGATGAATAAATCTATTCTTTTTTTTCAAAAATCGACAAAAAATAGTCTAGTAAACTAAAAAAATATGTTGTATAATGTTTCTATCATAGCAGTACTACAGGAAGGAGATAATTATGATTAAAGTACTTATGATCGATGATAACGTAAGTTTAATCGACATGGTTAGTGAGTATTTTAGAAGTAATAGTAGTAATGTTAGTATAGTTTTAAAAGCTTTTGATGGAGAAGAAGGAATTAAACTAGCAGAAGAACGTCAAAAAGAATACGATTTGATTCTTCTAGACTTAATAATGCCAAAAAAAGATGGAATGTATGTTTTAGAAAAGCTAAACGAAAAAGGAATAAATAAAAATGTTATAGTTTTAACAAGTTATAATGATCCTAAAATAATAAGAGATGTTTCAGAATCATTAGCTAGCTATTTCATTTTAAAACCATTTGAGTTGCCAGATTTAGAACAAAAAATAATAAATGTCGTATCAAAAGATGATAAAAAACATGAAAGCTATGATTTAAAATATGGTAATCTTCAAATAGCAATTACCAAGATTTTACATGATTTAGGTATACCATCACATATAAAAGGTTACCAATATATTAGAGAAGGAATTGGTATTGTCTACAATAAACCAGAAACAGTAGGTGGAATTACAAAAGAATTATATCCCGAACTAGCATCAAAGTTTGATACAACAGTATCAAGAGTTGAAAGAGCAATAAGACATGCTATAGAGGTTAGTTGGAATAGAGGATCATGGGATTTAATGGAAGATATTTTTGGAAACTCAGTTGATATAGATAGAGCAAAACCTACTAATTCAGAGTTTATAGTTACAATTGCAGATAAATTAAAATTAGAAACATTAAGAGTGTAGAAACACTCTTTTTATATGTTTAAAATACGTAATTTTGTGATAAAATATAATTATTAAAGGGTAGGAGGTATATATGAAACCATTAGTATTATGTATATTAGACGGATGTGGAATAAGAAAAGAAAGCGATGGAAATGCATTTTTGAATGCAAATAAACCAACAATAGATATGTTGCTAAATAAATACCCACACTCATTACTAGAAGCAAGTGGAAAAGCAGTAGGACTTCCAGAAGGACAAATGGGTACAAGTGAAGTAGGACATATGAATATAGGTTCAGGTAGAGTAGCATTACAACCACTAGATGCAATAACTAGATCAATAGATGGTAATCAAATACTAGAAAATAAAGAAATATTAGAAGTCCTAGAACACGTAAAAAAGAATAATTCAAACCTTCATATTATGGGACTATTGTCAGATGGAGGAGTACATTCACATATTAATCATTTATTTGGAATATTAGATATGTGTAAAAAAAACAATGTTGAAAATATATATATACATCCATTTTTAGATGGAAGAGATACATATGAAAAAAGCGCATTAAAATACTTAAATGAATTAAATAATAAATTAAAAGAATTGAAAATAGGCAAAATAGCTACAATATCAGGAAGATATTATTCGATGGATAGAGATAATAACTTTGATAGACTTAAATTAGCGTATGATGCAATGTGTTATGGAAAAGGAAAGATATATAACACATATAACGAATTAATTGAGGAAAACTATAACAAAGGTATATATGATGAATTTGTTATACCAGGAATAATAAATAATACTCCTATAAGAGATAATGACGCTATAATAACATTTAATTTTAGAAAAGATAGATTAAGAGAATTATTTACTTTATTTTCAAATCCAGATGAATATAGAAGCAAAGCAGAAGAAAAGGATTTAAAAGTAATAAGTTATAATAATTTAAAAACATTAACAATGTTTCCAGTAACAGAAACTGTTAAGTCAAAACATGCATTTAACGATTTAGATTTAAAAAACATTTTAGTAGATTATCTACATAACAATGGCCTAAGTCAGTTCAGAATAGCAGAAACAGAAAAATATGCACATGTAACATTCTTCTTCGATGGGGGAAAAGAAATAGAATACCCAGATATGAAAAAAATAATTATTCCATCTCCTAAAGTTGCAACATATGACTTAAAACCAGAAATGAGTGTATATGAAGTTACTGACAATTTCCTAAAAGAAGTAGAAAATTATGATGTAACAGTAATGAATTTAGCAAATGGAGATATGGTAGGACATACAGGAAACTACGAGGCAGCAAAACAGGCCGTAGAACATATGGATAAATGTTTAAAGAAAATTTATGAAAAAGTAGAAGAATTAGATGGAACTTTAATTGTAACAGCAGATCATGGTAATTGTGATATTATGTGGGATAAAGAAAAAAAGCCAGTAACATCACATACAACTTCCCCAGTATTTTTCATAGTAACAAGAAATAATATAGAATTAAATAATGGAAAGTTAGCGGATATAGCCCCAACAATGTTAGATTTAATAAATCTACCTATTCCAAAAGAGATGACAGGTGTAAGCCTAATAAAAAAATAAAAGTTTAAACTTTTATTTTTTTTAAAATCCAAGAAGAATGGAAGCTATATTAAAATAAATAATTAGACTACAAGCATCAACGATAGTAGTTATAAAAGGACTGGCCATAACAGCTGGGTCAAAACCTATTTTTTTAGCAATCATAGGAAGCGTACAACCAATTAATTTAGCTAAAACAATTGTAAAAACTAAAGTAATACAAACAACTAAGGCAATCATACAAGAAACATTATCAATTAGTAACATCTTAAAGAAATTACAAACTCCTAAAGTGATAGCACAAAGTAAAGCAACTCTAGATTCTTTAAACATAACCTTAAATATATCGCCAAACTCAATATCATTTAAAGATAAAGCACGAATTATACTGACACTAGCTTGCCCTCCAGCATTACCACCAGTATCCATAAGCATAGGTATAAAAGCAGTAAGAATAGTGTAACTAGCAAGTTGATTTTCAAAATTTTGAATAATTTTACCAGTAAAAGTAGCACTTATCATAAGTAGTAAAAGCCAAGGAATTCTAGCTTTAAAAGTCTCAAAAACACTAGTTTTGTCATAAGGTTTAACACTAGGAACAATAGCAGCCATTTTTTCGATGTCTTCTGTAGCTTCTTCTTCTAGAATATCGACAATATCATCGATTGTAATAACACCGACAAGTCTATCTTCCATATCAACAACAGGTAGTGTAGAATAGTCATAATCTTGAAATATCTTTGCAACAACTTCCTGATCAACCAAAGTATTTACAACATGTTCACACTTTTCCATTACATCATCAATTAAGTTATCAGGGTCATTTATAAGTAAATTCTTAATAGATACAAAACCTAAAAGTTTTCTTTTAGAATCAGTAACAAAACAAGCATCATAAGAAACAAAATCATCTTTTTGGTTACGAATTCTTTCAATAGATTCACGAATAGTTAGTCCTTTTTTTAAATGAATATATTCAATAGCCATTAAAGATCCAGCACTATTAACAGGATATTTAAGTAATACATTAATGTCATTTCTAGTATTTTTATCAACATTAGAAAGTAATGAATTAACCATAATAGCAGGCATTTCTTCTAGCAAATCAACTGCATCATCAGTATACATATCTTCAATAATATCTTTAGCTTCACTTTTAGTTAAAGATGATATAAGTTTAGTTTGAACATCATTTTCTAAATTGACAAATACGTCTGTAGCCATATCTTTATTAAGTAAGCGAAAAACTTTAATTAAGTCATCATTAGGTAATTCTTCAATAAGCGAGGCAATATCATATTCATTCATATTAGTTAAAATATTTTTAAGTTCAGTATATTTTTTTTCTTCTAATAATTTTTTTAAATCCATGATATCACTTCCTTAAAAAACATTATAACATGATTTAAATATAAAAAAAACAAACAATCTTAAACCTAAAACTATCTTTTTTTCACAATTTGATTTATAATTAAAATGGTGATGATATGAAAGATAAAATCATAGAACTATTAAAAGAAAAAAAAGTTGCACTTTCAGTACACGATATAAGTGAAAATCTTAAAATTGAAGGAATAGATGACTTTAAAGAACTACTTAAAACTTTAAATGAAATGGAAGATTCTCTTGAAATTTATAAAACAAATAAAGATAATTTTATGCTTTTTGAAAATTCCCATTTAAAGGTAGGAAAAGTAATAAGTAAAAAACAAGGATATGCTTTCATAGACGTAAAAGAAGATGAAGATGTTTTTGTTGCGTCATCTAATTTAAATGGTGCTATACACGATGATCAGGTAATAGTAGAAGTAACAGGAAAAACAGAAAAAGGTCTAGAAGGAAGAGTAGTAAAAATAGTAAGTAGAAATCTAAAACAAGCAGTTGGAGAATTCTATTATGATAAAAAGATTCCTTGTGTAAAACTAGATGATGAAAAAATAAATCTTCAAATAATTATAAGAAAAGATAAGACAATGGGTGCAATGGATGGACATAAAGTATTAGTAAAAATAACTCGTCCATTAAGACGTGGAATATTTGAAGGAGAAGTACTAAGAATATTAGGACATAAAAATGATCCAGGAATAGATATATTATCCATTGTATTAAAATATCAGATTCCAGATACTTTTCCTGATGAAGTAATGAAAGAAGCAGATGCTCTTCCAAATGAAGTAAAAGAAATAGAGTTAAAAGGTAGAAGAGATTTAACTGATAAAATAATCTTTACAATAGATGGTTCACATACAAAAGATATAGATGATGCCATAAGCATAGAAAAACTAGAGAATGGGAACTATCTATTAGGTGTTCATATAGCAGATGTAAGCTATTATGTAAAACCAAATACAAAATTGTACGAAGAAGCACTAAAAAGGGGTACATCAGTTTATCTAGCAGATCGTGTAATACCAATGCTTCCACATAAATTATCAAATGGTATATGCTCACTAAATGAAGGAGAAATACGTTTAACAGAATCATGTATGATGGAAATAGATAATAAAGGAAAAGTAGTTTCATCAGAAATATTTGAAAGTTATATCAAATCAAGAAAAAAAATGACTTATGAATGTGTAAATCAAATATTAGAAGAGAATACTGTCCCAGAAGGATATAGTGATTTTGTAGACACCCTAAAATTGATGCAAGAACTATCAAATATTTTAAGAAAAGAAAAGATAGAAAGAGGATACATCGATTTTAATATTGATGAACCAACAGTTGTAGTAGATGAATCAGGTAAAGCAATAGATGTCATAGTAGAAAAACGTGGAGTAGGAGAAAAATTAATAGAAGACTTCATGATAGCTGCAAATGAAACAGTCGCATCAACAATATATTTTATGGATTTACCATTTATATACCGTGTCCATGGAGAACCTAGTGAAGAAAAAATAAAACAATTCTTAAATTTTGTATCAACTTTAGGATATACAGTAAAAGGAAATTTAAATAACTTAACTCCAAAAGAAATGCAAAGAATACTAGAAGTATTAAATGATAAAAAAGAATTCTCTGTTTTATCAAATCTAATGCTAAGAAGTATGCAAAAAGCTATATATGATACAAATAATATAGGACACTTCGGATTAGCAAGTAAATGTTATACACATTTTACTTCACCAATAAGACGTTTTCCTGATACAACAGTACATAGATTAATTAGAATGTATCTATTTGAACATAAAATGGATTTAGATACAATTAACTATTTAGAAAAAGAGCTAAAAGAAATAGCATTACATTCATCTGAAACAGAAAGAGCAAGCATAGATTGTGAAAGAGAAGTAACAAATATGAAAATAGCTGAATATATGGAAAAACATATAGGAGAAACATTTAAAGGAATGATTTCAACAGTTACAAACTTTGGATTATTTGTTGAATTACCAAATTTAATTGAAGGATTAATACATATAGATGATTTAACAGATGATCACTATATATATGATGAAGCAACATTTACTTTAAGAGGAGTAAAAAATAAAAGAGGTTACAGATTAGGAGACAATGTAGAAGTTATTCTAAAAAGCGCTAATAAAGAATTAAAACAAGTTGATTTTGTAATATCAAACGAAAAAAATAAGAAATTATATGCGAAGAATAAGTAAAAGAAAATTAAGAAAAAGAATAACAGTCTTCCTTATTGTATTCTTATTATTATCCGCATCAATCAGTTTTTTAGTAAGCTATAAAATCATTCACCAAACGCATAAAACAGTTATAAAAGAAGAAAAAACAGGAATAATAACACAAAAATTTTCTCTAATCGCAGTAGGAGACGCACTAATACATAGTGATGTTTATAAAGACGCAGAAACAAACAGATATGATGATGAAGGCAATAAAATATATTCATTTAAAAAAATGATTAGTGACATAAAAGAAATAATAAAACCATATGATTTAAAATTCTATAATCAAGAAACTATTATAGGAGGAAAAAACATAGGATTATCTACATATCCAAGTTTTAATTCTCCAGATGAAATAGGTCTAGATATGGTTGATGCTGGCTTCAATATAGTTAATCTAGCGACAAATCATACATTAGATAGAGGAGAAAAAGCTATTTTATACTCTAGAAAATTTTGGAAAAATCAAAATGTTTTAGCAGTAGGAAGTTATGAATCAAAAGAAGATCATGATGAAGTAATAATCCAAAATCAAAATGGTATAAAGTATGCAGTTTTAGGTTATACGACTTTAACAAATGGAATAAGTGTTCCTTCAGGAAAAGATTATTTAGTAAATGTTTATGATAAAGATAAAGTAAAAAAAGATATTGAAAAGGTAAGAGATAAAGTAGATATTTTAATAGTATCAATGCACTGGGGAGAGGAATATAAAACTACTCCAGTTAAAAGCCAAAAAGAAATAGCTGAATATCTATCAAGCCTTGGAGTAGATGTTATCATAGGAACACATCCCCATGTTGTAGAACCAATAGAATATGTAAATAATACATTAGTCATATATTCACTTGGAAACTTTTTATCAGCACAAGAAGGAACCCAAAAAAGAGTAGGTTTAATAGCAGCATTTGATGTTGAAAAAACAATTAAACCAAATGAGACAAAAACGGAAATAAAAAACGTAAAAGCAGATCTTCTATGGACATATCATGAAAACTATAAAAACTTTAAAGTAATACCATTTGCTCATATAACAAATGAGTTAGAAGATCATGAAAAAATATATAATGAATATATGAATTATATAAATCCAAAACAAGATAATAGAATAAAATTAGGTTTTATAGAGTAGGTGACTTATGGAAATACAAAACAGAAAAGCAAGATATGATTATGAAATACTAGAAGAAATAGAAGCAGGAATCGCACTTACAGGAACAGAAATAAAATCAATAAGACTTGGAAATGCGAATCTAAAAGATAGTTATGCTTTAATAAAAGATAATGAAGTATTTTTACTTGGAATGCATATTAGTCCATATAAAGAAGGTAACCAATTTAACCATGACGAGTTAAGGACAAGAAAGTTGTTACTCCATAAAAAAGAAATATTGAAATTAAAAAACAAAATTGTCTTAAACGGAAATACATTAGTTCCGATAAAGTTATATTTTAAAGGAAACAAAGCTAAAATATTATTAGGATTAGCTAAGGGTAAGAAAACATACGATAAAAGAGAAACAATCAAACAAAGAGATATTGAAAGAGAAATCAGAAGAGAACAAAAAAACTTCTGATTTTTTTGAATTTGAAAAATCAAATAACGTGTGATATAATACGCTACATTAAAAAAGGGGAGATAATATGGAAACAATTGAAATGAAAGAAAAATCAAAAATAGTCATAACAGTTTATAAATATATTGCCAAATTAGAAAAAGAAGAAAAAAGAAAAGATTTAAGTGATGCCTATTTAACTTTAATATATGCTATAGGATTAGAAAATAAAGCATATGATCAAGATGATTTTATTTATGGAATAAATGATCACTTACTAACACAAACTATGGATAATAGTATGCCATTTAGTGAAGAAGGAATTAATTATCTAACACAAATAAGAGCTATGAACCATTCAAATAATGATAAGTATTATTGGGACGATTTAATAGTAAGAAAAGATTCAATAGAATATTCATTAAAAAAATGTTTAGATGAAAAAATGTATATAGAATTACAAAATGTAATAAAAACATGTAGCGATATTAATATAAAAAGAAAATTAATTGATAGAAAATATGCTTTTTTAGCATCAAGCAAAGAATTAGAAGAAAAAGTATTATTGAAAGAATCTTTAATACCATATAATACTTCATATTTAAATCCAGAAGAAGTTTGTGTTGCAACAAGAATCTTTTATGAAGATATAATTGAAACTGTTACAAGATTATTACATTCAACAGATGAAGATATAACAGAAGAAACATACTATGACTTAATAAGAGTGCGTTCAAAATTACTATTTGTTTCACCAATAACATTAGGTAAAATGATAGAAACAATTAGATGTTACTTAAATATAAGTTACGTAAAAGCCGATACAACAGGAATAGATCAACAAAAGAATATAAGAGAACTAATTGAACAAATATTATTAGATGGAAACAGCGATATTAAACAAGTTGAAAAAAAATAGTCTTTATGATATAATCTAAAGACGGGGCTGCTTGGTTTCGACGGATTTGTTTGGACTTAAACTGCAAGTCGGAGGTACACGTTAAGTACAAAAAAGCAATAAATGCAAACAAAATTAAATCTGTTTACAACAATGTTTTAAGAGCTTTCTCTTCAAACGTTGCTTTTGCCTAATAATTTAAGGTAACAGGCTTTTATAAGTTCTCTCTTATCGGAATTTATAGAGGTTCATTTTAGATAAGATAGTTTATTTTATAGTCTAGTAAAATAAATGAAAAAAATAGACTTACTAAAAAAGAGATTGTTTATTATCTATATTTTTTAGGACAATTAATTAATAAACTAAGCTTGTAGACGTTTATTTACTGGATGATTTCGGACAGGAGTTCGATTCTCCTCAGCTCCACCAGATTGATAGGAAACTTGGACACTTTCGTCCAGAGAATAATAGATTACTAACTAGAATAGTTAGTTTTTTGTTATTTAAGAAAAGAAAGTGATTGAGTTATGACAATAAGAACTAAAGAATTTAAAATAAATGAAGAAAGAAAGTTAGAAATGCTTTGTAGGTTCGCTAATGTAAAATACACTATTATAATGGAAATATTAAAAGTATTAAAAATACAAATGTTGCTATGGTAAAATCATATATAGTTAAAATTAAAGGTGTTGATTACTAATGCGATGATAAAGATTTTGACATAAAAAATGAGCTACAGCTCGTATAATAAAACTAAAATTCCATTTTAGTAACACCTTTGCAAATTGACATAATCAATTAGGTGTGAAATTACATTTAGTAATACAAATTTAAATAAGTTGTGATATAACAATAAACTAAAAGTATTTGGTGGAAGAATTTTAGCACAAATGGCATACGTTTTTAACTTGTATACATTAAATCTCTTGATAGTAAATATAGTATAAAATTATCAATTATAATGGACTAATTTAGAACAAATGAGTTATCTAAGATTTTTACTGATGATATTATGAAAAATTTAAAAAGAGATTTTGCTGAACATCAAATAATATTAGCTTCGATATATAAAATCCAAATATTATAAATTTAAATAATTGATTAATGAATTAATAATTAAGTATCTATAATCGATTGTATTAAGTTAGGAGGCGCCGCATGTCTAAAATTAGTAATGTATTAACAATGCTTGAATACTTGAGTACAGGCAGAAAATATAGTATTTCTGAATTATCTGAAAAACTAGAAGTTAGTCCTAGAATGATTCGAGTTTATAAAGATGAGATAGAAAAATCAGGAATTTATGTAGATACAATTAAAGGCCCATATGGTGGATATGTTTTAAATCAAAATATAAATGTACCAAAAAGATTTATTACTCCAAGTACTATTGATATAAAAAATAAAGAATTTTATAACTTAGTTAATAAAGCAATAAAAGAAAAAAGAAAGTGTTATATAGAATACTATTCTAAAGATAAAAAAGAAATGTCTACGAGAATAATTCATCCTTATGACCTAATATTACTAGGATCAGAATGGGGAGTTGCAGCATATTGTGAGAAAAAACAGGAGATAAGGCATTTTTATATCAATCGCATTAAAGAAATAAAATTATTAGAAAAATTTTATAACTGACATATATATTTCCTCTTCTTTTGCTAATATGTAATTAGAAAGAGAGAGGTTTTTATAATGATTAAGCATACACATACTGACCCTGCAGAATTAAATTTTTCTAAACTAGAAGAAAGAATAATGCAGATTAATGATCCGTATTTAGGCAAATACAATGATATAAGAGAAATGCTATATGAATTAACTATAGATAATAAACCAACATTAATTATGGCAACGGGTGGATCTAAAGTTATTGCATATTATTTACAATTAATTATTGAGAGATTAGGATTAACTGGAATAATTTGTGAAGTAATTGAACCAAGAGATTATTTTTATAAAGTAAATAGAGAAATGTTTTCTAATTTAATAGTTATTTCTGCAAGTGGAAATACAAACGGAATTAATGAGGCATTATCAGATTTTAAAGGTAATAAATATTTAGTTACAGAAAATATGAAAGAATCTAATTATAAAATAGTATCTTGGGGAAATGAACTATATGATAAAGAGAAAAGTTTTATATCACTAGCTAGTAGTTTAGGCCTAATATCATTACTTCTTTGTTCTACTAGTTCATTAAATCTTGAATTAAATTCAAATGAAATAAAAAAAATGAATGATAAAATAAAAGAACTATTATTAAGAGGTAGTGAGAAAGTAAATATATTGAATGTTAATTTTAAAGATATATCACTAATTCAAATAATAAGTGGATATGAAACAAAATCTTCTGCAAGTGTGTTAGAATCTAATTTAACAGAAGTTGGATTAACCTCATCAGTAATTCATGATAAAGGTTCATACTGTCATGGAAGAAGTAACTTGTTATTTCAATATCCAAATAGTAGAATAATATATCTATCACATGGATTAAAAGAATTAGATAGTTTATTAATAGATGCTATCAATAGTGAATATTCAAATATTTCTGTTTTTGATACAAGTGACTTAAATGATAATATATTTTGGAAAGAATATTATTTAATATTACAAATGTATTTTTTATCAAAGAAAATTGCTGAAGACAAAAACATTGATTTAACACAACCAGAATATAATCCAACTTTAGTAAAAAGATTATACAAATTTAAAGGAGAAATGTAACATGGAAAATTTAACTTATATAACAGGAAATTATGGTAAGTATGTTTCAGTAAAAGAAAAATTTGAAAATGCTGGTATCACTATTGATTACTTTAGATGCGATTTAGCTGAACCAGATGTCAATGATATTAAATATATATCTAAAGAAAAAGCTAGACAAGCATATGAAAAATTAGGTAGTCCTGTATTTGTTGCAGACTCAGGTTTCTATATAAATCATTACCCTAATAATCCAGGATATCCAGGTGCCTTTGTAAAAAGAAGTGGCGTTAGTTCTAATGTAAGTGAACTTTTAGAAACAATGAAGAATGTAAGAGATAGAGGTTGTTATTTTCTAGATTGTCTTACTTTCTTTGATGGAAATGAATACTATCAATTCTTTGGAATTAGCAAGGGTTCTTTATCAAATGAATTAAGAGGGCATGAAAATAAACAAGCAAAATCAAATCTGTGGTATGTATTTGTGCCAGATAATTGTTTTAAAACATTAGCAGAAATGACAGATGAAGAAAGAAATAATAGACCAGATAATAGAACAAGTGCTACAGATGAGTTTATAAAGTGGTATAGAATAAACTATAAAAGCATTAAAAAGTTGGTAAAAAGTTAGCAAAAATATTTTATCTAAAAAAATAGTATATTTACATGCAAGATGTTCATAGGAAACATTAGAATCCTTAGGCCTTTTTCATATTGTCTTATAAATTCCTGTGTTATACTTATATTAGTTAATTTTATTACTAACTGTTAAATGTTACCTAAAAGTTGTCGCACCTTTTTCTTTAGGAGCCAGATTGATTTTTACTCGAACTTTTCAATTTCTTCGATTAGTTCGAGTTTTAATATACTTTGGAATATGATAGAATAGTTATAGAAAAAACTAATCTTAAAATTATGTTATGATGTTTTAATGAAGCGTGGAATAATAAAATCAGAATTAGATAATGATAACATTTTCCAAAAAGAAAGTTTAATTAAATTAAACAATTCTGTACTTAGACAAATGAAAGTGTTGGAAAATGATAAAATAGCTAAAGAATTGGAAACTTTAAATAAAAATTTAGTTGAAACTAAATAAATCATGACGATTTAAAAATACACTTTCGAGTTGAAATATTCAATTTGCTTGTTGTAGAAAAAGGTGCAATGTATGAGTAAAATAGATGAAATAAATAATATGATAAAAGAAAATAAACATTTAAGAACTATATCAACAAAGGATATAAGTGATGGTCATCATACCTTTGGAGAATTATATAAAAATAGAATAATATTATTTTGCACATTGTGTAATTTGTTACCAGATATTTCATGGAAATCTAAAAAGCATAATGACGAAGAAAATGATCCAATGTTTTCTGGTGATTTTATTGCTGGTATAAACACTCCAGATGGAATTGCAACATATCATATAAAATTACAATATTGGGATTTATTTGACATTCCAGAACTTGAAAGGGCACCCAAGTATGATAATTATGATAATGAAGAAGTTTTAAAAAGAATTTTATCTATAAAGAAAAAGTAATTTATGATAAAAGCTACTTTCAATTATTGATAGTAGTTTTGTTTTTGATAATTCAGAAAAATGAATTGTTTATGAATCATACGTGTATTTTCATCAGGAACATTATAGTAGTCGAAAGCTATACTAACATCGTGAGTTAACTTTGATGCTTCCAATAAAGATATTTCTCCATTTTGAACTTTTAATTTAATATTAGTTAGCAGCTGATCTTTTTCTTCTTCTAATTGCCTAAGAGTCTTTTTCTCAGCAATTAAATGTGATTCTTCAGCATTA
>CAKPMN010000009.1 GCA_934168005.1 uncultured Bacilli bacterium | reverse complement strand
GATACTAATAGAAAATGGAATGGATAAAGAAAAAATAAATCAAATAATAGATAATTATAAAAAATAATGCTTGTAAAGACTAAAAAAACCTCTATAAATTTAGAGGTTTTTATTATAATTTATCTGCTTTTATACCTTGATATGTATCTCTTTTTTTCATTTCTTTATCAATTTCATTTAAAACACAGAATTTTTTTGTTAACCATAGTGGTTCTATTAGATCTTCTATCTTAGGATCTGCTGTTATCCTATGTATTACTATTTCATCTCTTAATGTCTCTAATTGATTAATAACTATGTCTACATATTCTTCTTCTGTTAATATATGAAATGGTTTAAATTTATATAGTTTTTCTAAAGCTGTATCTTTTACAATATTTAACATATGTATTTTTATACCATCAATTGGTAGCTTATTTAAATATTTTGTTGTTTCTATCATCATTTCTTTTGTTTCGCCTGGAAGACCATTTATTATATGAATAACTGTATTTATATTTTTTTCTTTTAGTTTATAAATCATATTTTCTGCTTCTTTTAGAGTACAACCTCTATTAATTAGTTTAGAAGTTTTTTCATGAATTGTTTGAAGGCCTAATTCTACTGTTAGGAAAGTTTTTTTATTTAATTCTTCTAAGTAAGTCAAACATTCATCTGTTATTGAATCTGGACGAGTTGCGATAGATATGCCAACAACATTGTCTTCTTTTAAAATAGTTTCATATTTTTCTTTTAATACATCAACAGGTGCGTATGTATTTGTATGAGCTTGAAAGTATCCTATGTATTTAGCGTGCTTCCATTTTTTATGCATTAATTCTTTAATTTCTATAAACTGTGTATGCAAATCTTTTTCTTTATCTCCGGCAAATTCTCCTGCACCTTTTTTTGAACAATATATACATCCGCCATATCCTTTTGTTCCATCTATATTAGGGCAGGTGAAGCCAGCATCTAAACTTACTTTAAATATTTTTTCATTAAATTTTTGTTTATAAAAATAATTTAGGGTATGATATCTTTTGTTATCTAGCGTGTATTTAAAGTTATTCATGTAATCACCTTAATTATTATAGCATGCATTTTTTGTGAAAAAAAGTTGAAAATTGAGTTAAAATGGCCTTTTTACTTATAAAAATGCTTTATATTTAATAAATTATTTGCTATACTTATAGTGGAGGTAATAAAATATGAAAAAACATAGCTTATTAAAAGCAATCGGATTTGTTTTTGTGGTTTATGTTGTTCTTTCATGGATTATACCAGGTGGATCTTTTTCAAGCGGGGTTTTCACTAAGGGAACAACTAGCCCATTAGGATTAGGAGATATTTTCTTATATCCAATCGCAACTAGTGTTTATCAAATGTTTGTTTTAAGCGCTTTAGTTGTTTTAGCAGTAGGTGGAATGTATGCTATCTTAAATAAAACAGGTGTTTTAGCTAGCATTATATCAACACTATCTAAAAAGTTTAAAGGAAAAGAAAAACTATTCATAGTAATTACAACAATTTTCTATGCTTTAGTTTCTGCTTTACTAAACTTAAGTTTACCATTATTTGTTTTAATTCCTTTATCTGTAGCAGTTTTAGTTACTTTAGGATTTAACAAAGTTAAAGCTTTTTTAGCTACTTTTGGAGCTATTATAGTTGGTAATATTGGTGGTATGGTTGGTTATAACATGGATGGTTATAACTATGTTAATTATTTCTTTGGAGTAGAAATTAAGAGTACTATACTTTATTCAATAGCTTTATTTGTTGTAGCTTTAGCAGTTTTATTATTCTTTGTATTACGTGGTACTAAAGATAGTAAAAAAGTTAAAGGTAAAAAAGAAGTAAAAGAAGAAGTAGTAATTCCTTTATATACTAATAAAGAAGCTAGTAAGAAACCAGTAGCAGCAGTTATTTTATTTACTGTATTAGTTTTATTAGTTTTAGTTTCTATGTTTAACTGGAGTGCAATAGGTGTTAATTTATTTAATGATATTCACGAATCAATCACTTCATTTAAAGTTAATGGGAACTATACATTATTCTCTAATATATTAGGTTCTATTTCAGCTTTAGGATATTGGGGTAATTATGAACTTGTTATGATTATTATAATTGCATCTATTTTAATTTCTTGGGTTTACAAAATTAAAGCAAGTGATGCAGTTGATACATTCTTAAGTGGAGCTAAAGAATTACTTCCTGTTGCAGGTTTAGTAATTTTAGCAAATGTATTATTATATATTACTAACAGTAGTTCAACTCCATTCTTCCAAACAATTTTAAATGGATTTGTTGGATTAAGCAAATCATTTAATTATTTCGTAGTAGCAGGATTTACAGCAGTTGGATCTGTTATTTATAGTTCTTATCCATATTTACTATATGCAGTATATGATCCAATGAAATCTTTATACTCAAGCAATTTACCTGTTATTGCTCTTACAATGCAAGCTATATATAGTATTTGTTCACTTGTAGTTCCAACTTCTATTATGTTAGTTTTAGGACTTAAATTTATGGACATTTCTTATAAAGAATGGATTAAAAATGCTTGGAAATTAATAGTTACTTTATTAGTTGTTATTTCGATTGCTTTACTAATTATCGCAGCTATTATATAGTAAAAGGCTAGTTATCTAGCTTTTTTTTTATATTTGATATATAATTTTCTTGGTGATGTTATGACGTTTAGTTATAATGATTTAGAGTATAAAATTAATGTTATTTATAAAAAAAATAAGAATGCTTATATAAAAGTTAAAAATGATGTTATAGAGGTTGTAGTTCCAATTTATTATACTAATAAAATGGTTAACAATTTAATTCAAGAAAACAAAAAGAGTATTATAAGAATGCTTGATAAGTCTTCTTTAAGAGATAGTATGAATGATGGGTTTTGGTATTTAGGTAATAGGTATGATATAGTTAAAACTCCTTTATATGATTTAGAATTTAGTAACTCTAAAGTGTTTGTAAAAGATTATAAAGTATTAGAAAAGTTTGTTAAAAAAGAAGCTTTAAAATTATTTAGTGAAAGACTTGATTATTGGTATTCTATATTCGAAGAAGATATTCCAAATCCTAGTTTAAAAATTAGAGTTATGAAGACTAGATGGGGTGTTTGTAATAGGTGCAATAATACAGTTACGTTGAATCTTGATTTGATTAAATATACAACTGATAAACTTGATTATGTTATTGTTCATGAGTTATCACATTTTGTACATTTTAATCATTCAGCTTCATTTTGGAATTTAGTTAGTAAATATATACCAGATTATAAAAAAATTAGAAAAGAGCTTAGATGAGTCAAAATAAGACAAAATTTCTTCTAAGTTTTTTTTATACTATAAATGGTGGTTATATGAAAGTAAAAGTATTTGATGAAGGCCATGAAAAAGACTTAGAAAATTCTGTCAATGAATTTTTAAAAGGTGATATTGAAGTTTTAGATATTAAGTTTAGTTGTGCGGTTTCTGTTTTTTCTGAAGAACAAATTTATTGTTTTTCTTGTTTAATTTTATATCGTTAAGTTTTATTTTTTTAAAAATGTGGAAATATAATTAAGTGAGGAGGATATTATGTTTGGAAATTTTAAAGATGAAACTAGAGAAGTTTTGATGTTGGCAAGATGTGAGAAAAATAATTTAAAACATCCTTATGTTGGTAGTGAACATTTGCTTTTGGCAATTTTAAAGAATAAAAATAATGTTTCTGTTAAACTTCGTGAATATGGTGTTACTTATGAAAAGTTTAGGGATGAAGTTATTTCTACTATTGGTATAGGTAGTAGCGATAATGAATTTTTACTTTATACGCCTTTGTTAAAAAGGGTTATAGAAAATGCAATTTTGGATAGTAAAGAGACTAATCATGGTGTTGTTTTAGTTAGTCATTTATTTTCTGCATTACTTGAGGAAGGCGAAGGTATTGCGATACGTATTTTAGTATCACTTGGTGTTGATTTGGATTTGATTTATCAAGATTTTAGAACTAGGTTTATTAAAGAAAGCAATGTAAAAAAGGATCTTTTGCTTGATGAAATTGGGATTGATTTAAATAAAAAAGCAATGGAAGGAAAAGTTGATCCTGTTGTTGGTCGTGATAATGAGGTTAAACGTGTTTTAGAGATTCTCTCTAGAAGGTGTAAGAACAATCCTGTTTTAATAGGTGAACCAGGTGTTGGTAAAACGGCAATAGTAGAAGAAGTAGCTCGTAGACTTGCTTTTGGTGAAGTTCCTTCCATATTAAAAAATAAACGTATTGTTAGTGTATCTATGTCTAGCTTTGTTGCGGGAACTAAATATCGTGGTGAATTTGAAGAGAGAATGACTCGTATATTAAAAGAAATAGAAGATGATCCAAATATTATATTGTTTGTTGATGAAATTCATACTTTAGTTGGAGCTGGTGGAGCTGAAGGAGCAATTGATGCATCTAATATATTAAAGCCTGCATTAGCTAGGGGAGACATTCATATGATAGGTGCGACAACTACTTTTGAATATAAGAAGTCTATTGATCGTGATGCGGCTTTGGAAAGAAGATTTCAGAAAGTTATTGTAAATATTCCTAATCGGGAAAATGTTATATCTATTTTAAATACTTTAAAACCAATTTATGAAGATTATCACAATGTTACTATATCTTCTAATTTAATACCTTCTATTGTTGATTTAGCTAATAAATATATTTTAGATAGAATTGAACCAGATAGATCTATTGATTTACTTGATGAAGTTTGTGCTCGTGTACATTTAAAGGAAAGTCGTGAATCTATAAAGCTAAATTCTTTAAAAAAAGATTATAAAGATTTAGAAAGAAGAAAAACAGATTTTGTTTTAAGTGGAAATTTTAAGGAAGCCACTTTAATAAAAGAAGAAGAAAATAAGGTTATGAACAATATAAACTTACTTGAGATATCTTTATATGATAAAAAAAAGAGTCTTGTTAAAATAGATGATATTTATGATGTCTTAAAAGATAGGGGAAATAACGTATTTAAAAGTAAAAGTGAGATTAAGTCTTGTTTATCTAATTTTGATACTAATTTTAAAAGTGTTGTCGGTCAAGATAAAGCTATTAAGGATTTAAGGTGTTTATATCAAAAGATGCTTATCAGTGATTATATTCCATCTATTTTAATTGCAGGTTCAACTGGTTGCGGAAAATCTATGATTGCTTCTTTATTTTCTAATTTATTTTCTTCTGTTATTAAACTTGATATGAATGAATATCAAGATAGTACTTCTATTAATAAACTTATCGGAAGTGATCCAGGATATGTAGGGTATGATGATTTTAAAAATGTTTTAGAACGTATTAGAACTAATCCTTATTCTGTTTTAATATTAGATTCATTAGAAAAAGCTCATCCTAGAGTTATTAATCTATTTAAGGAAATATTAACTAATAGAGTTATTAATGATTCTAAAGGTAATACTATTCATTTTGAACATGTTTTAATTATTATGACTACTAATGTTCCTAAAATAACTAGTGTTGGATTTATAAATGATAACAATTATAAAGATAGTTTAAAAGATATTCTTCCACAAGATTTTATAAATAACATAAGTAATATTATTTCTCTTAAATCTTTAGTAGATGATGATGTTTTATCTATAATTCATAACAAGATAAATACTATTAAAATTAATTATGAAGGTGTTAAATTAACGTTTTCTAAAGAGTATTATTCCAATCTAGTTAAGATGTGTGATGTATCTAAAAATGGAGCTTTAATGGTTGATAAAATAGTTAGAGATAATGTTGAAGATGTTATATTAAGTGGTATTGTTGATGATAATAAAAAAATTAATTTTTCTTCTATAAAAAAGGTATTGAATTAATTAATTTAGTGTGCTAAAATGTTTCTTGTTTTCGATGAAAAGAGGTAAATTATGGAAAGCACAGGGCCTAGTGAGCCTATTAGTAGTATTGATTTAAAATTAAAAAAAATAAAAAACCAAACTTTAAAAAGTAAGGTTCGCCTAGATTGTATAATTGAAAAGATTAATATGGTTTTAGAGAAAGACTATATTAGTGATGATATACTTTACAAAATAAATAAATCTTTTAATATTTATGGGTATAGTTTTACTGAGGTAATCAGTCCACTTTTTTCTAAATTAGTTGATATTAGTATTCGTGAAGAACATGATTTAGGATCAATTAGAGAAAGCGTAACTAATTTAATGATTACTATTATTTCAAGAGAAGATTTTAATTGTTTTGCTGATGATGTTACATTTGAAGCTTTTGTTAGATTATTAACTTTAAAAAATAGTAAAGATATAAATATAGTGTCTATTATTAGTTATTTAATTAATAAACATAATTTAAATAAACAAGTTTATGAAGCAGCTTCTATTTCTTCAATTGATACAGTTATTAAAAGAGTTTATAAATTTTGTTATTGTTTTGATGATGGTGAATCTGTATTTGAATATAAAAAGAATAAGTTTAATTAATAGTTAAACTTATTTTTATTTTCAAAACTTATTAAAAATAGCAAGTTATAGAAATATTTTTCCAAAACTTGACATGCTTTAATTTTTAGAGTGCATTTTGATAAAAATAAATTTAGTTGATTGGTTATTAAAAGATTAATAGACATAATTTAAACTATGTGTTATAATTGATTAAATGTGATGAACAAGAGGAGTAAAGTAATTATTTTTCTTTAGAGAGTATGTGGTAGGTGTAAACATATAAAGATATTACTTGAAGGTAGCTTGGGAACTGAATTTCTGAAAATAGTAGGAAATTCCGTATAAATGCGTTAAATTTTTAAGGGAGTTAATACTCTAAATTAAGGTGGTACCACGTAATCACGTCCTTATATGGATGTGATTTTTTTTAGTAGGTGATTTATATGTTTGAAAAGGTATTTAATGATTTTATAAATAATTATGATTTAACTGATTTTGATATTAGACTTAAATATAATCATTCTTATCGAGTCTATAATTTAAGTTTAAAATATGCTTATTTATTAGGCTTTAGCAAAAGAGATATATTAATCGCATCTTTTATAGGATTATTTCATGATATAGGAAGATTTAATCAAATTGTTAGATATCATAATTATTCTGATGGTGATATTTTTGATCATGCTACTGAAGGAGTCAAGATATTATTTGATGATGGATTAATTAATAAGTTTGATTTTACTGATAAAGAAAAAGAAATAATAAGATTTTCTATTTTAAATCATAATAAGTTTTTAATGGATGAATGTTTAGATGAAGATATATTAAAACATGCTAAATTGATTAGAGATGTTGATAAACTAGATATAGTTTATTTATTTGGATATTTATATTCGATAGATACATCTTATGAAGAAATTGATTCTAGTGTAATAGATAGTTTTAAAAATCATATTTATACTAAATATAGTGGAATTAATAGAAATTTTTTAACTTATTTTGGATTTAGTTTTGATATTAATTATGATATATGTATAGAAGAGTTTATGAATAACATTAAACAATTTTATATAAAGAATAATAATGGGTGTTTTAATGAAATATATAAGATAATAATAGATTATTTAGAAAAGAGGAAAATATGTTAGATACAAAGTATAATTTTAAAGATGTAGAACAAGGAAAATATGAGAATTGGAAAAATAAAGGATATTTCAATAGTGGAGATATGAGTAAGAAGCCATTTTGTATAGTTATACCTCCACCTAATGTTACTGGAAAGCTTCATATAGGTCATGCCTATGATGTTTCTATACAAGATGCGATTATTCGTTATAAAAGAATGATGGGCTTTGATGCTTTATGGCTTCCTGGAATGGATCATGCAGCTATTGCAACTGAAGCAAAAGTAGTTAAAAGATTAAAAGAAAATGGAATAGATAAATACGAATATGGTCGTGAGAAATTCTTAGAAGCTTGCCTAGATTGGACTCGTGAATATGGTGGTTCTATTCGTGAACAATGGGCTGCTTTAGGTATATCAGTTGATTATAATAAAGAAAGATTTACTTTAGATGATGGAATGGCTAAAGCCGTTAATAAGGTGTTTATAGATTATTATAATAAAGGCTTAATTTATAGAGGTGAAAAGATTATTAACTGGGATCCTCAAGCAATGACAGCTTTATCTAATGAAGAAGTTGTTTATTCTTCTGAAAATAGTGCTTTTTATCATTTAAAATATAATATAGTAGGAACATCTTCATACTTAGATGTTGCGACAACTCGTCCTGAAACTTTATTTGGTGATACTGCAGTTGCGGTAAATCCAGATGACGAACGTTATAAAAAATATATAGGTATGAAAGTAATGTTACCTTTAATGAATAAAGAAATACCTATTATAGGTGATATGCATGCTGATATGGAAAAGGGTACAGGTTGTGTTAAAATAACACCAGCTCATGATCCTAATGATTTTGAGGTTGGAAATAGACATAATCTTGAACGTATTTGTATTATGAATGATGATGCTACTTTAAATAGTAATTGTCCTTCTAAATATGTTGGAATGACTAGAGAACAAGCAAGAGAAGAAGTTCTTGCTGATTTAAAAGAATTAGGTTTATTACTTGATGTAGAACCACTTGTTCATGAGGTTGGTCATAGTGAGAGAACTGGTGTAATGGTTGAACCTATGATAAAAAAACAATGGTTTATTGATATGAGTGGTTTATCTCGCATGGTTTTAGATATACAAGAAACTAGTGGTAAAGTTAATTTTGTTCCACCTAAATTTGAAAATACTTTAAAAGCTTGGATGACAGATACTCATGATTGGTGTATTTCAAGACAATTATGGTGGGGACATAGAATTCCTGCTTGGTATAAAGGTGAAGAAGTATATGTTGGAGAAAAATCTCCAGGAGATGATTGGGTTCAAGATGAAGATGTATTAGATACTTGGTTTTCTAGTGCTTTATGGCCTTTTGCAACTTTAGGATGGCCTGATAAAACTACTGACTTAGAAAGATATTTTCCAACTTCTTGTTTAGTAACAGGTTATGATATTATTTTCTTCTGGGTATCTCGTATGATATTCCAATCTGAAGAAATTATGGGTAAAGCTCCTTTTAAGGATACAGTTATTCATGGTCTTATTAGAGATAAAGAAGGAAGAAAAATGTCTAAGTCTTTAGGCAATGGTGTTGATCCTTTCGACATGATTGAAAAATATGGATGTGATGCACTTAGATATTATTTAGTAACTGATTGTGCTCTTGGAACAGATCTTAGATTTGATGAAGTTAAGATGAGCGCTACATGGAACTATATTAATAAAATTTGGAATGCTTCTCGTTTTGTACTTATGAATATAGAATCTTTAGATAGTTATGATTTTACTAATTTAAATGATTATGATAAATGGATTTTAACTAAGTATGAAAATATAGTTAAATCTTCTATTAATCATATGGATAAATATGAGTTTAATATATTTGCTAGTGAAACATATTCATTTATTTATGATGATTTTTGTAGTAATTATATTGAATTCTCTAAGTTTAATAGCGATTCTAAAACTACTAAATCTGTTTTATGTTATGTTTTAACTGGTATCTTAAAATTACTTCATCCTTTTATGCCTTATGTAACAGAAGAAATATATTCTATGTTACCAATTAAAGATAGTGAGTCTATTATGATTAGTTCTTATCCAGAATATAAATCTGATTTTATATTTAATGATAGTGAAAGAATAGTTGATGAAAGAGTTAAATTTATAACTAATTTTAGAAATGTTAAACTTCAAAATAATATTCCAAAAGATGCTTCTGTTATGATTAATACTGATGATTCAGTTCTTATCAAAATGCTTAAGTTAAGTGATGTATTAGTTAATGAAGCTTTACCAATTAAGAGTTATTCTGTTGAATCAGGATCTATAAAAGCAACAATTTTCTATGAAAAGGTTGAAACAGAAGAGGATTTATTATTAAAACAAAAACAAATTGATTCACTAAAAGCTTCTATTGAAAGAAGAAAAAAATTACTTTCTAATGAAAATTATGTTTCTAAAGCCCCAGAAGCTTTAGTTAATAAAGAAAGAGAAACTTTAATAGAAGAAGAAAAGTTATTAGAAACATTAGTTTAATTATATAAGTCAGATATATGTTATATCTGGCTTTTTAATATTACTATATGTGCTTATTATTCGTTGACATTTATTTATATAAATGATAGAATTTCCGTGTGAATTAATAATTTCTAATGCTAATAAATTTTATATTATTAAATGATATGAAAGGGGGGTAAGTATGAAAAACAATACTGAATTAGCTATTGAAATTATAGGTAACTATTTGAAACAAATAGAGAAAATGGATCAGAATGGTAAAAGTAAATATTCTAAGGTATATGATGCATTAAAAAACACCAATGATTTATTGGAATCTCTAGGAAAACTAAATATGGAAGAAGCTAATGTCTATATAAATGCATTTGTTGCTGCAATTAGCGAATCATTAATAGTTAACAATTAGTTTCTTAATATTCAAACACATTAATCAATGTATTTTTTGTATGAGTTAAAATAGAGATTTTTACTTTTTGTTGATATATGTCAAATATTTTGCTATAATCTATTTTAGACGTTGGGTAAAAACTTTATTAAGGAGTGAACATAAGTGAACGATGAGGTAAAACATGTAACTTTAAGTAAAAAAATATATGGGGGGGTAAAAAGGGTATTTGATTTTTTCATTAGTTTAATTGGAATAATAATATTATCTCCATTATTCTTAATTATTATGTTAGCTATAAAGATAGATAGTAAAGGACCATGTTTTTTTATTCATAAAAGGATAGGTAAGAATGGAAAAACAATAGGAGTTTATAAGTTTAGATCTATGGTTGTTAATGCTGAAGAATTGCTTAAAAAATTAACACCAGAACAAGAAAAAGAATTTAAAGAAAATTTTAAAATGGAAAATGATTTTAGAATAACAAAAGTTGGTAAAATTTTAAGAAAAACATCTTTAGATGAACTTCCACAATTACTAAATATATTAAAAGGGAATATGTCTTTAGTAGGGCCTAGACCTGTTATAAAAGATGAATTAGAAAAATATGGCAAATATAAGGAGAAATTTTTAAGTGTTACTCCTGGTCTTACTGGATATTGGCAAGCTAACGGTAGAAGTAATACAACTTATGAAGAAAGAGTTCAAATGGATATGTATTATATAGATCATATGAGTTTACTTTTAGATATTAAAATAATGTTTCAAACAGTAGTAGCTGTAATAAAAAAAGAAGGGGCTAAATAAAAGAAAATTGTTTATTATGATTTTCTTTTTTTTATAAAAAAATGTCATAAATTTAGTTTTTGTGTTGATTTATAGGAAAATTATAGATAATTATGTTATAATGGTTTTGTTTAGTAAGTGTAAGGAGTATTAATATGAATAAAAAAGTGGATATTATATGTCCTTTGTATAATGCTGAAAAGTATATTGTACCATTGCATGAATCGCTATTAAGACAAGAAAAAATCACTATAAATAAAATTAAATATATATTGACAGAATCTAGTGATAACACGGAAAAAATTTTGAATGAGAATAATTTTAATTATAAAAAGATTTCTAAAAAAGATTTTTCTCATAGTTTGGTTAGAGAAAATGCTGCGTTTGAAAGTGATGCTGATATAGTTGTATTTATTTCTCAAGATATTGTTATAGAAGATAATATGTGGTTGAAGAATTTGATTTTTCCTATTGAGACTAAGGAAGCTTCTGCTTCTTATTCAAGACAAATAACAAAATATAACAATATTGAAAAATATACTAGAATAAAAAATTATCCCAGTGAATCGAGTCTGAAATCAAAAGGAGATATACCTTATTTAGGTCTTAATACTTTTTTCTTTTCAGATGCTTCAAGTGCTGTAGATTTAAGTATATTTAAACAATTGAATGGTTATGACAATAAGAATTTGCCAATAAATGAAGATATGTATTTTGCCTATAAATTAATAATGAATAATTATAAAATTAAATATTGTGCAAATTCCATAGTGTATCATTCACACAAATTTACATTAAAAGAGTTATATAATAGATATAAATTGACTGGAAAATTTATGAAAGAAAATAGTTATCTAGATGAATTCGGAACTACATCAAGTGGTGGAAAACTTGCCTTATATGTTTTGAAACAATCTTTAAAGGATGGTAATATAAAAGTTTTATTTAGATTTCCATTTGATATGGGAGCCAGATTTTTAGGAATGAAAGCAGGAAAAAAATAGTATGGATATTATAACTGGTATTGTTTTGTTCAATCCGAATATTGAACAATTAAAAAGAAATCTGACAGAGAATTTAAAATATTCTAATAAAATAATTTTGATAAATAATAATTCGAATAATTCTTCATTAATTAATAAGGAATTTCAAAATGAAAGAATTATCATATTAAATAATGATAAAAACTTAGGAATTGCAAGTGCGTTAAATCAAATTTATGATTTTGTATTAAAAAACAATTTTAAATATTTGTTAACTTTAGATCAAGATTCTTTCTTTAGTGAGGAAAATTTTAAGAAATTGATGATTCATTCAAACGAAAAAGATTGTGCCATTTTATGTCCTAAAATAATTGATTTAAATAAACACACAAATGGTGAACATGAGGTTGGAATTAAAGAAGTTGAACGTTGTATTACTTCTGGTTCGTTAATGATTATGGAAAAATGCAAAGAAATTGGTCGTTTTGACGAGAAGATGTTTATCGATTATGTTGATTTTGATTATTGTAAAAGAATAAGATTAAACAAATACAAGATTATAAGAGTTTATGATTCTATCATTGAACATGAAATTGGTAAAAGAAGTCAAAAAAAGTTCTTATTTTGGAATGTTTATCCAACAAATCATAATAGTTTTAGGGTATATTATTATTCCAGAAATATTTGTTATTATCTTAAAAAATTTAAGGGTAAAATGTCGTTCAAAGAAAAAAATCGAGAATATATCTATTTGATATGGAAAGAAATATCTATTATTTTGTATGAACAGCATAAGTTAGATAAAACAAAAGCTTTTTTTAAAGGTATAAAAGATAGTAAAGAGATGATGAAGTAATATGGAAAAAGATTTAATAAGTGTAATTGTCCCTGTGTATAATGTTGAAAACTATATTAAATTTTGTGTCGATTCACTTTTGAATCAAACGTATAAAAATATAGAAATTATACTTGTTGATGATGGATCAAAGGATAGTTCTGGCAGCATATGTGATTATTACAAAAAAAAAGATGATAGAGTTGTTGTCTTTCATAAAAACAATGGTGGACTATCAGATGCACGTAATTATGGTATGGAAAAAGCAAGAGGAAAATATATTGCTTTTATAGATTCAGATGACTATATTGATTTAAACTATTTTGAAAAATTAATTGAAAATATGAAATTTACTAATGCGGAAATTGTTTCGGCATCGAAAATCTTAGAATATCCAAGAAGAAAAATAGTAGTTAATGCTAGTGAAAATTTTTGTGTTACTTCCAAAGAGGCTCTTTTGAAAATGTTTCAAAAGGAAGAATTTGATAATTCAGCTTGCGATAAACTTTTTAAAAAAGCTTTATTTGATGATATAAAATTTCCTAAAGATAAATACTATGAAGACATGTATACCATATATAAAATAGTTTTGAAATCTAAAACAGTAAGCCATATAACAAGTACTTATTACCATTATAGAATTAATAGTAATAGTATTTCTAATGAAAAATTTTCTAGTAAACAATTAGATTGTGTCGATGCCTCAAGAGAAGCACATAGTAAAATGGCAGAAGTTGACCCTGAAATTGCTGATGCGGCTAAATCATATTTTGTTTTACAGATATCAAATTGCATGCAAAAAATTTATAATTCAAGTGATAGAAAAAAATATGCTAATGAGTATAAAGCTTTAAAAAATGAGTTAACATCTTTAAGAAAATATTATATCAAAACTAAATTTATTTCTATTAAAAAGAAATTTATGATTTTTTTGGTAGATATAGGTTTGATACCTATTGTTAATTTTGTGAAAAAGATAATTTATTTATAGGAGAAGTTGTATGTTTATTTATATAATAGTGTTTTTTCTTTCATTTTTTCTCTCAATAATTGCAAGAAAATTTTATAATAAATCAAATAAATTTGCCTTTGTTATATTTTCGTTGTTTTCAATTTTAGTACCGGCTATTTTGGCTGGACTCAGAACTGCTGAGATAGGTACAGACACAAAAGGCTATGTTGCAACTACGTTTTTTTATTCTACTCAATTTAACTCATTTTTCGAATGGCTAAATAATTCTAATATAGAAATTTTATATTCAGCAATTAATTATGTAGTTGCTAATATGACTAATAATATCAATTGGTTATATTTTATTTTGGAATTTATTATTATTTGTTTTGTATATGCAGCCTGTTTTCGATTTGATAAAGAAAACAAAAATTTATTTCCTTTTTACTATTTAACTTTTTTACTCTTATATTACAATCGATCATTAAATATGGTAAGGCAATCATTAGCTTTATCGATATTTTTATATTCATTTTCTTATTTGAAAGAAAAAAAAATTGTATATTACTTTATTTTCTTTTTACTTGCTTTAGGTTTCCACAATTCAGCTATATTAATGATACCCATATATTTTATTTATCATTTTGTTAAAAATAATAATAAAAATGCTTTCTTTTTATTTGCTATATTAGTTTTTTGTTCATTGTTTTATGAAAAAATAGGGTTATTCTTAATAAATTGTGGGATTCTTAATGAGCGATTAGTACTTTATTTTACGCCTTCATCTGTCAGGACGGTTTTACTAATTGAGCTTGCATTTAATACTATTGTCTTTTTGATGGGAATTTTATTTTATAAAAAACTGATTAATGAAAACAGTGACAACAAGGTACTATTATATTTTATGTTACTTTGCCTAGTAGTATATTCTTTAGGATTTAAATTTAGTTATTCCCAACGTTTATCTTATTATTTTGAGTATTTAAATATATTTTTCATTCCACAGTTTATTAATGTTTCTAAAAATAAGTATAAACTAAATATAATATTGAAATGTATGTTTGTTATTGCTTTGACTATATATTCATGTGTGTATTATGGATTTAGAAAATATGATGAAACTGTACCGTATAAATCTATATTATTTTCTGAAAGTTTAGGAGGATGAGATGATGAACAAGTATCCATTGATTTCAATTATTGTTCCAGTATATAATGCCGAAAAGTATTTAAATAGATGTATTGATTCAATTTTGAAACAAAATTATAAAAATATTGAATTAATACTAGTTGATGATTGCAGTGTTGATGAGAGTGCAAAAATATGTGACTATTATTTAAAAAAGGATTCTAGAATAAAGTATTTTAAACAAGATAAAAATAGTGGCCAAGCATCAACGCGTAATTTAGGTATTAAATATGCAACAGGAGATTTTATAACCTTTGTGGATAATGATGATACAGTTGATGAACAAATATATGTTAATTTAATAACAAATGCCAAGAAATATAATTTAGATATCGTTGGTTGCGGAACGATGATGGTTTATGAAGATAAGAAAGTAAATAAATTTGAAGGGAAAAAAAGTGGAATTATTGATTCGAAAGAAATAATTGATAATATTCTTTTTCAAACAAAATATGAATGGGGAACTGTTTGGAATAAGTTATTTTCCAAAAATATCAAAAAAGATTTGAAATTTATCGAAAACAAAGAATACGAGGACTATTATTTAATGATCAAACTATGTTTAAATAATGAAAAAATTTATTTTGATAGTCGTCCACTTTATAACTGGTATCAAAGAAAAAATTCTCAAAGTAAACGAGGATATCACAAAGGTTTAAAAACATTTGATGATATATTAGAGGAAATTAGAAATCTGTTTAAAAATCGTGAAGATGAAGACCTATTTTTAGAAAAACTTGCTTATTTTGAATTTGTGATTAGGTCAAAAAACATATTTTCTATGTGGAAAAGTAAAAATGTCTCAAAAAAAGAAATGATGAAAGAATTTGAAAAGGTAAAAATACTAAAGCATAAAGTTTTTACTATGAAAAATATTTATAAAAGTAAAAAAATATATTTGTACTATTATGTTGATTTATTTCTTTTAAATATTTTATCATTTCAAAAAAATAATTAAATTAAAAGTAGTTAAGATTTATCTGAAAGGAGTTTTTATGAAGAGTATAAATATTAATGAAAAAACTAGAATATATGTGTTATGTCCACCAAATGTAAAAACCGGTGGAACAGAATTGCTTCACCAATTAAATTATTGGTTAGGTCAAAATGGATACAATTCTTATATAACATATTATTGTGTTGACAAAAGTGATAATAGTAATTTAACACCTAAAGATTTTGAAATATATGTAAAAGAATATAAAACTGAATCAGATATTGAGGATGATGAAAACAATATTATTATAATTCCTGAAATAGATGTTAAGATGGCTGTAAAATATAAAAAAGCTATGACGATTATTTGGTGGTTAAGTGTTGATAATTATAAAAATAATAGAGGCTTAAGAAATGTTTTAAAAAATCAAGGAATTATAGGTCTATTGAAAAGTATATTACATAAGAATTTAATATTGAATGATAAGTATGTTTATAAGGCTGATTATCATTTATGTCAAAGTTATTATGCAATTGATTTTTTAAATAACTTAAACGTTAAAAATTGTGCCTATTTATCAGATTATGTTAATGATATGTATTTGAATGCGGAATATGATATTGCTACAAAGGAAGATATTGTACTATATAATCCAAAAAAAGGAAAAGAATTTACAGAAAAAATAATAAAGTCATCAAACTTCAAATTTGTTCCTATTGAAAACTTAACAACTGAAGGTGTAAAAAATTTACTGTTAAAAAGTAAAGTATATATTGATTTTGGTCATCATCCAGGAAAAGATAGATTTCCTAGAGAAGCGGCGATGTGTGGATGTTGTATAATAACCGGAAAAAGAGGAGCCGCAAAGTTTTATAATGATGTTCCAATAAATGAAGAATTTAAATTTGATGATGATGAAAAATCTATAGGCATTATTATAAATAAAATTCAAGATTGTATAGAAGATTATGAAAAGAATATAGAGAAATTTGATAGTTATCGAAAATTTATAAAAAATGAGAAACAACAATTTATTGATGATATTAAAAATATTTTTAAAAAATAATAAATCTGATAAAATGTAATGATAAAAGAACTTTATAATTTACGGTTATTATAGAGTTCTTTTTGTCTAGTTAGCTAAAAAATAAAAAATATGTTATAATCATAATTAGATGTAAAGATTTGTAGAAGATTGTTTAAAGTCTAAAGAAGGAATTGATATCAATGAAAAAATATGATTATTTAATAGTAGGGGCAGGTTTATTTGGTGCAACATTTGCTAATTTAGCAAATAAAAATGGTAAGAAAGTTCTTGTAATTGAAAAAAGGAACACTATAGCTGGCAATATATACACTGAAGAAGTCGAAGGCATTCAGGTACATAGATACGGTGCGCATATTTTTCATACTGATTATAAAGATGTATGGGATTATGTTAATTCATTTGTAGAATTTAATAGATATACAAATAGTCCTGTTGCTAGAATAGGTAATGAAATATATAATATGCCATTTAATATGAATACATTTGCTAAAATATGGAATGATGTATTTACTCCAGAAGATGCAATGAGACATATAAATGAAGAAAAAAAAGAAATAGTTGGAGAACCAAAAAATTTAGAGGAACAAGCAATTAGTTTAGTTGGAAGAACAATATATGAAAAATTAATAAAAGGTTATACAGAAAAACAATGGAATAGAGATTGTAAAGAACTTCCATCATTTATTATTAAAAGATTACCTGTTAGATTAATCTATGATAATAATTATTTCAACGATAAATATCAAGGTATTCCAATAGGTGGGTATACAAAATTAGTTGAAAAAATGTTAGAAGGTATTGAAGTAAAATTAAATACTAACTTTTTTGATAACATTGATGAATATAAAAAAATGGCCGATAAAATAGTTTATACTGGACCAATAGATGAGTATTTTAATTATTCACTAGGTGCACTTGATTGGAGAAGCTTAAGATTTGATACAAAAATACTAAATCAAGCAAATTATCAAGGAAATGCAGTAGTAAATTATACAGGACATGAAGTTGAGTATACAAGAGTTATAGAACACAAACATTTTGAATTTGATGCGACTAGTCCAAAAACTGTTATTACTTTTGAGTATCCGGCAGATTATAAAGAGGGAATGGAAAAATATTATACAGTTAATGACGAAAAAAATAATGTATTGGCCGATAAGTATAGAAGTTTAGCTAAACTAGAAAAAAATGTTATATTTGGTGGAAGACTTGCCGAATATAAATATTATGATATGGACGATGTAATAAAAAGTGCCATAGAAATTTATAAATTAGCCGAATAATTTTGACTTTTTTAATAACAATTAGTTAGGAGATGTTTTATGGCAAAAAAAAATATAAAATTAAATTATGTTTATAATTTAATTTATCAGGTTTTAATTTTGATATTACCTTTGATAACTACTCCATATTTATCAAGAATATTGGGAGCAGAAAATATAGGTATTTATGGTTTTACATTATCTATCTCATCTTATTTTATTCTATTTGGATCCCTTGGAATTTCTATGTATGGACAAAGAGAAATAGCTTATGTCCAAGATGATGTTGTAAAAAGAACGAAGACATTTTATGAAATCTTATTTGTTAGATTTATTACAATGTTCATTTCTATGGTTTTATTTGCTTTGTTTTTCTGCATTAAGGGGAATTTTGTTGTTTATTATCGTCTTTTATTATTGGAGTTAGTTGCTAACACTTTAGACATTAGTTGGTTTTTTCAGGGAATGGAAGAATTTAAAAAAACAGTATCTAGAAATTTAGTTGTAAAGATTTTAAGTGTAGTTTGTATATTTGCATTTGTAAAAGAAGCTAGTGATTTATATATATACTTTATAATTTATGTTTTATCTCTTTTAATAGGAAATTTGTCATTATGGTTATACCTTCCAAAGTTTATAAAAAACTGTAAGTTAAGTGATATTAATATGAAAAGGCATTTATTACCAATTATTTCTATGTTTGTACCACAGATTGCTATTCAAATATACACAGTTCTAGATAAGACTATGATTGGAGTAATTTTAAATGATATGGTTGAGGTTGGATATTATGAGCAAGCTCAAAAGATTGTAAAGATTATATTATCAGTAGTTACTGCTATGGGAATTGTTATGGTTCCAAGAATTTCTAATTTATATAAAAAAAATGATAAAAAGCAAATTAGCAATTATCTTTCGAAAATTTTTAATTTTGTTTGGTTTTTAGCTTCACCATTATTATTTGGTCTTATTGCTGTTTCCTCAAAAGTTGTTCCTTGGTTTTTTGGAATAGAATTTGAAAAGGTTATATACTTAATTTGCATATTAGCATTTTTAATATATGCAATAGGATTTAATAATGTAATTGGTGTTCAATATTTAATTTCTACAAATAATGAAAAAGTATTTACAAAATCTGTCATATTTGGGGCTATTATAAATTTTATTTTGAATATCATATTTATAAAATTATTTGGTGCAATTGGCGCTTGCATTTCTAGCGTAATAGCTGAAACTTCTATATTGATATACCAAATAATTTATATTTCTAAAAATAAAGATTTTGAAGTAAAAATAATATTTAATAATTGTTATAAATATATTTTTGCTGCTATTATTATGTGCTTTGTTACTTACTTAGTTGGTTATAGAATGCAGCCAGTAATTTTAACTACAGTTATTCAAGTAATTGTTGGAGGATTGACATATTTTATTTTACTAATTATTTTTAGAGATCAATTTTTGTTAAAATATTTAAAACAAATTTTAAATTTAGTAAAGGGGAAAATAAAATCATGAGTGTAAAAAGTATTGTTAAAAAGTTTGTTCCTAAAAAATTATTATTTGTTAATAGTTATACAAAGGAATCTTATAAGTTTAATAAAGAAAACTATTCTAACTTTAAATTAGCAAAAGGTATATTGAAAAATTATTTTACTATCAAAACCTATTTTGGCGAACATGCTGATTCTAAAGTGTTAAATTATTGCAAAATTAATTTGATAGAAAATGATTTTTTTGCTTTGTCAATTGATAAGCATATTTTTAGTTGCAATATGACAAAGATTGGAAATATTACTATAGATTATGAACAGGTATTAAATAGTTCTTTCCGTGAATTAAAAGATTTATTTGTTGGTAATAATGACAAATATTCTATACGTGAATATAAATTTTTGGATGGAATAGAAAATTATATAAAGAGACTTTCACAAGAGGTTAAAGATGAAACCATAAAAGAAAATTTAGATAAAATTTTGAATTCTAAAGATTTGAATTTTGTTCAAGCTCTTCAAAAGATTATAATAGTTAATACAATTTCTTGGCAAATTGGTGTAAAACTAAACGGATTAGGCCGCTTAGACAAAATTTTAGATAATTATGATTTTCCAGAAAATATAAATGATATAATTTACTCATTTTTAGATATTTTAAACTATAATTATGAATTTAAAAGTGGAGTATTATTAGGTGATACAGGTCAAATTATAATTTTAGGTGGTTTGACTGAAAATGGAGATTACTTTTCAAATAAATTAACATATGTTTTTATTGAACAATTAAAGAAGATAAATAGACCTGATCCAAAAATTTTGCTAAGAGTTAGTCAAAAAATGGATAGAAATTTGTTAAAATGCGCTATTGATTGTATAAAAACTGGAATAGGTAGCCCGCTACTATCTAATGATGATGTTATAGTTAACATTCTAAAAAATAATGGTTGCGGCACAGATTCTTATAATTATGTAACGTCAGCTTGTTGGGAACCTTATATTTGTGGAAAATCCATGAATCAAAATAATATTAATGGCATTAATTTTATGGAACCTTTTAATAGAATTATTGGAATTGACAATTTATCTATAGATAACTTTTTAGAAATATATGAAAATGAATTGAAAAAATATATTTATGAAAAAGTGTGCGAAGTTAATAAAATTAAATTTGCATATAATCCATTATTGTCATTATATACATATGATTGTAATGCTAGAAAACTTGATGTTTCTGAAGGTGGAGCTATTTACAATAATTTTGGTTTTACTACAGTTGGACTAGCTAATTTTGTAAATTCATATTTTAATGTGATTGAATTATGCAAGGAAAAGCAAATTTATTCATTTAATGACCTTAATTCTAATAGGGCGGATAATTTTAGCAATAAAATAATTTTAGATTTATTGAAAGATAATGCCAAACAATATGGGTCTGATAATATTGAAGTTATTAATTTTGTTAATCACATAATTGAATTAACTGGAAATGAATTAAAAAAATATACTAACAATTATGGTGGAATATTTAAATTTGGTTTAAGTTCCCCTGATTATATAGAGCTTTCTAGAAATATTTCTGCGTCATTTGATGGAAGAAAAAATGGCGAACCTTTAAATGTCCATATTTCTTCTTCAAATTCCTTTGATGAAACTATATCATTTGCTTGCAAACTAAATTATAGTGGAAATGCTTATAATGGAAATGTAATTGATTTTTTAATTACACCAGATTATATTGAAAAAAATGAAACTAAATTTATTGATTATATTTATAAAATAATTGAAGATGGCTTTTTTCAATTACAAATGAATGTTGTAAATTATGAAACTTTAGTTTTGGCAAAAAATAATCCAGATATGTTTCCTAATTTAATTGTTAGAGTATGGGGATTTAGTGCTTATTTTAAAGATTTACCAGATGAGTATAAAGAATTATTAATCGAAAGGGCAAAAATGAGTGAATCCAGATAATTTAATTGTTGGTAATATTCAAAAAACGTGTTTCCATGATGGACCAGGTATAAGAACTACAGTCTTTTTAAAAGGATGTCCTATTAGATGTCCTTGGTGTGCAAATCCCGAAAATTTGTCCTTAGATATAAAATATCTTGTTGATAAAGATAAATGTAATTTTAGTCAATGTCCATATGGATTACATTGTAATGGAAGTTTTTCTTCACAAGAAATTCTTCATGAAAATTTAAATCTCTGTCCGAAAAAGGCTATAAGTAAAACTGGATATATGATATCAATAACTGATCTTTATAATGAGCTAACTAAAATTAATAATCATGATGGAATAACATTTTCTGGTGGAGATCCATTATTCCAATGTGATGCTTTAATAAACTTATTAAGATTATTAAAAAATGATTGTATTGATATTTGTATCGAAACTTCACTTTTTCAAAAATGCAATATTGAAGATTTAGCCAAATATGTAGATCATTTTATAATTGATGTTAAAATTTTGAAGAGGGAATCTGCCCTAGATATATTAAAGGGCAATATTGATAATTTTTATAGAAATATAGACTATTTATTCAATCATACTAATGATATAGTTATTCGTATTCCAGTATCAGAAGAATATATATACAATCCACAAAATATTAATTTAATTTTGGATTTATTGAAAAAATATAGTCCATGTAAAGTTGAAATATTTAAATTGCATAATTTAGCTGAAAAAAAATATGAGTCTTTAGGATTGAAATACTCTTATAATAAAAAAATTTCTGATGAGAAAATAAATTTATTAGATGAAAAGATAAGACAAATAGGAATAGAATGTAATATTATTACATTCTGAAAAAAGATTTAAATCTTAGATTATGATATAATGAAAATGGTGAATTTATGAAAAAGAGGTTGGCGTTAATACTGTTGGTAGTTTGGTTGTTCGTTATATTTTATTTATCAAGTCAAAATGGTGCAGTTTCTGGTAACAATAGTGGAGGTATTATTAAAGGGTTTCTTTCATTATTTCATTTTAGTAATGCTGATGATATATTTAATGCTATTCATAATCCTTTAAGAGAATGTATGCATGCAATTGAATATTTTATATTAGGTCTACTTAGTTACAATTATTTTAGACTTTATAATTTTAAAAAAGCAGCACCATTTTGTATAGTTTTTTGTGCCTTATATGCTATAAGTGATGAGATTCATCAGATATTTGTTCCTGGTAGAACTTTTGAATATTTTGATATGTATTTAGATATTTTTGGTTCTATAATTGGTATTTTTCTGATGCAACTTGTATTTAAAGATATAAAAAAAAGGACTTATTTAAGATTTAGATAATGTGACAGTTAGTTCACATGAGAACAAAAAGGTTTTGAATAAACTTTTTTTGTTTGAAATAAAAAATCTAACTAAAAACTTAATCTAGATAAAACTAGGAAGATTATTATGATATAATTAAAGTGGTGAGTTTATGAAAAAGAAAGTAGTATGTTTTTTGAAATATTTGTGTATTTTTATTCTAATTTTATTATTATCTATAATTGTTTATTTATTTTGTATGAGAAATATATTTAAATCTTATGTTAATGAAGAAAAAATAAGAGAGGAAATATCTAATATTGACGTTATGTCTTTATTAAAAGAAAATGGTGAAGAAATAGAAGAAGTAAAAAAATTAAAAAGTCAATTAGTTGAAGTTGGAATTCCTAGTGAATCTATTGACTATGTGTTAAATTCTAGTGTCATAAAAGATACCACTGCTTCTTTAGTAAGTGAAGGCGTTAATTATATTTTTACAGGAGAAGAAATATCAATAGTTAAGAATTTTAATAGCAGTGAAATTATTAAATTTACTAGTGATAATTTATCTATAGTAGCTTTAGAACTTAAAAAAAATAATGTACCAGGATCTGATAAATTAACAGAAGAAAGACAAGAAAAAATAATAAAAAATATGGAAGAATATGCTCCTAAAGTAGAAGATACTATAAGTAAAGTAAGTGACAAAGTTAGAAGTAAAATAGAAGATAGTCCTAATTATAAAAAAATTAATAATTATAAAGATAAGATTGATAAATTTTTGTCTATAGTTAGATTTATATATTCTGATAGTATGACTTATTTACTTATTGGCTCTATTTTAATAATAAGTATTTTAATTATATTATTGGTTCATAGTACTTATAAGTATTTAAAATACTTTGGAATTACTAGTTTACTTATTAGTATATATTTCTTCTTTAGTGGATATATCTTTAATATAATTAAAGATAAAATGATTGATAGTATTAATATGTTTGAAGATATTATAAATACTATTTTTGATAGTGTTACAGGTGTTTTTAATCAATATTTCGGTATATTTTTAGTAATTTTTGTATTATTAATTTTATTAAATATATTAATACATTTTATTTTAGAATATTTAGAAAATAGAAAATTTAATAACATTTAAAATGGATAAAATCCATTTTTTTCTTACCTTAAAATGATTAAAAAATTCATTTACAAAAGTTCGACAGATTTTTGAGCAAAATTATTGACTATTATTCTTTTTTTGTGTTAGACTATTATTGTAAACATAGGAGGAGGAAGAAATTCATGAAAAAGAACAAAGGTTTTACATTAGTAGAATTATTAGCTGTTATCGTTATCTTAGCTGTAATCGCTTTAATTGCTACTCCAGTCGTACTTAGTATGATTGAATCTTCAAGAAAGGGTGCTGCTGAATCAAGTATGTTAAGTTATGTTGATGCAACTGAAAAATCAATCGTAACTTCATTAATGAGTAGTTCATCATCAGTTAACTATGATCAAACTTATACATTAGATTCTGCAAAAGCTTTAACATTAAATGCTAAAGGTGGAACTAAAGCTTGTATTAAAGACACTGTATCTCCAGATAAGGCAACAGCTTCAGATTTATCTGATGTTGATACTAGTACTAAAAAATGTGCTGCAGGTTCTAAAGCTAACTCAGCATTCAATGCAGCAACAAATGGTCCAGTATCAGTTACAATTGATGTAAAAGGTGATCAACCAGATGCAACAGCAGCTGATAGCGTAGTAGTTGTTGAAGGAAACGTTGTTAAAGAAGCAAAATTAAAATTCGGTAAATACTATGTATCTTATTTCTATGACAAAGCTAACGGATCTTCAGTTTATTGCTCAAGCGATTCTGAATTCCCAGCTAACGAAGCAGCTTGCAAATAGAAAAACTTTAAAGCTAACCTAATGGTTAGCTTTTTTATTGACAAAGAAAATATTTAATTAAAGAGGGGGTAATTTTATGAAAGAAGAATCTGACATAGAAATTATTATACTTTTTATTAAAGAGAGTTTTTAATTAGCAAATAAATCCAATAGATGCAAAAATACTTTAAATGAGCTATACTATGGAAATTAGTATAATTTTTTCTTTCACTCATAATGTAAATTTACACTTTTTATGGTATAATTCTATTTAAGAAGCCCCTGGGGTGAGTATGGTAAAATTATATCTAACAGGGAAATTTTATATTAAATTATAATAATATAGATGTTATTGTAAATTCCAAAAATAAATATATGAATAATGTGTGGTATTTGTAGAGCCATTAACGGAGCTTTTGGAAATGAATTAACAGAAGAAGAATATCATTTGAAAACAGTTTTTATAGTCAGAAGAATGTTTGAGGGAAAAAGTAAAAATATATTTATAATAATTTTTATGATATTAGTAAAATAAAAAAGTGAAAGTGCAGTTAATATTCAAAAGTTGTAACGGGAAATAATTACTATGAAAATGGAAGAAATTCTTGATATAGCTTTTAAAATATATGGAAATAAGGTGAGTAAATGAAAGATAATTTAAAAATTTGTTCTATATTTTTGTTAAGTTTTTTGACATATGTATCATTGATAAAAATGGATATTATAGTTTCATATAATGTTTTGTCGTTTTTGTTATTTGTTATTATTTTTATAATATACAGAAATTCTTTGCTAAAAAATAATAATTATGTGAATATTACATTAATTTTTTCAATTATATTTTCTTTGTTGTCTATAATTGGAATGGACATGTATGCCTATTATAATGTTTATAATATTGATATTTGGGATAAAATATTTTGCTTAAGAAGTGTAATTTATTTATTAGGATTAATTCCACTATATTATAGTATTTTGTATTATGTAATCAATTTTTTATGTTCATATGATAATAAGAACGATGAAAAGTACAATAATAAAATTTTTGTCGTTATTTGTATGTTATTAATGCTGAGTGTTTGGAGTATATATTTACTAAACTATTATCCAGGTACTCTTTCTCCTGATTCAATAGGTGAATATTCAATGTTTGTGAATGGATTACATATTACAAGTGATCATCATCCTGTTTTACATATTTTATATATGGCTTTGTTTTATAATATTGGCTTTAAAATATTTGGTACACCAAATGTTGGAGTATTATTTGTTACTTTATCTCAAATGATTATTATGGCTTCAATATTTACGTATTCTTTGGTTTTTCTGAGAAAAAGAAATTGTCCTAAATTACTGACATATATTTTACTTATATTTTATGCTTTTTCTTCCATTACAGGATATTATAGTATAGTAATGTGGAAAGATGTATTATTTGCTGGTGTTACATTGTTACTAACTATTGAATGTTTTAAATTGTATGAAAAAAGGAATAATTTAAAGTTTAAGAATTTAATATCTTTTCTAATTGTATCTTTAATTTTTGTGTTTTTAAGAAATAATGCAATCTATGCTTATTTTATATTAGCATTAATTATTCTAATTATTTTTAAAAAATACTTTAAACAATTTGCTGTAATGTTTGTCCTTGTTTTTTCTGTATTTATATTTGTAAAGGGACCGGTTTTTAAATGGTGTGGCATTCAAAAATCATCTTCAGCCGAATATATTGGAATGCCTTTACAACAGGTTTCAAGAATAATTACCAAGAATGAAAAACTTACAAATAACCAATATTTGCAAATAGAAAAATTAATTCCTGTTTCTATTATACCTTCTGTTTATAATCCAATTGTCTCTGATGGAATAAAGTTTAATAAAAACTTTAATATAGATGCATTTAATGATGATAAAATATCTTATTTGAAATTGTATTCGGATATAATTATTGAACATTTTCAAACAGCGATGGAGGCTTATTTTATAAGTACCTTGGGCTATTGGTATCCAAATGTTGTTTATTGGTCTGTTGCAAACAATGTTTATGAAAATAATTTTGGAATTTATTTAGATCCTAAAACTAACGAGAATATAAATAATATTATAGTTGAAGGAGAAAAGAGAACTTTGCCGTTATTCGGTATGCAATGGAGCATAGGTTTATGTGTTTGGACTATTGCAGTACTAACCGTTTGTTTCATTAAGAAAAATAAATTTATTGCAATCACATCATTTTTACCTTGTATAACAATTTGGATAACAATGCTTTTAGCGTCTCCAGTTTGGGGAGAGTTTAGATATGTTTATGGACTGTTTACGTCTTTACCTTTCTTAATAGGAATATTTTTTATAAAAATTAAAACAATTGATTAATATTATGAACTTGTAAGATAAATATAGAAACATGATTAGTTATCATTTTATTGATTTAATGATAAATATTTATACTATTACAAACATGTATTTTGTATGTGTTATGATTGTATAAAATACATTAATGTTGTATACTTATAATAGGTGAGATTATGAAAAAAATAGTAACAATAGATGGTAATGAAGCTTGTAGTAATTCAGCTTACATGTTTACTGAGGTTTCTGGAATATATCCTATAACTCCTTCTAGTCCAATGGCAGAACATGTTGATGAGTGGAGTAGTAAAGGTAGAGTTAATATCTTTAATGATCAAGTTAAAGTAGTTGAAATGCAAAGTGAAGCTGGAGCTGCAGGTATGGTTCATGGCTCTTTGGAAGCAGGACTTTTAACAACAACATTTACAGCCAGTCAAGGTTTACTTTTAATGATACCTAATATGTATAAGATAGCAGGTGAAATGTTACCTTGTGTTATGCATGTTGCGGCTAGAAGTTTAGCTAGTCATGCATTATCAATATTTGGAGATCACCAAGATATTTATGCAACTCGTATGACAGGATTTTGTATGCTTGCTTCTTCATCAGTTCAAGATACAGCTTATTTATCTATTGTAGCTCATTTAGCTAGTATTAAATCAAGTCTTCCTTTTATGCATTTCTTTGATGGCTTTAGAACTAGTCATGAAATTGATAAAATAAGTGTTTTAGAGTTAGAAGATGTTAAAGATTTAGTTGACTATGAAGCTATTAATAAATTTAGAAATAAGGCTTTAAATCCTATGCATCCTGTTATTAAAGGAACAGCTCAAAATGATGATATATATTTTCAAGCAGTTGAAGCTAGAAATAAGTTTTATTTAGAAGTTCCTAAAATAGTTGAAGATTATATGGAAAAAATAAATGAAATAGCTGGAACAAATTATAAACCATTTAATTATTATGGATCTAGTACTGCTAAACACATAATAATTGCGATGGGTTCTGTATGTGAGACTATTAAAGAAGTAATAGATGTAGTAGGTGGAGATATTGGTTTAGTAGAAGTTCATTTATATAGACCATTTGATAGTAAAAGTCTAAAGAAAGTTATTCCTGCTAGTGTTAATAATATAGCTGTATTAGATCGAACAAAAGAAGCTGGTAGTGAAGGGGAGCCTTTATATTTAGATGTAGTTGCGGCTTTAAAAGATACTAAAATAAAGATAGTTGGAGGAAGATATGGATTATCTAGTAAGAATACACCTCCTTCTAGTATAAAAGCTGTTTATGATATGCTTTCTTTAGAAGTTAAGAACCATTTTACTATTGGAATAGATGATGATGTTACTAATTTAAGTTTAAAAGAAACTGATTTTAAAATTAATCTACACAATGAATACTTAATATATGGTTATGGATCAGATGGTATGGTTAGTGCATCTAAATCACTAATCAAATTGATTGGAGATAATACTGATAATTATGTTCAAGGATATTTCCAATATGATTCTAAAAAATCTGGTGGAGTAACTATTGGGCATTTGAGGTTTAGTGATAAGTTAATTCGTTCAACTTACTATGTTTTAAATCCAAAATTAGTTGTTGTTTCAAAAGATACATATTTGTCTAGTTTTGATACTATTTCTAATATACGTCAAAATGGTATATTCTTGATTAATACTGATAAGACAGATGAAGAATTAAAAAGCATGATTCCAGATAAACAAAAAGATGTATTACTTAGTCGTAATGTTAAAGTATATGCGATTAATGCTTTAGATTTAGCTTCTAAGCTTGGACTTGGAAGTAAAATTAGTATGATTATGGAAAGTGCTATTTTGTATTTAACTGATTTGATAGATTATGATTTAGCTAAAGATAAATTAAAAGACTATATTAAAAATAAATTTTTTAAAAAAGGTGAGGCTATATTAAAAGCTAATTATGATTCACTTGAATTAGCTAAAGATTATATAAGAGAAGTATCATTATCTGATGAAGTTATTTTGTTAGATGAAGAAAAAGAGCTTGATACTTTTTCTATAATAACAAAACGTTTAGGAGATACATTAAAAACATCTGATTTTATTGATATGGCTGATGGAACATATAAGTGTGGGACAGCTGCTTTAGAAAAAAGAGGCGTATCAGAAGTTGTTCCAAAATGGATAAGTGAAGCTTGTATTCAATGTAATCAATGTTCATTTATTTGTCCACATGGAGTTATAAGACCTTATTTGTTATCAGATGAAGAATATGAAAAAGCTCCAAAATATATAAAAGATAGAACTTTAACACCAACTTTTTCTGAACTTAAAAAATATCATTATATAAACGCAATTAGTGTATCTGATTGTACTGGTTGTGGATTATGTATGAAAAATTGTCCAGGTAAAAGAGGAGTTAAAGCTTTAGTTCCAAATGAATATAGTGAGGCATTAAAAGATAAGGAACAAGCTATATTTGATTATCTAGATAAAAATATAAGTGAGAAAAGAGAAATTGATAAAACAATTATATCTGGTACACAATTTGTTAAACCTAAGTTTGCATTTTCAGGAGCTTGTGCTGGATGTGGGGAAACTGCTTATATTAAGCTTCTAACTCAATTATTTGGTGACTATATGGTAATAGCTAATGCTACTGGATGTTCTTCTATATATGGTGCTTCTATGCCATCTATGCCTTATACTATTCCTTGGGCTAACTCTTTATTTGAAGACAATGCTGAATATGGATATGGACTTTTAGTTGGTAATAATGTTTTAAGAAATAGATTAGCTAAAATAATGGAAGCTAATTTAGATAATCCCAATGGAGATTTATTTAAAAAATGGTTAGATAATATAGATAGCTATGAAGTAACTTTAGAAGTTTATAAAAATCTTGATTATGATACAGTTCCAGAGGAAGTTAAGTCTTTAAAAGACTATATAGTTAAGAGAAGTATTTGGACTATTGGCGGAGATGGATGGGCTTATGATATAGGATATTCTGGAATAGATCATGTTTTATCTAGCAATGATGATGTTAATATATTAGTTCTTGATAGCCAAGTTTATTCTAATACCGGAGGTCAAGCTTCTAAAGCTAGTCCAAAAGGTGCTATAGCTGCATTTGCGACTAGTGGTAAAAAAACAAATCAAAAAGATTTAGCTAGAATGGCTTTAGCTTATCCTAATGTATATGTTGCTCAAGTATCTATTGGAGCTAATATGCAACAAGTTGTACGCGCATTTAATGAAGCTGAAAAACATAAAGGACCTTCTATTATAATAGCTTATACTCCTTGTATATCTCATGGTATAGATGGTGGAATGGTAAATGCTATTGATATGGAAAAATTAGCTGTTAAATGTGGGTATTTTCCAATATTCAGATATAATCCTGATCTAAAAGAATTTTCTCTAGATTTTAATCGTGTTGATTTTGATAAATATGAAACATTTTTGGAAAGTCAAACTAGATATAAAATGCTTAAAGTTATTAACCCAGAGCATGCTGCATCTCTTTTAGCAGATCAAAAGAAAGATTCTTATGATAGATATAACTATTATGCTAGTTTAGATGTAAAATAGTGTAAAACTTAAAAAAAAAGAAATATTTGAATTAATATTTCTTTTTTTCATGTTATATTATAGTTGGACAGTAGAGAACTGTTTTATAAAAGAATTGGGGTAAAAAAATAGAAACTGTCCCCCTGAGAACAGTTTCATAAAAGAATAAAAAGGGGTTGGCTAGTGTGATACTAGCACCAATTCAGTAATTCCGAATTGGTGATACCTATATTAACCGAAAAAGGTTGATTTGTCAATCTTTTTTTTTACCTTTTTTAATATATTAAATAAAAGTTATTAAAAGCTTTAAAACTACTTTTTAAATTCTAAAATTTGTGATAGAATAACAAAAACATTATCTTTGTAAGTTTTTAACTTACTTTTTTTATGGTATAATGAATGTGTTGAGGTGATTATATGAAAAAACCTGTTGTTGCTTTAGTTGGAAGACCTAATGTTGGTAAATCAACAATATTTAATCGTATTATTGGTAAAAAAATGGCTATTATAGAAGACACTCCTGGTGTTACTAGAGATAGACTTTATGGTAACGCTAATTTCTTGGATTATTCCTTTCATTTGATTGATACAGGTGGTATTTATAGTGGGGAAGATAGTTTTAATTCTTCTATTAAAGCTCAAGTTTTATTAGCTATAGATGAAGCTGATGTAGTTATATTTGTATGTGATGGAAAAGAAGGATTAGCAAGAGATGACTATACTGTTAGAGATATGCTTTTAAAATCTGGTAAAAAAGTAATAGTTGCGATAAATAAAGCTGATAGTAAAGAATGTAAGGAACACTTATATGATTTTTATGAATTAGGTTTTGATGACTATATTTTTGTAAGTGGTGAACAAAATACAGGAATATATGATTTATTAGAACATGTTTGTCGTGATTTTCCTCCTATGGAAGAAGAATATGATAGTAATACTATCAAGTTTTCTTTAATTGGAAGACCTAATGTTGGTAAAAGTAGTTTAGTTAATGCTATTCTAGGAGAAGATAGGGTTATTGTATCTGATGTAGCTGGTACTACTCGTGATTCTATTGATATGCCATTTCGTTATCATGATAAAGACTTTGTAGTTATTGATACTGCTGGTATGAGAAAACGTGGTAAAGTATATGAAAATATTGAAAAATATAGTTTACTTCGTTCTATGAGAGCAATAGATAGAAGTGATGTTTGCTTACTTGTTATTAATGCTATGGAAGGTATTATAGAGCATGATAAACATATCGCATCTTATGCTTTAGAAGCTGGAAAAAGTATTGTAATTGTTGTTAATAAATGGGATGCTATTGAAAATAAAGATGAAGAGATGAAAAAATTTAAGGCTTTAATTGCATCTGAATTTGCTTTTATTAGTTATGCTCCAGTTGTATTTTTATCAGCCTTAACTAAAAGGCGAATTCATACTTTAATGCCTGAAGTTATAAAAGTTTATGAAAATAGTAAACGTTTAATTCCGACTAGCGTATTAAATGACGTTATTCGTGATGCATATAATTTAAATTTACCACCATCTTATAAGAGTAAACGTTTAAAAATCTATTTTGCAAACCAAGCATCTACTATGCCACCAACATTTAACTTACAAGTAAATAGTAAAGGATTAGTTCATTTCTCTTATGAACGTTATTTGGAAAATAAAATAAGAGAAGCCTTTGATTTTACTGGAGTTCCTATTGTTATTAATTTTAAAAATAAAGGCGAAGAAGAAATATAAAAGTAATTTTTAAAAATAAAGGGTACATCTTTTGATGTACCTTTTATAATACAAATGCGATTAAGTTATTAGAACCTTTGTTAACTATTTTATTTAAAGTTTGATTTAACTTAAATCTTATATTTTCAGGCATAAGTGATAATTTGGCACTTATTCCTTCTTTAACAATATTATCTAAGCTTCTTCCAAATATTTCACTTTTCCAAATGCTTTCTGGAGAAGTGTCATAATCTTTCATTAGATAATTGATTAATTCTTTACTTTGAAGTTCTGATCCTATAATAGGCTCAAATGTTGATTCTACATCTACTCTGATCATGTGAATAGCTGGAGCTGTTGCTTTTAATTTAACACCATATCTGTTGCCTTGTTTTATTATTTCTGGAGTATCTAGCTTCATATCTTTTAAAGTAGGAGAAGCAATTCCATAACCTGTTTGTTTAACCATTTTTAAAGCTGATTTAAATTGTGAATATTCCTCTTTAATTTCTTTATAGTCTTGGAATAACTTTAGCATTTCTGCTTTACTTGATGCATTAACACCAATCATTTCAGATAATACTTTATCATATAAATTTTTTTCGGCTTCTAGTCTTATTGTTACAATACCTGTTTCAGTTGATACTTCTGATACATATGCTTTTTCTATATATTCACATTCTTTAAATGAAGATGTTATTTTTTCAACATCTTTTAATTTATCTACTTCTGTTACTACTTCTCTCATATAATCTGTATATATTTTCTTAAGCCAATGATTAGGTGATAGGGCATATATCCAATCTGGAAGTTCAACATCTACTTCTAATATTGGAAATTCATATAATGCTTCTTTTAATATAGTTTCGATATCTTTATCATTCATTGATTCGATATTCATAGGTAGAATTGGTACTTCATATTGTTCTTTTAGTTTTCTTGATAAATTTTCAGTTTCTAATGATGTTGGATGTGATGAGTTAAGTATTACAATAAATGGTTTTTTTATTTCTTTAAGTTCAGTTATAACTCTTTCTTCAGCTTCTTCATAACTTTCTCTTTTAATTTCAGTGAATGAACCATCTGTTGTTACTACGATACCAATAGATGAATGTTCTTTTATAACTTTTTCAGTTCCAAGTTCGGCTGCTTCTATAAAAGGTATTTCTTCATCATACCATGGACATTTTACCATTCTAGGGCCATCTTCTGTTTCATATCCTAAAGAATCTTTTATTACATATCCAACACAATCAATTAGTCTAATAGAAACACTAAAGTCATCTATTTTTATATTGGCTGCATTACTTGGAACAAATTTTGGTTCAGTTGTCATGATTGTTTTACCTGCAGCTGATTGTGGTATTTCGTCTAATGCACGTTTTCTTTCATATTCATCTTCTATATTTGGTACTACGAGATTTTCTATAACTTTTTTTATAAATGTTGATTTACCAGTTCTTACAGCACCTACAACACCTAAATATAAATCACCACCTGTACGTGTGGCAATACTTTTTATGATTTCTTCTTTTTTCATAAATACCTACTTTCTGTTCATTTAATACTATGAATATCTAGGTAAAATATACCAAAAAAAGATAATCATTTGATTATCTAAAACATTTTATCAACATCTTTTGGAACTTTGTCATTTATAACAGCATTTATTATTTTTTGAGTTTTTTCTTCTGAAACTTCCTTTTTAGTCATTTTTCCAAGCTCTTGAATTACTTCTCTTAGAGTTTTCTCATCTTTCATATTTCCATCTTGAAGTTTTTTTGCTAGATCTAAGATGGTATTTTTATCAACGTTTGTTCTTTTTTCTACTTTATTAAAAAAGTTATCTGAAAATTTCATATAATTCCTCCTAGAGTATTATATGAATTTATCTGAATATGTGAAACTAAAAGTGTATTTGGGCATATGTTGAATCAAATCTTGTTTTATTTAATAAACTTATTCTTCTTCCTTTAATTTCTATAAATCCTTCTTTTTTTAAATACCCAATTTCTCTTGACATAGCACTTCTATCTACTGATAAAAAGTCTGCAAGTTCGGTGAATGAAAATGGAAGATAAATATTTTTTGAATTATTTTTAGTTGACGCTATATCAAAAAATTTAAGAAGTTTATTTCTTATTGTTTTTTGAGTCAATATTTGAATTCTTTCGTTTTTTTCTTTTAATTTGTTATTAGTTATAATATCTAAGTTTTTTATGAATTGGTAGTAGTAATCTTTTTTGTTTTCAAGATTCATTATAGAGTTATATTCTATAACTATTATTTTTATATCTGTTTTGGCTATTAGTTTGTATTCATTATTAGATAGATTTGATAGGGTTGTTCCAAATAAATCATTTTCACTTAATTCTTCTTCTATTGTTTTAAACCCGTTATAATCTTCTTTTATTATTTGAATATTTCCTTTAATTATTATTCCTATATAGTTGTTATGTTTTACTGTAGCTAAAACGTTATTATCTTTTTTAAAACTTAATATATCAGCGTCTAATTCTTTTAATAATTCTATTTTTTCTTCTTCTTTTATTTTATTAAATAAATCCATGTTTACACCTCTTAATGTAAATTATATCATTTTATTGAAATGTTGCAAATGCAACAATAATAAAAAGTGGTAATGTGTTATATTTGATGTGTAGAGTAGGAGGTAAGAAATATGAAAATTATTAAACGCGATGGACATATGGTTGATTATTGTCCAGATAAAATTATGGCTGCAATTATGAAAGCTAATAATGAAGTAGAAGAAGAGCAACAAGCCTCTGAGGTCCAAATTAAGAATATTATTAAATATATTGAAAAATTAGGTAAAAAACGCATGCTTGTTGAAGATATTCAAGATATTATAGAAATGAAACTTATGACTATTGGTAAGTATGAACTTGCTAAAAAATATATAACTTATCGTTATACAAGAGAGTTAGTTCGTAGAAGTAATACAACAGATTTAGCTATTAAAGAGTTAATTGATGGTGAGTCTGAATATTGGAATACTGAAAATTCAAATAAAAATGCTAAAGTAGTTACTACACAAAGAGATTATCTAGCAGGTATTACATCAACTGACATTACAAGAAGATTTTTATTACCAGAAGAAATCGTTAAAGCACATGATGAAGGTATAATTCATTTTCATGATGCTGATTATTTTGCTCAAAATGCACTTCATAACTGTGATTTGATTGACCTTGAAGATATGCTTCAAAATGGTACTAATATAAATGGTGTTATGATTGAAAAGCCACATCGCTTTTTAACTGCTATGACTATTGCTACACAATTAATTACAGCAGTTAATTCTAGTCAATATGGTGGTTGTACAATTACTATGACTCATTTAGCACCTTTTGTACGTTCTAGTCGTAAATATTATGAAAAAAAATATAAAGCTAGAAAATTAACAGCAGAGCAACAAAAACAATTTGTTGAAGAAGATTTAAAGAAGGAAATAACAGATGGTGTTCAAACTTTCCAATATCAAATTAATTCAATGACTACTACAAATGGTCAAGCTCCTTTTTTAAGTGTTTGTTTATACTTAGGTGAAACAGATGAATATAAAGAAGAACTTGCAATGATTATTGAAGAAGTTCTAAAACAAAGAATTGAAGGGATGAAAAACGAAAAAGGTGTATATATTACTCCTGCTTTTCCAAAACTTTTATATATATTAGAAGAAGACAATATTCATAAAAATAGTAAATATTATTATTTGACTAAGTTAGCAGCAGAATGTACTGCTAAACGTATGGTCCCTGATTATATTTCAGAAAAAATGATGAAGAAATATAAAGTTGATAAGAATGGAGATGGACAATGTTTTCCTTGTATGGGATGTCGTTCTTTCTTAACTCCTTATGTTGATGAGAATGGTAAACCTAAATACTATGGACGTTTCAATCAAGGTGTTGTTACTATTAACTTAGTTGACGTTGCTTTATCTTCTGATAAGGATGTTGATCTATTCTGGAATTTAATGGATGAGAGACTTGAATTATGTCATAGAGCTTTACAAATTAGACATAAACGTTTAAGTGGTGTTACTAGTGATGTTGCTCCAATACTTTGGCAATATGGTGCTTTAGCAAGACTTAAAAAAGGTGAATCTATTCATGAACTTTTACATCATGGTTATTCAACTATATCTTTAGGATATGCTGGATTATATGAGTGTGTTAAATTTATGACAGGACATTCTCATACTGATGGAGAAAAAGGTGAAGAGTTTGCTTTAGCTGTAATGCAAAAATTAAATGATAAGTGTAAGGAATGGAAAGAAGTAGAAGATATTGATTATAGTGTATATGGTACACCAATTGAATCTACAACTTATAAGTTTGCAAAATGTTTAAGAGAACGTTTTGGTAAAATTAAAGGCATTACTGATAGGGACTATATAACTAATTCTTACCATGTACCTGTATTTGAAGAGATTGATGCGTTTAGTAAACTTGCTCTTGAAAGCAAATTTCAAGTTTTATCTCCAGGAGGAGCAATTTCTTATGTTGAAACTCCTAACTTAACTAATAACATACCAGCTGTACTTGAAATTATTAATTTTATTTATGAAAATATTATTTATGCTGAATTAAATACTAAGAGTGATTATTGTCAAGAATGTGGTTATACTGGTGAAATACTAATTGATGATGACTTAGAATGGTATTGTCCAAATTGTGGCAATAGAAATCATGACAAATTAAATGTAGCTCGTCGTACTTGTGGTTATATCGGTACTAATTTCTGGAATAAAGGTAGAACTCAAGAAATTAAAGAACGTGTTTTACATGTTGATAATAAGGCTGCATAATGAGATATCATTTAATTCGTAAAATGGATATTTCTAATGGACCAGGTGTTAGAGTATCTATATTTTTACAAGGTTGTGCTTTTAAATGCAAGAATTGTTTTAATCCAGAAACTCATGATTTTAAAGGTGGATTAGAATTTAATGAAAGTGTACTAGAACGTCTTTTATCTTTAGCTAATTATTCGCATATAAGTGGCTTGTCTATTTTAGGTGGGGAACCACTTCATCCTAAAAATAGAGAGACTACTGCTTTAATAGTTAGAGCTTTTAAAGAAAGATATCCTGATAAAACAGTTTGGGTATGGACTGGATTTACTTATGAAGATTTAAAAGATGTAGATTTTTCTAATATAGATGTTTTAGTTGATGGAAGATATGTTGATGAGTTACATGATCCAACATTAATGTATAAGGGTTCATCTAATCAAAGAGTGATTGATATTCCTAAAACTTTGAAAAAAGGTTGTGTTGTTTTATATAAAGAGGAGGTATTAGTATGAGAGAAAGAGGTTTTGAAGTAGCAAAAGGATATGAAGATTTAGATATTCATATGCCTGTTCGTAAAACTAAGAAATCTGCTGGATATGATGTTGAAGCAGCTTGTGATACTGTTATCCCACCATTTACAAGTGGGTGCAAACCAACATTAATTCATACAGGATTAAAAGCTTATTGTAAGGATGATGAATGGTTTATGCTTGCGAATAGATCTAGTAATCCTGGCAAGAAACATTTGGTTTTAGCTAATGGTATTGGAGTAATTGATGCGGATTATTATGGAAATGTTGATAATGATGGAGAGTTCATGTTTGCTTATTTTAACATGAGTGATAACGATGTTGTTATTAAAAAAGGTGAAGTAATAGGACAAGTTGTATTCCAAAAATTCTTAATTGTTGATAATGATTCGGCGGAAGGTGAAAGAAATGGCGGTTTTGGTTCAACTAGTAAATAATTAATAAAGATTATATAAGAGATCAAAATGAAAATTTTGGTCTTTTTTTTGTGAAAGTGATAATTTAAATAAATAATTTTCACTATGTAATGTGTGTAATATACACTTAGTGTACTAAAAAATACTATTGACAAAAAAGCTCGGGGGGGGGGGTATACTTTATACATAAAATAGGAGAGTGTAGTATGAAAAACAAAAAAGGATTCACATTAGTAGAGTTGCTAGCTGTAATAGTAATACTTGCGGTAATCGCATTAATCGCAACCCCACAAGTATTAAACTTGATAGACCAAGCTAAAAAAGGAGCATTTGAACAAACAATAAA
>CAKPMN010000008.1 GCA_934168005.1 uncultured Bacilli bacterium | reverse complement strand
GCTTGTAGCTCAGCTGGTTAGAGCGCACGCCTGATAAGCGTGAGGTCGATGGTTCAAGTCCATTCAGGCCCACCATTGGATTTTAATCCCGCATTTTGCGGGTTTTTTTGTGGTTTATTACTAATTTAATTACATATAATAGATTAGGTGATGTTATGAAAATTATTATATTTCTTTTGTTATTCTTTTTGCTAGTATTTATATTATGTTCTTTAAAAATAGCTGGACGTTCTGATAAAAAATAGCTTTTATATTTCTAACGTGTTATAATATTTTTATGAAAAAGTTTATTATAATATTTTTAGTTGTTATATTTTTGATTATTTTATTACTTAATTATTTTAATATTCCAAAACGTAAGACATATGATTCTCTATATTTTAATATTGATGTAGTAAAAAGTGATGTTGATTATGATAATGATGGTATTGATGATTATACTGATATCGTTTTAACTGCTATAGAGGAGGGTAAAAAAAGACCTACTTATAAGAGTAAATATTATGATGGTGGATATCCTAATGATTCAGAAGGCGTTTGTACCGATTTAATATGGAGAAGTTTAAAAGGGGCAGGATATGATTTTAAAAGTATGATAGATGATGATATTAAAAACAATTTATCGTCTTATACTAAAATTAAAAAACCTGATCCTAATATTGATTTTAGAAGAGTTTATAATATTCATGTTTTTTTGGAAAACAATTATTTAAGTTTGACAAATGATGTGTCTGATATAGCTGCCTTTCAACCAGGTGATATTGTTATATTTAATAATGATACTCATATTGGAATTGTATCAAATAAAAGAAATAAAAAAGGTTATCCTTATGTTATTCATCATGTTAATTCTATTAGAAATAAATTAAATAATTTAGAAGAAGATGTTTTATTAAAATATAAAGTTAATGGGCACTATAGATTTCAAAAAAAAACTAGTTGAACTAGTTTTTTTCTATTAATGAATTATAAAAGTTAGCTTGAGCTAGAGAAATATATGGGATTAACCAAAGGTATAATATACCGAAAGTAAATATTCCAAGAAAAGCCCATCCTATAAAACTTAGATTTAATATAAAATAGTCTAATTTGTGACCATTCATTAGTTCTTTACTTTTTCTTATACATTCAATTTCATCCATGTTGGGATTATCTAGTTTAATAAACATTGCTTGTGAATAGCTAATTGCAGCTATAATACCAGGTATTATGAATAATAAACCCCATAGTAGTGAAAATATAGCTGATACTAAACTGATTATTATATATGGAAGAAACATGTTTGTTTTTTCGAATACTTCCTTATATGTTACTTCTTCATCTCTAGATAGTTTTAAAAAGAAACTTAGTGATCCAAATGATAGCATGCTTGTTGCGATGAATGATATTATATCAGAAAGTATAATTAAAGCGTTACTATTTACCTCTGTTCCAACTTTTGTTATAAATCCTGTTATGAAACCAACAGCTGCGAGTACAAGTATAACTTTTATTGATTCTCCTAATTTTCCTTCTAATGAAGCTTTAGCTTTTTCTTTAATCTCAACTCTATTCATAATTAATCCTCCACAGTAATTATAACATATATATTTAAATATATGTTATAATCTTGATAAATTTCACTATTTATAGTAGGATATATATGTATTTAAGGAGTATAAAAAATGAAAAAAAATATTATAAAATTTATTCTTTTACTTAGTTTGTTTTTAGTTTGTACATATCTAATATATTTTTATACTATGAATAAAAGTGTACGTGTTGATAAGAGGATTGAGGCTATTGATTTAACTAATATAAATAAATTAATGATAGTAGCTCATCCTGATGATGACTATATTTGGGGTGGAAGTCATTTAATTGATGATAATTATTTAGTTGTTTGTGTAACTTGTGGTGTTAAAAGAGAGAGAGCAATTGAATTTAAAAAGGCTATGGATAAGACTAATGACAAATATATCATGCTTGGATATCCAGATAAAACAAATGGTAAAAGGGATAATTGGAATTCTGTTTATGATTCAATAACAAATGATTTAAAGAAAATAATAGAGTATAAGGATTGGGAGTTAGTTGTTACTCATAATCCAGATGGTGAATATGGTCATATTCATCATAAAATGACCTCTAGTATTGTTACGTCATTATATGATGGTAATCTTTATTATTTTGGAAAGTATTACAAAAAAAATGATGTTCCAGAAGATTTAAAAAAGATAAGTGAAGAAAATAGTGAAAAAAAGAAGAAGGAGCTTATTCCTATTTATAAGTCTCAAGCTAGTACTATGAAGAAGTTAGGTCATATGTTTGATTATGAAAATTGGGTTAAAAAAGATGAATGGAAAAAAGATTAGAGAAGATTTAATAGCTATATTCTTATTTGTAATAAGTTTTTGTGCTATATATTTGATTATAACAAAGGGAAAGTATTTATATGGTTCTTCAATGGATTGGGAGAGTCAACATTATTTAATCCCGGAATATTTTAGAAATTTATTTTATTCAACAAAAAATCTATTTCCTTCTTTTGCTTTGAATTTAGGTGCTGGACAAAATATTTATTACATGTCTTATTATGGTTTATATAGTCCTTTGTTTTTGGTATCTTATCTTTTACCTTTTATAAAAATGATTGATTATGTTCAATTTTTGGGATTTTTAATTCCTATTTCTTCTACTATTTTATTTTATTTTTATTTAAGACGTCATTTTTCTTATTCTATATCTTTACTTGTTTCATTTATGTTTTTGTTTAGTGGTCCTATATTATTTCATTCTCATAGACATTTGATGTTTATATCTTATATGCCTTTTTACGTTTTAGCTTTATATGGACTTGATAGTTATGTAAATAAAGGCAAAATGTTTTTGCTTAGTTTATCTTGTTTATTAATTGTACTCACAAGTTATTATTATAGTGTTGGTTCTTTTATATCTTTATATTTATATGGTACTTATTTATTATATAAAAATAAAAAATTTAATATAAAAGAGTTGTTTAAATTTATGGTTCCTTTTATAATTGCTGTAATGTCATCTATGATTCTTATATTACCAACTCTTTATACATTAACAGCTGGTAGGGATGTGACTAATGTTGGTCCTAGTTTTATTTCTTTAATTACTCCTAAAATGGGATTAAAGTTTTTACTTTATAGTTCTTATTCTATTGGACTTACTGTTATTAGTTTTATAGCTTTACTTCATTTATTATTTAAAAAGCGTGAAGATATTATATTTGGAATTATATTATTATTAATAGTTATTTTTCCAATTTTTAACTATATATTTAATGGAACATTATATATTGATTCTAAGGCTTTGATTCCTTTTTTACCTATTATATTAATATTTGTTAGTGAGTTTTTAGATGATATTTTATCTAATAAAGTATCTAAGTATGAATTTGTTTTACTATTTATAGTTACCTTTTTATTTACTAATTTTAAAGTTGTTTATCTAGATTTATTTTTAACTTTTGTATTGTTTTTAATTTATTTTAAAACAAAGAAGTTTAATGTTTTTTGTACAATTTTCATAATATTTTTATTTTTTACATCTATTGGTGTTAATTTATCTGATAAATTGTCATTAAAATCTAAAGTTTATTCTGAAGATTATAAGTCTGTTAATGACGCTGTTAAATTTATACTAGGTAGGGAAGAAAATTTATATCGTATAAGTGATAATGTTTCTTCTTCATTTACTATGAATAGAGTTACTTCAATGGATGAGTTAAAAACTACTATTTATTCTTCAACTTTTAATAAAAAATATAATAATTATTTTTTTGAGGTTATGAATAATGCGATTCCATATCGTAATAAATCTATGACTCCAACTAGTGTAAATCCATTATTTAGAATGATGATGGGTGAAAAGTATATTATTACTTTAAATGATGAAGTTGACTTAGAAAAAATCTATGAGAAAAATAATGTTAAGGTATATTTGAATAGTAATGTTTTACCAATAGGATATTCTACAGACAGAATAATTACTACTTCTTCTAATTATCCTAAAAATGTACTTGATAGTATTGGAAGCATCTCTTCTACCATAAATAGTGATAATCTAGAAAAAGAGAATATTGATTACGATATTTTATATAGTCAAAATATTTTAGTTGATAAAAAAGATGATGAAGTTATTTTAAATGCTTATAAAAATGCTTATATGGAAATATCTTTAAATAAAGATTATAGTGGCAAGTTATTGTTTTTACGAATGAAAAATAACTATAATCCTACTTGTAATATTCCTGAGATTTGGATTAATATTAATGGTATTAAGAATAAGTTATCTTGTTCTTCATGGAAATATCATAATCAAAATTATGTATTTGACTATGTTTTTAAAGATACTAATATTCTTAAAATTAAATTTGGAAAGGGAGAGTATCACTTATCTGATTTTGAATTATATTCATATGATTATTCTGATTTAGTTTCAAAAGTATCTTCTGTTGATGAATTTATTTTTGATAGGAATAAAACTAATGGTGATAAAATAGTTGGATCTATTAATAGTAAAAGTGATGGATATTTTGTTATGTCTATACCTTATGATAAGGGATTTACTGCTTATGTTGATGGGGTAAAAACTGATGTTTTAGAGGTTAATTCTATATTTATAGGATTTCCTATTAGTAAAGGAAATCATAATATTGTTATTAAGTATGAGGCTCCTTTTAAAACTGAAGGAATGATTATTAGTTTGATTGGAATCTTATTACTTATTGGATTATTAGTTTATGATAAAAGGAGGTTTAAATGGATAAAATAGCTGTTATTATTCCTTGTTATAATGAGGCTAGTACAATAAAAAAGGTTGTTACTGATTATAAGAAGGCTTTACCAGATGCGACTATTTATGTTTATGATAACAATTCTAGTGATGGAACTGATTTGATTGCTAAAGAAAGTGGAGCTATTGTTAGATATGAATATCGTCAAGGTAAAGGTAATGTTATTAGAAGAATGTTTCGTGAGATTGATGCTGAATGTTATTTAATGATAGATGGAGATGATACTTATCCTGCTTCTAATGCTAAATGTATGTGTGATCTTGTTTTATCTAAGAGGGCTGATATGGTTGTAGGTGACAGATTATCTAGCACTTATTTTAAAGAAAATAAACGTCCTTTCCATAATTTTGGAAATAGGATTGTAAGATGGCTTATAAATCATTTATTTCATAATAATATTCATGATATTATGACTGGGTATAGAGCTTTTAGTTATGAATTTGCTAAAAGTTTTCCAATTTTATCTAAGGGATTTGAAATAGAAACAGAAATGACTATACATGCGGTTGATAAAAACTTTAAAATAAAAGAAATTCCTGTTGATTATAAAGATAGGCCTGATGGTAGTGTTTCTAAACTAAATACTTTTAAAGATGGATTTAAAGTTTTGAAAACAATAGCTACTTTATTTAAGGAATATAAGCCACTAATATTTTTTAATATTTTTACTGTTTTGTTTATTATTATATCTCTAATTTTAGGTATTCCTGTTTTAATTGAGTATTTTAATACTGGACTTGTTCCTAGATTTCCTTCTTTGATTGTTTCTTGTATATTTTTAGTTTTTTCTTGCTTATCTTGCACTACTGGAATCATCTTGGATGTTGTGGGAAAGAAACATAAACAGTTATTTGAATTATATTTAAATTATTTAAGTAAGGATAAATAGTATGAAGTGTATACATTGTGGTTATGAAAATGATGGGGATTTTTGTTTAAAATGTCATAAATTGATTAGGGAAGAGTATTTGCCTAAAGATGAGACTAAGAATAAGTATAGAGAGGCTTTAAATATTTATTATGGTAGTTATCTTCATCCTATTATAATGAAAAATTATACTTTGTTAGGTTTTTTATTAGGTGCTTTTTATAGCAGTTATTATAAGGCTTTTTTAGTTAGTATAATATGTACTATATTTGACTTTAGTTTATTATTTATATATATGCATCCATTACTTATATTTAATACAGAACCTTTTCGAATTTTAGGATTTATTATATTTAGATATTTAGTTTATATGACTTTACATAATGCTTTTATAAAGTGTGAAATTGATTTTAGATTAAAAAAATGGATAAATGAAGATAAGAGTATTGAATATATGAAAAAACATTCAAAACATAGTGTAGTTTATTCTTTTTTAACTTTATTTGTTTATGTACTTATCATTCTTTTATTTATAAAAATTAATTGACTTATTATATGAAAATTGTTATCATATATATGTATTTATTAAATTGTTGACGTGGAAGAGTATCACTTAAATGTAACTAAAAGCGAGTTAGGATGGTGGAAGCTAACAGGAAAAAAGTTGAGAAAAACACCACTGAATGAATATCTGAAAATAGTAGGATATTCCGGTTAAACCGTTAAATTGTTAAGCGATCAGTTATGATAAGAAGGGTGGCACCATGGGTTTACTCACCCCTTCAGTTATAACTGATTTTTTATTTTAGGAGGGATAATATGTCGAAGTTTACAAAAGAAATGGTAACTGATTATGCGGATAAGTTAATGATTGGCCTTACAGAAGATGAAACTAAAATGGTTTTAGATGAGTTTGATATTATAGATAAAAATATTGATCTTATAAATGAAATACCTAATATTAGTGATGTTGAGCCAATGTCTTTCTGTTTAGATGACTTTTCATACTCTTTAAGAGAAGATGAAGTTGAAGAATCTATTCCTATTGAGGAATTATTACAAAACTGTGATGATGCTTCTAATGGAGAAGTAAAAGTACCAAAGGTGGTGGAATAATGGAATATATGAGTAAAAGTATTGAAGAAATACATGAAGCTTTAAAAAATAATGAAGTAACTGTTGATGAATTGATAAATGAATCTTTAGAAAAATCAAAAAAATTACAAGAAAAGTGTAATGCTTTTGTTACTATTTTAGATGATGTAAAAAGTGTTCCTGTAACTGATAATTTACTTTCTGGTATACCATATGGTGTTAAGGACAATTATTCAACAAAAGGAGTTTTATCTACAGGTTCTTCTAATACATTAAAAGATTATGTACCTTTTTTCACAGCTACTGCTATATCTAATTTGGAAAAAAGTGGTGCTGTTATGGTTAACAAAACTGTATTAGATGAATTTGGAATGGGTGGAACAGGTACTACTGGACATACTGGTGTTGTTAGAAATCCTTGGGATTCAACTCGTATGTGTGCTGGATCTAGTAGTGGATCTGCTTGTGCAGTTGCAGCTGGAGTATATCCTTACGCAACTGGGTCTGATACTGGGGATTCTATTCGTAAACCTGCTGCTTATTGTGGTATTGTAGGTTATAAACCAACTTATGGAATGATTTCTAGATATGGTCTATTTGCGTTTGCGTCATCTTTAGATCATTGTGGTGTTTTAACTCGTAATGTACGTGATGCAGCTCTTGTTGTTGATAATATGAAGGGTATTGATAAGTATGATATGACTTCTTGGGACTCATCATCTATTCATTTATATGATTCTATAGATGGTAATGTAGCTGGTAAGAAGATATGTTATATCAAAGAAATATGTGATATTTCTAATTATCCTAATGCTTCTTCTGAGTTAAAAAGTCATTTAGAAAACTTTAATAAAACAATAGAACTAGCTCGTAAATTGGGTATGGAAGTTGATGAGGTAAGCGTTGATAAAACATTGCTTAACGCGATAGCTTCATGTTATGTTGTTATATCTTGTGCTGAAGCTACTTCTAATATGTCTAATTTGACAGGATTTATTTTTGGGCCTAGAGGTGAAGGTAAAAACTATATTGAAATGATGAAAGATTATCGTACAAAAGGTTTTTCACCTTTGATTAAAAGAAGATTTGTTATAGGTTCTTATGTTTTACAAGCTCAAAATAAGGATCGCTATTTCTTTAATGCTCAACGTGTTAGAAGACTTTTAGTTGATGCTTGGAAAAAATTATATGAAAAATATGATGCAGTTATATTACCTGTTGGATCAGGGCCTGCCAAGCATTTAGATGGTTCTCTTGATATATTAGATGAAAACACTACTTTACTTGAAGAACACTTACAAGTTGGTAATTTTGGTGGTTTTCCATCAATTACAATTCCTAATGGATTTGTTGATAATTTACCAGTTGGTGTTAATATTACATCTAATTGTTATAATGATGTTACTACTTTAAATATAGCTTATGCTTTGGAAAGTGAAATGAATTATAAGAATCAAGTTAAGGAGGTAAAATAATGGAATATAAAGTACTAATTGGACTTGAAATGCACTGTGAAATTAGTAAAACTAAAACTAAAGTTTTTTCAAGTGCTAAAAATGGTTATAATGATATGCCTAATACTAATATTCGTCCTGTTGATATGGGATTTCCAGGAACTTTACCTGTTGTAAATAAAGAAGCTATTCGTAAGGCTTTAATGGCTAGTATGATGCTTTCTTGTAAACAACCTGAATATATTTATTTTGAAAGAAAAAATTATTATTATCCTGATCTTCCAAAGGGCTTTCAAATCACTCAAGAAACTAAACCAGCTCCTGTTGGAAGTTATGGTGAATTAGTTTTTGAATGTGGTAATGAACTTAAAAAGGTTCGTATTAATAACATCCATCTAGAAGAGGATGCAGGTAGTATGGACCATTATACATCTTTTTCTAAAATTGATTATAACCGTGCTGGTGTTCCTTTACTTGAACTTGTAACTGAACCTGATTTTAGAAGTGCTGATGAAGCGGTTAGCTTTTTGGAAACTATGCGTATGAATTATCAATATGCTAATATAAGTGAAGCTGATAGTAAAAAGGGACAAATCAGATGTGATGTAAATGTTTCTATAATGGATGCTTCATTAGATGAGACAGATCCTAAGAATTGGGGAACTAAAGTTGAAATCAAAAATGTTAACTCTTTTGGTGGGGTTAGAGATGCTATTAATTATGAAATAAAAAGACAAACAGAATTAAAAGAAAATGGTGGATATAGTTCTATGGAACAACAAACTAGACGTTGGGATGAAGAATCTGGAACTACTATTTACATGCGTAGCAAAGTTGATGCAATTGATTATAAATACTTTATTGAACCTAATATTCCTAAGTTTAAATTAGATCCTGCTTGGCTAGATTCTATTAAACAAGATATTCCTGTATTAGCTTTTGAAAGAAAACAAAAGTATATGAATGAATATGGTTTATCTGATTATGATGCAACTATATTAGTTAAAGAAAAGGAAACATCTGATTATTATGAAGAGTGTATTTCTTATGATATTGATAAGAAACTTGCTTGTAACTGGATTACGTCTGTTATATTAGGTCATACTAATAAATATGATTTAAAAATAACTGATATCTTTGTAACTCCTAAGATGCTTTCTCTTTTAATCAAAACAGTTGATAATGGAACTATTTCTTCTAAACAAGCTAAAGAAGTTTTATATGAAGCTTTAACTGAGGATAAAGATCCTGCTAAAATTATTGAGGAAAAGGGTATTTCTCAAATTGGTTCAACAGATGAAATATTACAAATTGTACTTGAAGTAATAGCTGAAAACCCAACAGCTCGTGAACAATATAAGGCTGGAAAGACTAATATATTGGACTTTCTAGTAGGTGGCGTTATGAAGAAGACTCGTGGTAAAGCAAATCCTGCTACTACTCGTGAGTTAATGAAAAAAGAGATTGAGAAAGACTAGGTGATTTTATGATAGAAAATAAATATCGTAATAGTTATTGTGGAACTATTAGTGAATTAGATTGTGATAAAAAGGTTGTTTTATCTGGTTGGGTTGAAAATATTCGTGATCATGGTGGAGTAGTTTTTGTTGATTTAAGAGATGAAAAAGGTGTTGTTCAACTTGTTTCAAATGATGAAGCTATGTTTTCTAGTTTGACTCGTGAATCTACTATTAAAGTAACTGGTATTGTTCGTAAGAGAAATGAAGAAGATTTCAATAGTAAAATAAGTAGTGGTACTGTTGAAGTATTAGTTGATTCTTTAGAAGTATTAGGGTCATCTTTAAATGTTCTTCCATTTGAAATTATTACTTCTCATGAAGTAAGTGAGGATGTAAGACTTAAATATCGTTATTTAGATATGCGTAATCGTAAAGTTCATGATATGATTAAATTTCGTTCTGAACTACTTAAATTTTTAAGAAATAAAATGGATAGTTTGGATTTTACTGAAGTTCAAACTCCAATTATAACTGCTTCTTCTCCAGAAGGAGCTAGGGACTTTTTAGTTCCTTCTCGTAAATTTCATGGTAAATTTTATGCTTTACCTCAAGCTCCACAAGTTTTTAAGGAATTACTTATGGTAGGTGGTTTTGATAAATATTATCAAATAGCTCCATGTTTTAGAGATGAAGATTGCAGAAAGGATAGAACTTTAGAGTTTTATCAATTAGATTTTGAAATGTCTTTTGTTGAAGAAGAAGATGTTTATAGAATTGGTGAAGAAATCTTTTATGATACATTTACTAAGTTTAGTGACAAAAAGGTAAGTCCTAGACCTTTTAGAAGAATTGCTTATAAAGATAGTATGTTAAAATATGGTACAGATAAACCTGATTTAAGAAATCCTCTTTTAATTATTGATTTATCTGAAATATTTACTGATTCTTTATTTAAACCATTTAGAGGAAGTGTTGTTAGAGGTATAGCTGTAGATGATATAGCTTCTAAGTCTAATTCTTGGTTTAATGAATTAGTTGATTATGCTTCTAGTATTGGTATGCCTGGTATTGGTTATATTAGTGTAATGGATGATATGTCTTTTAAAGGACCTATCGATAAATTCTTATCTGATAGTGAAAGAGAAGCTATAATAGAAAAAGCTGGATTAAAAAAGGGTAGTGTACTATTCTTTATAGCTGATAAAAAAGAAAAGGTTGCTAGCAAAAATGCTGGTATGATTCGTGATGAATTAGGTAGAAAGTTAGATTTAATTGATCCTAATGTATTTGAATTTTGTATTATCAATGATTTTCCAATGTTTGAATATAATGATGAGGAAGAAAAGTATGATTTCTGCCATAACCCATTTTCAATGCCTCATGGAGGTATAAAGGCTTTTGATAATCCAGATATTGATTCTATATTAGCTTATCAATATGATTTTGTATGCAATGGTAATGAAATGGCTAGTGGTGCTGTACGTAATCATGATTTAAAATCGCTTGAAAAAGGTTTTGAATTAGTTGGTTATAGTAAAGATGTGGTAGAAAAAAGATTTAGTAGTTTATATAACGCTTTTAAATATGGTGCTCCTCCTCATGCTGGTATGGCTCCTGGTATTGATCGTATGATAATGCTTTTGAAAGATACAGATAATTTAAGAGAGGTTCAAGCTTTTCCTATGAGTGTATCTGGTCAAGACTTCATGATGGGTTGTCCTAGTGAAGTAAGTGAACAACAATTAAGAGAAGTTCATATTAAAATTAGATAGTAGGCTTAGGTCTACTTTTTAATTTGACAAAATTTATTATTTTTTGTATTATAGTCACTAAAAAAAGAGGGGCTATTATGAGGTATTATGTTAATGGAAAAGAAATAGTCTTTGTCAAAAAAATTGGCGAAGGTGAGGAAGCTGACATTTATTTAACAGATGATAAACAAGTTGCTAAAATATTTAAGTCTGACAGAAGAGTTGATATAAGAAAGCCTGATTTAGAGTTTTATAAATATTTGATGAATTTTGATTTATCTAGTTTTTATTTTCCAACTGGTATTATATATAATGAAGCTGGATTATTTTCTGGTTGTACTATGAATTATTTTGAAAATGGTTATAATTTATCTTTATCTCAAGATGATAATATAGCTGATGTTATTAAAAAACTAAGGTTACTTGAAGAAGAGATAAAATTTATTTCTGATAATCATATTAATGCTTTTGATGTAAAATCAACTGATATTAAAGTAAATGATAGTACTATTGGTGTTTTTGATATAGGTCTTTATTTTTATAGTAATAGTACAGATTTATTAAAAGATAATTTGATTACGATAAATTATGCTTTAAGATCTGGATTATTGTGGCAATATAAAGATAAGATGAAACAAGAACTTAAGGCTTATGATTTACCTTATGAATATGATGATCTTGATACATCAATTGTTTATTTAAGTGATATCTTATATAGTGAAACTAATAAATATAAGGTTAAAACTATTAGTGAACTTAAATGTATTTATAAAAATAGTAAATTTTGTTAATAAAATTTATAAAAAGTATTGCAAAAGAGAAAAATGTATTATATAATATAAAAGTCTTAACCGATAAGACTTGCCTGATTAGCTCAGTTGGTAGAGCACTCGGCTGTTAACCGATAGGTCGTAGGTTCGAGTCCTACATCAGGCGCCATAATGGCCAGTTGGTGAAGTGGCTTAACACACTGCCCTTTCACGGCAGCATTCACGAGTTCGAATCTCGTACTGGTCACCATTATATGTTTAAAAACCATTCAAGATATGCTTGAATTTTTTTTTACTTAAATTTTATAGAAAAAAAACAAAAGATTTACTTTTGCTTTTTTGTTATTGTTTCTTTTATTTTTAATATATCATTTAATCCTAAAATAGAACCGAAGAGAATTGCTTCTTCTAGGTTATCACATATAGTTAAATTACGTAATACTTTATTTTTTGATATTATTATTCCATTTATAAGGTAATTACCATTTTTTTCATATATATCAAGTTCTTTAGGAGGATTAGCTAATTCTAATCTTTGACTTTTTGTAAGTTTAGATAGAGTTTTACTACTTATAAAATTTATAACACTATTTTCTATATATTCATCTAATTCATTTTCGTTTAGATAGAAGTTATTTCCTGTTTTTATCATACTCAATAATTTATTGTTTTTATTTGTTATTTTTATATTGAGTTTTTGACATATAATAATTCTTTTAATTATATTAGGAAGATCGCCATTTAAAAATGATTGATCTGTTTTTAATATATCTATTATGTTTAATTCTATTAATATGTCTAAATAATCAAATATATATTTATTTGTAAGTGATAAAAGTATTTGTTCATTATTTAAATCTAAGCTATATTTTTTTGCTAATAATAATGCTTGTCTTAAATAATTTGGATCCAATAATAAAACTTTTTCATTTATATTTTTTTGTGATGGAAGCAATTTAATATTATTTGATACTTTTGTATATATTTCTTCATTTGTTAAAATATTTAAGCTTAATATAGTTTGCTTAGATAGTTTTTCTGTTTGGTAGTAAATAGCAATACTTTTTAGTATTTCTATATTTGTTTTAAGTATTTTAGGAAGATTGTTTTCTTCTAAAACAAATGATAGATATTGTTTTAGAAACGCTAATTTTTTATCTAATTCATCTAATGTTTGGTTAGATAATAGGGAAGATATGTCTTCTTTTTTGAAATTATTTATTGGTATTTGATATGTATAAAATACTTTATCAATTTCTTTAATTGTTGTTATATTTTTGGAGTCATTTTCTTGTTTTAAGTCTTCGTAGACTTTATTATTTCTCTTTAATATTTCTAATAATAATTCAGGATAAAAACTATATTCTTCAAAATCAAAATCTTCAACATTTATAAATACTTTTTCTTCTTTGTCTAGAAAAGATATTAGATTATTTAATTTATTTATCTTTTCATCTATTATTTTATTATATTTTCTTTTAAATCTTTTTAATTTGTTTTGTTTTTCTAATAGTTCTTTTATTAATTCGTTAATATGGTATTTTTTTTCTATTATGTTTTGAGTTTCTTTTAAACACTCTGAATGCATTTCATCAACAACACCATTTATACATAGTTTAATAGGACATTCCTTAGTAAATTTTATAGAATTTATGTATTTATTGATGTTTTCTTCTTTTACTATCTTTAAAAGTTTTATTAAGTCTTTTAATATATTAAACTTCGAATCATAATTCTCTTCTATTATAGCAAGTAAAATCCATATTGTTTTTAATTCTTTACTATATGAAATATTTTTTTCTTTAGTAAAGGCTTTTACTGGTTCATATGATTTTATACCATTATCTAAACCATTTAAATATTCTTCTATGAATTCTAATTCTTCATTATCCATGATTTTTAATATGTTTAAAAGTTGAATGAAGGCATCCATATTGTCTAGGAATTTGTCATTATTTACAATACTTACTAATGTTAGACAGTAATCAAAATCTTGTGGTTCTATATCTAATGATGAGCATAATGTTAAAAGACCATATTCCGATATATGTATAATTGAAGTAGGTACATTTAATAATAACTCTTTGGAAGTTTTATCAAAAAATATAGAAGCATGATTAATAGAAAGTTGAATGTCTTCTAATTTATCTATTTCTTTGGTTATAGCAGATCTCATTATTTCACCTCTTTAAAAAGTTCAAGTATTTTATATGATTCGTCTTCTCTTAAATTTTTTAATTCTTCTTTTTGTATTGAAAATAATTCGGCACGTTTTTGTAATGTTTCTTGATATAATTTATCTTTTCTACAATCTTTTATAAACATATATATAATTATGTATATATTGTTTTCTAAATGTTTAAATACTATTCTGGCATTATCTTGTTTAACTTCTGCAAGGCCATTAAGTTTTTGATTATTTGTAAATCTTTTTATTCCTTTAAATGTACCGTTTATAATAGATTCTAATAATTCTTTGAATGTTTTTAATGTTTCTTTTGGTGGGTTTTTATCAATAATGTTTTCTATGTCGTATAATATGATATTTTCACCACTTAACTTTGGCATACATATGATGATGTTTTTATCTTGTTTTTCTTCAGTTTTCTTATTTTCTTTTAAAGAATGTAATGTAGCTATTTTAATGTTTAATGCTTCAATTTCTTCATTAAATTCATCTATCATGCCATCTTTATATTCTGATGATATTAGGCTCATTAATTCTGTTAACTCTTTTGTGTAATGTAATATTAGTAAATTAATTATTTCATTGTATTCTCTGGTATTTTTATCAGGTAGTATACTTACTAAAGCAGATAGGGTAGAGGCTTTTTTATATTTACTTATGTCTATATCTAGTTTTTTTAATGAATCTTTTTTTTGAATGCTTTCTTCATAAGTTTCAATTGGTTTTTTAGTTGTCTTTAAGTATTGTTCTAATTTAGCTATTTCTATACTTCTTTCAACTTCTTGTGTGTATGATATTTTTAATTCTTCTAATAGTTCTAGTAAATATTTTGTTTTATTTTCTTTAGTTTCTAACTCTTTTTCAACTTGATTAATATCAATTTTCATTTAATCACCTCATTAGTTTGTGTATTTTAACACATTTTTAATTATATATCAAATTGTGATATAATTTTTTTAGGTGATGTTTGAGTGAAAGAGATGATTTATTCGTTATTTTCTATATTGATATTTTTTATAAATGTAGATAATTCCATATCTTTTAATAACTTATTATTAGTTCCTTTTACACTTTTATTTTTTATGTATTTTTATAAAAAGTGTGATGTTTTAAAAAGTAAATGGATTTCTTTATTAGCGTTTATTTTTAGTTTAGTTATGGTTATAGGCAATAGTTTAGAAGTTAGTAAATCTTTTTCTTTGATATTTAAATCTAATATTAATTTAATTTATTCTATTTTATCTATAGTAGGGTATTTTATATTTTTTAAGTATTTACTTAGTTATTTTTATTTAGTTTTAAAAAAAGTGAAATTTGGTAATATTAAAAGTATATTTGATGATCATCCTTTTATAAGCAGTTTTGTTATTTTACTTTTGTTTTACTTGATATATATGATTGCTTTTTATCCTGCTATATTATCTCCTGATCCTAGTAATCAAATAAAACAGTTCTTTCATATGCATACTAAGTATTTAGATAGTGTCATTTTACTTGATCCAAATGTTACATTTACTAATCATCATCCTATATTTCAAACTTTACTTATGGGATGGTTTATTAAGCTTGGTTTATTATTCAATAATTTTAATTTAGGGTTATTCTTTTATACTTTTACTCAAAGTTTATTTTTAATTTTTACATTATCATTAACTATTTCATATATGAAGAAAATAGGTATATCTAGTATTTATAGGATTATTGTTTTATTATTTTATGCTCTTACACCTGTATTTCCTTTATATGGTATGTCTATGGTTAAAGATGTTTATTTTGCTTGTTTCATTATTATTTATACTATTTTATTATTTGACGTTATTAAAAATGGCGAAATTAGTTTAAAAAATATGTTTTATATTATAATTGTTAGTATATTTTTAATATTATTTAGAAATAATGGAATTTATGTGTTAGTTTTATCTATACCATTTTTGGCTTTAGTTTTGAAAAAATATATTAAGAAAATAGCAGTTATTTTTATCATAATTTTATCATTTAATTTTTCTTATAATAAAATAGTTTTACCTTATTTTAAAATACCAGCTGGATCTATTAGAGAGATGCTTTCTATTCCTTTTCAACAAACTGCTAGATATGTAAGTAAGTATAGTGTTAGTAGTGATGAGAAAGAAGCGATTGATAAAATATTAGTATTTGATGATTTAGCTAGTAGATATAGATCTGATTTATCTGATCCTGTTAAGGAAAAGTTTAATAAATATTATACTAAAGCTGACTTGATTAAATATTTTAAAGTATGGTTTATGGAAGGACTAAAACATCCTGATACTTATATTGAAGCTACTTTACTTAATACTTATGGATATTTATATCCTAATACTAATAATTGGTATATATATTATAAATATGATAAGAAATTAAGTGATGCAGGATTTGATTATCATTATAATTCTCTAACAGATTTAAGGGATATGCTTAGTAAATATGGAGTTAAATATCCATCTATTCCTGTTATTGGAATGAGTGTTAATATTGGATTTTGTGGAATGTTGCTACTTACTTTTTTAATATTTTTGTTGTATGAAAAAAAGTATAAATATATAATTGTTTTACTTCCTTCCTTAGTGGTACTTCTTGTTTGTTTTGCATCTCCTGCTAATACGTATTTTAGATATGCAATGCCATATATATTTATGATGCCTTTGCTTATAAGTTTTATTTCTTATTTTTTAAAAGATAAAAGTATGATATAATGAGTAAGGTGATAATATGAGTGCCAAAGAAGTTTGGGTTTTGATATTAGGAATTATATTTGTTTGTTTATGTTATTTACTTGTTAACAATAGGGAAGATATGTCTTTTTATGAAGTTAATATAGGAGATAATAAAATAAATTATTATGTTATAGAAGACATTAAAAAATTATATATAGAAGATGTTATTGAATCTAATACTTTAAATAAAGCTTATTTTAAAGATGGTGTATTAGATATAAAACGTGATAATTTATCTTTAGATATTAAGTCATATTTTTGTTCTGATAAAAATGGTAAAACTGATTGTAAAAGTAAGTATAGTAATTCAAATCTAAATTTAGTTTCTAAAAATGTTAGTTTTTCTAACTTGACTGTTATGAAGGATAACAATATTTTATATGATGGGGAATATATAACTGATTTAAATAGTATTATGAAAGATAATGGAAGATATTATTTTATTGTTAATATAAAAGAGAAAGTCGTTAGAACGGTAAAAAATACAAAGATATTATTTTCAGTAAAGGTAAGTGGTTAGATGGATCAATATAATGATAAAATAGAAGAATTTAGAAAAGATGCGAAGTCTGAATATTTTCATATGATTATGGAAGAAGACAGATTAAGAAGAAGATTTAATTATGCAGCACTTGTTTTAATGATTTTTTTGCCTCTTTTGGTTATATCTATAAAGTATGTTAAAACATTTAAGAATTTATCTAACAATGAAGATAGAGTTGTACTTGAGAGAAAAGAAATAGATCAATTTGCTTCATCTTTAGAAAGTGATACAGCATATTTATCAACTCTTAATTATGAAAATGGTGTTTCTAAGTTATATTTAGATAAATTATACCAAGATAAAAAATTAAATAATGTCTATTTTGATGTTAATTATACACATCAATGTTTAGGATATTTAGTAGTTTTAAAAGATAATACTAGCTATCATATATATACATCTGATTATTGTCAAATGTAATGTAAAGTATAAGACTTTAACTTTTAAAGTCTTTTTTTTTATTCTATAATTAAAGTGGTGATAGTATGAATACAATAGAAATTATTAATAAAAAGAGATTAGGAAATGTTTTAAGTTATGATGAAATTAAATATATGGTTAATGGATATGTAGATGGTTCTATAAAAGATTACCAAATGAGTTCATTTTTAATGAGTATTTGTATAAATGGTATGAATATAGAAGAAGTATCTAATTTAACTGATATTATGATTAAAAGTGGTGAGCAATTAGATTTCAGTGAGATAGGTACTAATATTGTTGATAAACATTCAACTGGAGGAGTAGGTGATAAAACAACTTTAGTCTTATCTCCGATAGTTGCTGCTTGCGGTGTTGATGTTGCTAAAATGAGTGGTCGCGGATTAGGCTTTACTGGTGGAACTATTGATAAATTAGAAAGTATTAAAGGATTTAGAACTAGTCTTACAACAGAAGAATTTATAAATCAAGTTAAAAATATTCATCTAGCTATAGTTGCTGGAAATAAAGATTTAGTAATAGCTGATAAAAAAATATATGCTTTAAGGGATGTTACAGGTACAGTTGAATCTATTCCATTAATTGCTTCTAGCATTATGAGTAAAAAAATAGCAGCAGGAACAAAAAAAATAGTTATTGATGTTAAAGTTGGCAATGGGGCTTTGATGAAAAATATAGATGATGCAAGGATTCTTGCTAAAACTATGATTGAAATTGGAAAAAATCATGGAGTTAATGTTAGATGCATTTTAACTCGTATGGGAGAACCTTTAGGTTATTCAATAGGTAATGGATTAGAGGTAAAAGAGGCAATTGATAGTTTAAATGGAAACTATGCGCCTGATTTTTATGAGCTTATTGTTGAACTTGCTACTAATATGGTTTCTATGGGACTTGATATTAATTATGAAGATGCTCAACTAAAAGTAACTGATGTTATTAAAAATAATTTAGGTTATGAATATTTTAAGAAAATGGTTGAATGCCAAGGTGGAGATTTAACAGAAATAGCTATTTCACCTAAAAAAATGGTTATAAAAAGTAACGTAAGTGGATATATACATAATATAGATGCATATAAATTAGCTAATGTATCATTAATGCTTGGTAGTGGTAGAGTTGAACTTACTGATCAAATTGATCATTCTGTTGGTATTTGGTTAAATAAAAAAACAGGTGATTTTGTTAATGTAGGTGATGATTTAGTTACAGTTTATTATAATAAAAAAGACGTTTCATTTAATGAGATAATCTCTGCTTTTGAAATAAAACCTCAAGAGAAGATTAGAGAATCTATTATTTTGGAAGTTATTTCTTAATGTCAATAATTGTCAAGTTTTAATAAATTACTTGAATTTATGACTTTTAAATATTAATATTAAATTAGGGAGAGTGATTATAATGATTTATCCTTCTATAGACGTTTTATTAAGTAAAGTTGGTTCTAAATATTTATTAGTTAATATAGCAGCAAGAAGAGCAAAAGAAATTAGTGAAAAAAAGAATTTACAACTTAAAGAAAAAGATTATGTTTCTAAAAAAGAAATAGGAAGAGCTTTAGAAGAAATAACCGAGGGACTTATAAAAATATCATAAGTCTTTTTTTTAAATTGACAAACGAACAAATGTTTTCTATAATTATGTTAGGTGATCTTATGAAAATAATTAAAATTGATAAAATGCCTAGTGGTAAATATAAGATTGTTATAGATGATGAAAAGATAATTACTTATGATGATGTTATAATAAAAAATGGTCTTTTATTTAAAAAAAATATAGATAAATGTTTGTATACAAAAATAAAAGAAGATACTTTATATTATGATCAATATAATAAAGTATTGAAGTTAATTGATAAGAAATTAAGAAGTGAAAAAGAAATAAGAGAATATTTAATAAAACAAAATAGTGATAATTATGTAGAAGATATTATTAATAAGTTAAAAAATAATAGATTATTAGATGATGAACGTTTTTGTAAGGCTTATGTTTCTGATAAAATATATCTATCACTTGATGGTCCTAATAAAATAAGAAAAGATTTAGAATCTCATAATATAGATAATTATATTATAGAAAATGCTTTAAAAGAATTTACTGATGAAATTATATATGATAGATTATATAAAATCATAGGTAAAAAAATTAAAAGTAATCATAAATATTCTAGAAGTATTCTTAAAGAAAAAATAGTTAGTTATATTATAGATTTAGGATATCCAAAAGATATTGCTATTAATATATTTGATGAATTATATGTAGAAGATAATAGTATTATAGAAAAAGAGGCAAGTAAGATATATAAGCAGTTATCTAGAAAATATAGTGGTGATGAATTGAAGTATAAATTTATAGCTAAAATGTATTCTAAAGGTTTTAGAAAAGATGATATTGATAAATTAAATTATTAAGGCACAAAAAAAGTGTCTTTTTTATTGTAAATATGATATATTATAGTTGTTATGGATTATTAATGAATTATTTAGACTTATATAAGAATAAAATATTAAAAAATAATAATTGGACAAATGTAACAAGAAAAATATCTGGTTATTATTATGTTAATGGAGATGTTTAGTAAACGGTTTTTAACCGTTTACTTCTTATGATGAGGTATTTTATGAAAGAAATTAAATTTAATTTAAAACTAATTTTACTAAGAAAAGAGTTTTATATATTTATTTTGTTTTTATTAGGGCTTATATTCTTTAATATATTATTTTCTTTTAAAGAAGCTAGTAGGATATCTTTATATGCTGAGACGATTTCTTCACCAGAAAATCTAACTTTGTTTGGTGGAACTGGTTTTTGGATTTTACCTGTTTTTATAATTGGAGTTCCAATATTTGGATCACTTGCTTTTTGTGATTTAGATTTTATAGAAAAAAGAAGAAAAATTGATTATAATTTGTCTTTTAGAATAAATAGAAATAAAAATAGAATTATGAGAATGATTTTAATTTTTTTAATTAGCTTTATTCTTATATTCTTTAGTTTAATGTTAGATTATTTTTGCCTAAAAATAATACTTGGAAATAGTCTAAGAAATACTTTCTTTATTTCTGATATGCCAGCATTTTTGTATACAACTTCTTCGCAGGCTTTTGGAAATTTAATTTATAGTAATACAAGTTTATATGTTTTATTTTTGAATCTATATCCTAGTTTGATTTTGGCACTTGTTATAACTTTATGTTATGCTGTTTCTTTTTATATAAATAAAAAAATGGTGATTTATTTTATTGGTCCAATATTATTAATTATATCTGATTTTATTGGAAGTAATATGAATATAAAAGCTTTGGCAATACTAGAAAATCTACAATATAATAGTTTTAATAATTTTAATAGTTTTCTTCAAATAATTTTTTTATTTGGAGTCTCTATATTACTTATCATGAATAAAAGAGAAAAGGACATATGTTAAATGAGCTTTGTTAAAGATAGGATTGTTCAAATATTATTAGTATTAACTTTGATGCTTGGTTATATTTTTGGTAGAAATATTGATGTTGTTCAAAATGTAGGAGATATTTTAAATATACCTGGAATTAGATATTATTTTATAATTGTAAGTTTTTATTTAGATTATTTATTATTTTTAAAAATTAATAATACTTCTATTTTATATAGAAACAAAAATAGACTTTTGTTTTTTAAAAAATTGATTTCAAGTGAAGTATTACTAAATACGTTGATTGTTATTGTATTTTATATTCCAATTTATTTTTTGAACCTTGATATATTGGTTGGAAAAGGTTATGTTTTAATCTTTCAGATTTTAAATATAGTAATTGTTAATTTAGTTTTTACATCAATTGTTAAAATAGTTGATATTAAAATCTCAAAAATAAACGTATCTATGGGATTGGTTATATCTTTAATTTTATTTATGGATATATTTTACGAGTTTTTTATCATCGTTATCTTAGAAAGAGATGTTTTGTTTTACTTTTCAAATATATATTCTTTATATTTTAAATTAAATTTAATTTCTTTTTTATTAGCGCTTTTATTATTGATTATTATAATTATTAGTATTACCATATATTTTATTATAAAGATGATAGAAAGGGATTATTTGTTAAAGAAAAATGAAGATATTTACTAGAAAAGAGATGTTAATTTACATTTTAGTAACTTGTATAACTATATATTTTTTAAAGAGTATGAATTATGAGTATTCATCATTAAATGAAGTTTTATTTCATTATGATAAGAACTATTTTTCAACTATATTTTCACTTGTACCTTATTTTATTTTGATATATTTTGTTAGTAAAAACATATATTCAAAATTGATGGAGTTTAATTTAAGGTTTTCTAATAGAAAACTATATTTTAAAAAATGTTTATTTCATTTAATTATTTTAGATTTATTATATACTTTTATATTATTTAGTATGTATATTCTAATATTTGATTTAAAGCTAGAATATCAATATATTGAACTATTTTTTAAATTATCATTGCAATTATATTTTTTAGTTTTATTTTGCTTAGTTTTATCATTTGTTATTAAAAGTTATTCATATTCATTTTTGACAGTTTGTTTAATGTGTATATACTTTTTATTATTTTTTAAAAATAAGTATATTCCATTTATTAGTTTATATGTTACTTCTAAAAATGTTTATTGTTTACTTTTGTATTTTGTATTGAATATAATTTTATATTGTATTTATTTACGTGTAGATTTAGGAGGTAGTTTAAATGAAGATTATAGTTAAAGATTATACAAAGATTATTAATGATAATGTTATATTAGATAATGTTAATTTGACATTTGAAAGTGGAAATATATATGGATTCTATGGTAAAAATGGTAGTGGCAAAAGTATGTTCTTTAGAGCTTTAACCACTTTAATTTATCCAACTAGTGGTGATATATTAATAGATGATGTCTCACTTATTAAAGATAATTATGACCTTAGAAATTTTGGCGTTGTTATTGAAGATCCTGGTTTTTACCCATCGTTATCTGGATTTAAAAATTTGGAACTTTTGTATACTATTAATCATAAGAAAAATGATAAAGTTATAAATGATGTATTAGATAAAGTAGGGCTTTTAAAATATAAAAATAAAACATATAAAGAATATTCTTTTGGGATGAAACAAAAACTTAGAATAGCTCAGTCAATTATGGAAGATCAAAAAATAATAATTTGGGATGAACCAACTAATGGTCTTGATTCTAAATCTATTAAAGATATATATAATTTAATATTAGAAGAAAAAAAGAAAGATAAAGTTATATTTATAGCTAGTCATAATAAAGAAGATTTAGATTTATTATGCGATAAAATTTATCATGTTTATGATGGAAAGTTTGAATTAATAAATGAATAAAAAGTTTAGTTTGGCAATATTTATTTTTCTAATATTAATAATATTTACATCGTTTCTATTAAATTCTAAACTAAAACATTTGAATTTTATTGACATAGAAAATAAGTTAGTTTATGAAGTTGAAAGTTTTGAAAAGTTTGAAAATAGTAGTTTATATGAATTTTTTAATTCTGATATTTCAGATTTAGATTCACTTATCTTAAATTCTAAATATTTTATTAAAGGTAAGGTAGTTTCTAAAAATATTTATGGTAATGGTATAATAAATAAAATAAGAGTTTTAAACACTTATAAAGGTAATCTTAATGAAACAATTGAAGTATATGATTTAGCTTACGTAGATTCATATTTTAATTCTCGTTATTATGCATCTACAACACCTTTGGTTGAGGGGAAAGAATATTATTTATTTTTAAATGATTCTATTCGACCTAATAAAAAGGGAGCATATATGTTTTCAAGTTATAAATATGGATATTTTTCTTTAAAAAATGACATTAATATATTAGAAGAATATGAGCCATCTTCTTTGACTCTAGATAAAATAAAAGGTTATGATTTTGTAAATATAAAAGATGAGTATAATGGGCATCTTGTTGTTCATGAAAACTATGATGAACCAACCGGAGAAATTGTTTACTATGAAAAAAATGATTATACTAGTTATAAGATGATAAAGGAAGCAATTTTGAATAAATATTAAGACACAAAAAAAGTGTCTTTTTATTGACACTTAATTCAATGATTTTTTGTAATTATTATTTATTGTTGAATCTGTTATTTTTAATTCATATTTATCTCTAATAGAAATCCAAGTATTATTAAATAATTTATCATCATTAGCTAATTTGTTAGTTGCAATTCCATCTAAACAATCATCTTTTGCATCTTCTTTTGATGGTTTTTCAGTAGAACTTATAAGTTTTATTATGTGGTATCCGTAAGATGTTTCTACTGGAGTAGTTGTATATTCACCATCTTTAAGTTCAATAGTAGCTTTAAAGAATTCATCTATGAAGTCTCCATTTGTAAATTCTGGAAGTAATCCATCATCTTTATTTGTTTGATCATCATCTGAATATTCTTTAACCATATCACTCCAAGAAGAACCATTATTTAATTTTTCAATAACTTCTTTAGCTTTATTATAAGCTTCTTCTTTAGCCTTATCTTGATCTTCTTTTGAAGAGTCAACAGATATTAAAATATGTTTAACTGTATATTTACCGTAAATTTCTTCTTCATAGTATTTATCTATTTCATCGTCAGTAATATCCTCTTTTAAGTACTTTTTAACGATATCTGTTTTCTTTTCCTTTTCTATATATCCTTTGATAAAGTCATCATCAGAACTATATCCCATATAACTTAATACTTGACTCCAATCAGTATTATATTTTTTATAATATGCTTTCATAGATTTAAGTTGGGCTTGAGCTTTTTCTTCATATTCTTTATCTGATTCAATTTCTTTTCCTATAATATAGTCATCAATAATTTTAATTAATGCATCAGAACCATATTTTTCTTTTAATGTATCAAATAATTCTTCAGCTGTTATTTCTTTATCAGTAACAGATGCAATAACTTCTTTACCATCTTTTAATTTTACTTTTGTACCACATCCTGCAACAAGTAATACTGCTAATAATGTACTAGCGGTTAATAATTTCTTTTTCATATTTACCTCCTTTTAATATATTATCAAAAAGCATATAAAAAAACAAGAAAATGTAGTTTTAATTTTAAATCTAATCACATTTTTTATAAGAATGCGTAAAATACTTTAGAAATAGAAAAAAGGAGGAAAGTTATATGTGTAATAACGGTATATCTGGTGCAGCTATTGTTTTAGTATTGTTTATTCTATTAATTATCATACTAGGAGCTTATATTTAAGCAAAAGGAGGTAAGAAAAATGGCTTGTAATAATTCTAACACAACTGCACAACATGGTGGATCAGGAGTTGTAATTTTAATAGTTTTATATATTTTACTTGCAATTATTCTTGGTTCAGCATTTGTTTATTAAAAAGGAATTTATTCCTTTTTTTATTGTAAAAATGTTTAATAATTATTATAATGAAATAGGTGATACTTATGTTAAAGGTAGAAAATGTAACAAAATATTATGGAGACTTTAAAGCAGTTGATAATTTATCGTTTACTGTAGATAAAGGAGAAATATTTGGGCTTCTTGGGTTAAATGGTGCTGGAAAAACTACTACATTTCGTATGATTATGGGACTTTTAACTCCAGATAATGGAAATATAACTTTGAATGGTAAAAAAATAGATTATACTCAAACTGATAAAATAGGTTTTTTGACAGAAGAAAGAAGTTTATTAACTAAACTTACTGTTTTAGAACAAGTTTTATTCTATGGTACTTTAAAAGGAATGAATAAGAGCGATATAATAAAAAAACTGGATATGTTATTAGAAAGATTTGGAATAGTTGAATATAAAAATAAAAAGATAAAAGAATTATCTAAAGGCAATCAACAAAAGATTCAGTTTATTACAGCTATTATAAATGATCCTGAATTATTAATACTAGATGAACCATTTTCAGGACTTGATCCTATAAATATTGAACTATTTAAAGACGTTATTTTAGAATTAAGTAAAAAAGGAAGTATGATTATATTTTCTTCACATCGAATGGATCATGTTGAATTCTTTTGTCGCAAATTAGTAATTTTATCTCATGGTAGGGATGTTATATCTGGATATTTAAAAGAAATAAAAGAATCATTTGGAACTAAAAACATCATAATCGAAGGTGATGTTGATATTGATGAATTAAGCAAAATAGATGGTGTTGTTGAGGTTCGAAAGGATATTAATTATGTTGTAAAAATAAAAGATATGAATGTTGTTAACAAAGTCTTTAAGGCATTAAATGGTAAAAATATAACAAAATTTTTGGTTGAGGAACCTAGCTTAAATGAAATATTTATAGCGAAAGTAGGTGAAGCATATGAAAAATAAATTATGGTATTTGACAGGAATAAGTTTAAAAAGAAAAATTAAAACAAAATGGTTTTTGATTGCCAATATTATAATGTGTTTAGGTGTAGTAGCAGTATTTAATATAGAATCGATAATTAAATTTTTTGGTGGAGATTTTGATAAGAAAATATCAATTTATATATCAGATGAGACTGGTAATGTAAATAATTTTAAAAGTCAATTGGATATGATAACTTATAACTATTATGGGGATGATTCTAATAATTATGAAGTAGAAGTTTATACAGGAAATGATATTCAAAATCAAGTTAAAAATAATGATTCAATAGGCATTGTTATAAAAAAATCTTTAGAAAATGTTATTGATGTTACTATTATAAGTGAAGGATTGATAGATAACATTGATTATCAATTAATAACAACAGCTCTTAATAATACTAAAACACAAATAGCATTAGAGACCACAAATGTTAGTATTAATGAATTAAATAAAATAATGTCACCGGTTGATATAAAAAGAGAGATTTTAGACGAAAGTAAAAAAACAGAAGATGAAAATATGTCTATGATTATGTCTACAGTGTTCCCTGTACTTATATTACCATTTTTTATGTTGACAATATTTTTAGTTCAAATGATTGGTGCAGAAGTAAATGATGAAAAAACTACTAAAAGTATGGAGATTATTATCTCTAATGTAAGTGCAAAAACACATTTTGCTTCAAAAGTTTTAGCTGGAAATATTTTTGTATTAACACAAGGTGCTTTGTTAATATTGTATTTTATAATAGCTTTAATTTCTAAAAATTTAATAAGTAATACTAGTATATTTGGTGGACTTGATAAGTTACTTGGTACTTCACTTACTAACGCATTTTCACCAAGTTTTATATCTAGTTTATGGTATTTAATACCTTTGACATTAATCTTGATGGTAATAACTTTCATAGCTTATGCAGTAATAGCTGGAGTTTTATCTTCTGTTACAGCAACACCAGAAGATTTTCAACAATTACAAACACCTATAATGATTGTATTACTTGCAGGATACTACTTATCAATAATGGCATCTACTTTTAAAGGAGCTTTATTTATTAGAATTTTATCATATGTTCCTTTAATATCTGCAATACTTTCACCATCACTATTTGTTATTGGTGATATAGGATTAATTGATATGATAATATCAGTTGCTATAGCTATTGTATTTGATTATTTATTGATTCATTTTGGAATTAGAATTTATAAAGATGGCATATTAAATTATTCATCAACAGGGTTATGGAAAAAAATGGGAAGATCTTTATTAGGTAATAAAAAATGAAAAGAATAATAATGTTTTTCGCTACATTTTTAATAATATACTTTGTAATATTGTTTAAGTTACATAATATAGAGTGGTTTGATAATTTAGTATATATGCCACTTAGCAAGTTACAAAGTGATGATGTAACTAGAATGTTTACATTAGTGTCGGCAATTATTTATCTAATTATTGTTATACTTTTGTACTTCTTTATATTTTATAAAGATAAAAAAATAACAATGTTAGTTTTTATTAATCTTGCTTTATCTGGTTTAGTTAGTTTTATATTAAAACAAATATTTAGAAGACCAAGACCAATTGATATAGCGCTTGTAAAAGAGTTAGGTTTTAGTATGCCTAGTAGTCATGCATTTATTTCAACTACATTTTTTGGTTTTATATTTTATCTATTTTATAAAAAATATCCAAGTAACATATTTAAAAAAATATTCTTAATATTTTTAGTAATTTATGTTTTCTTAATAGGAGTTAGTAGAATTTATTTAGGTGTGCATTATGCATCAGATGTTGTAATGGGATTTTCTTTTGGAATCTTATATTTAGTTTTATATCTCAAAATAATAAAGAAGTATATTTGACTTATTAACAATATTTTGATATAATTTAACTGTTTTTAGCTTATTTGTTTTTCGTTTTAAAAATCTAATAAAATGATAAGTATACTTATCATTTTATTATTTGGAGAATGATATGAAAACAATATGATTAGGTATGGATATAGTTAAAACTTATGGTAAAATTGGTGATTCAATCGATAAGAAAAGACTGTTTTTAAATAAAATAGAGGATATTAAAAAAGAACTTGGAGCTGGTATAGTATTATTTTCTTTTATTTCAACAAAAAAAATAGAAGTTGTAAAGGACTATATAATTGAGTTACAGAATATTTTAAGCAGTCTAAAACGTTCAATGTATCCTTATTATCAATTTAGCGAAAATATAGTATATATAAATGGTAATGAATTTTTTTGTGGACCTAATTTTAAAAGTATGTACATTATGAGTTTTTGTGATTTATTAAATCCAAAATTTGATATATCAGATATTATATATATTGATGATACACAAGGATTTAATTTGTATTTTTTTGAAAAAGATCCAGCTTTTTTAGAAAAGCATAATTTGATATTTATTAGTAAAAAAATAAATAAAAAAAAAGAATTACCTTTTAAAACATAAGATGGCGAAGAAGGTAACGGATTAGATTTTGTAATTATCGGATTAGATAAGTATGTATTAGATTTAGAAAATAAAGGAAAAAAACATGAACGAAGTATACAAGATAGAAAAAGAAAGTAATTTACTTACATTTTTAAGTAATTATTATGATACAAAAACAATTAAAAGATTCTTAAAATATAAGATGGTTTTTGTTAATTCTAAAGAAGTAAGTAATGTAAATACTAAATTAAATGTAAAAGATACACTTTTGATAGTTAAACGTAGTAAAGATTTATTCATTTTATATGAAGATAAGGATATTATTATTGTTTATAAACCATATAAATTACTTACAATTGCTGATAAAAAAGAAAAAGAAAATACTCTTTATCATAAAGTATCTTCATATTTAAAAAATAATAATAAAAATGCTCATGTATTTGTTGTACATAGACTTGATTTTGAGACAAGCGGAATTGTTATATTTGCTAAAAGTAAAAGAGTACAAGATTTACTTCAAAATAATTGGAGTGATGTTACAAGAAAATATTTATGTGTAGTTCATGGTATTTTTAAAAATAATAAAACTCTTAAATATTATTTAAAAGAAAACAAAGCATTAATGGTATATCCATCAAAAGACGGAGTACTATCAATAACAGATGTTATGCCAATTAAAAATAATTCAAAGTACACCTTACTAAAACTAAATATTAAAACAGGAAAAAAACATCAAATACGTGTTTCTTTAAAAGAAGAAGGATATCCAGTTTTAGGAGATACTAAATATGGAATAGATGATAAATTTAAACATTTGTATTTATGTGCATCAGAGTTAGAGTTTAATCATCCTGTAATGGGTAAGAAAATATCTATTAAATGGTATTTAACAGATGAGTATAAAAAAATAGTCAATAGTTAAAAATACTGCTATAATGATATTAGGTGGTAATGTGAAGAAGAAAATAATTTTAATAATAGCTGTTTTAATAATCTTATCAATAATAGTAATATATTATCTATATAACAAAAAAGTTGATTATATTTTAGAAGAAAATCTAGTTGTATCTTTAAATAGTGAAATTAACACTAGCGATTATATTAGTTTAAAGAATGGAACTTTAGTAAGTATTAGTTCAATTAATACTGATTCACCAGGCAAAAAAGAGGTTAATGTAATTTTAAAAAATAAATTAGGTCACAAATATAAAGAAAAGTTTTATATCGAAGTAAAAGATGTAGAACCGCCTAAGATAGAAGTAGGAGATATAACTATAAATGTTGGCACAAAAATAGATTTATCAAAATATGCTAAAGTAACTGATAATTATGATACAGAAGTTAAACTAGATATTATGGGGGATTATGATATATCAAAATCTGGTAAGTATGAGATTACATATAAAGCAACAGATTCAAGTGGAAATGAAACATCTAAAAAAGTTAATTTAATAGTAAATAAGATTGCAAATTCAAATAATGGTACAACTTATTTTAAAACCTCAAAAGGGTTTGATGGTTATACTAAAGATGGGGTTACATATATTGATGGAATTTTAGTTGCTAATAAGACATATTCATTACCATCAAATTATGGTAATGGTCTTACTAAAGAAACGACAAATGCATTTAATAAAATGAAACAAGCAGCAAAGAATGAAAATTTAAATATTTATATATCAAGTGGTTTTAGATCATATGCTACTCAAAAAACACTTTATAATAATTATGTTGCTCGTGATGGCAAAGTAGAGGCAGATACTTATTCTGCTAGAGCAGGTTTTTCAGAACATCAAACAGGTTTAGCCTTTGATGTTAATACTATATCGTCTGCTTTTAACGATACAAAAGAAGCCATATGGTTAAGAAATAACTGTTATAAATATGGATTTATATTGAGATATCCAAAAGGAAAAGAAAATGAAACTGGATATATATACGAATCATGGCATTTTAGATATGTTGGTGAAGAGATTGCTAGTAAACTATATAATAATGGTGATTGGATAACACTAGAAAGTTATTTTGGAATCACAAGTAAGTATAATTAAAGAGATTAATTTAAGTTAATCTCTTTTTTAAAGGATTTTTCTTATCAATCTTGTATGTTAATTATAGGAGATGATTTTATGCCTTTTAACAGCGAATTAAATGGTAAGCAAAATGAATATGATTTTGTAAAAAATATTAATGGAAAAAGAATAAGAGATTTGAGTCCAATGATACAAATGTTTTTGTATGATTATTATGGAAAAATAACCAACTATAATGAATATGTTTATGCTTGGATGAACTCTAAAAAACAAAAAACAGATTTTTTTATTAGGCTTTCAAGTAATGATAATCCAATCCGTATTAGCTTAAAAAAGGGAGTTAAGAACTCTGTACATGTTGAACCAATAACAGAATTTATTCATTTTTTAATAGAAAATAAAGTGCCTAAGAAGATAATAAAAAAAATATTACTATATCATTATGCAGATGGTACTACGAATAATACTGGTAGTTTAAGAATGGATATTTCTGAATATAAGATAGAACATCAAGATGATATAGACGAAATAAATAAATATTTTAATCAGGAAAAAATGCTAAAAAAATTTATTAAAAGATTTGTAACACAAGGTAGAAATGATTTAAATGAAATAGATGTATTAATCTATGGAGTTATAGATGATTTTATATGGATAAAAACAGATGATATATATAGTATAATTTTAGCTAAAAAAGATGTTTATTCTTCAGCACTTCATTTTGGAAGTTTAACTTATCAAGTAAAAAACAGATGTATAAATAGAAATCCAAAATATGAAGGTGATAGACATATTATACAAATTAAGTGGTATAACATTAGTGATGATATTATAGAAAGTATGAATAATAATGTCATGAAAAAAATGAAAAGTGATAGGTGTGAGTATCATAAAATAGAGTAGACGTTTTGAAATACATATAATGATATCTTTTGATGTTATGAGATATGAATATTTCATATTAATATATTAAGATAATACATTCAAGTATAATTAATATCAATAGCACCAATGGTAGACAAATATTAAATCAAGCTCATATCTTATAAGTATAATAGTTATTTGAAAATTTCTAAAAAACTTTTAAAAGAGACTCCCAACCTGATTATGCCTTAAATTTTTGCAAAAGAAAAACCGTTATATAACGGTTTAATTGTCTCTGGAGCGGGTGACCAGAATCGAACTGGCATAATCAGCTTGGAAGGCTGGGAGTCTACCATTGACCTACACCCGCAAAATCAGTAGGCACTATTAATTATACTTGAATTCCAAAATAAGTCAATAGATTTCATCTAAAAAAATATTTTTTTTAAAACTTATTTTTTTTATTATCTTATAACTATATAAATTTAATTGAAAATTATATATTCTTATAGTATAATTTATATTATGGAAGGATTGATAATAGAATATGGAATCTATAAAAAACTTTTTTAAAAATCATAAAACTTTAGTAATCGTTTTAGCAGTAATATTAATTTTACTAATAGTACTTTTGATATTAATATATAAAATGTTTTTTGGTTACGGAAATGACAAATATGGTAGTCGTTTAGACCCTATCAAAAATTTGGAGATAAGTAATTATACTGAAAAAAAATTAGTTGATGAACTTTCAAAGTTGGATCATGTTCAAAAGGTAAAGTATGAATCAGAGGGAAGACTTATCAATGTTATTTTTACAGTTGATAAAGAATTGGAAAAAGATACAGCTAAGGAATATGGCGATAAAGTTTTAGAATATTTTTCAGATGAAGAAAAGGATGCATATGATATTCAAATATTTATGACATCTAATGAAGATAGTAATGATGAAGATAAACAATATCCAATCATAGGGTATAGAAAAGCATCACTTGGTGTTGAAGAAAATAAATCAAGAGGCATTACTTGGAGTAATAATTAGGGTGACTTTATGAGTAAGAAAAAAATATTTAGTTTTATATTTGTTTTAATTTTGTTGGTACTTGCAGGTACAGGAATTTACTATTATTATATTGTTGAAGATAAAAAATCAACTTTAACAATAGCTGAAAAACAATGGATTGAAGATAACAAAAACAATGTTATAGACATGTCTCTTCCAACTAATGTACCAGTTTTTAGTACATCTGGAAAAGGTCTTTTCTTTGAATTCTTAGATTCTGTTGAAACTGTAACAGGACTTGATTTTAATAATCTATCTTATAATGTAAATAACAATTTACCAAGTGACTATGGATTTACATTAACAAGTAAATTAGAAGATAATGATATTCTAATTTATCAAGATAACTATGTTTTGGTAACATCAGATAATATTAAATATTCTAACTTGTCAGATATTAATGTTATGACTGTTGGTGTCTTAGAAAGTGATTTAGAAAGAACACAAGAATATTTAAAAGCCAATGGTGGAATAAGTTTTCAAACATTCAAAACAGTTGATAGTATGTATTCAGCTTTAGAAAGTGGAAAAATAGGCGGAATAATATTAAAAAAGATTTTATATATTAATGATATAATTTCAAGCGATAAACTTAATATAGCTTATAATATAACTGAAATGGTTGATAATTATGTCCTTAGATTAGGAGATAATAAAAGATTAAATACTATTTTGAAAAAATATTATTCTAAATGGTATAAAGAAAATTACACAAAAGTATTTAATGATTATTTCTCTTCAAATTATTTCGAAGCAAAAGGAATATATGAAAATCAAAAAGTACAATTTAGATCAAAACGTTATGTGTACGGATTTGTTTCAAATGCTCCATTTGATGCATTAGATGGTGGAAATTTAATAGGTATTAATAGTGAGATAATAAAAGAATTTTCAAAATTATCTGATATTGAAATAAGTTTTGTTGAATATAAAAATTTATCTGGATTAATTAATGCTTTCAATGAAAATAAAATAGACTTTTTCTTGAATACTTCATCTAATTCAAACTATGCCTTAGACACTTATAAAACAGTACAATTATTTAAAGATTCTATAGTTGTAGCATCTAATATTAATAACAATATAACAGTAAATTCTCTTTCATCATTAATTGGAAAAACTGTTTCAACTGTAGAAGATTCTGTTATAGTAGCTACATTATCAAATTATGATGTTGCTCTTAAGACTTATGCAAATGTAGAAGAATTATTAAAAAATACAAATGATGATACTATATTAATGTTAGATCAAAAAGTTTTTGAAGCTTATTCAAGAACAACTTTGAAAAATTTTAAAGTTGATTATTCTTATAACTTAGAAAATGGTTATTCTTATTTATCAAGAGATATATCTGATAATAAAGTATTTAATGAATTTTTGAATTTCTATGTAAGTTTTATAAATCAAAATTATTACGCTAATAAAGTAGATTATAAACAATTTACTAACGATGAATTATCTAAAACAGCAATTTATGCTTCTATTGGATTATTAATTTTGGGATTACTAGGAATAATAATTTTACTTTCTAAGAAAAATTCAACAGGTAAAAAAGTTAAAAAGGTATCTAAAGAAGAAAAAATTAAATATATTGACCAATTAACTTGTTTAAAAAATAGAAATTTCTTAAATGATTCAATAAAAAAATGGGATGATAGCGAGGTATATCCTCAAACAATAATTATTGTTGATTTGAATAATGTTGCTTATATAAATGATAATTATGGTCATGAAGAAGGGGATAAGGTTATCATTGAATCAGCTAATATTCTAATTAAAAATCAACTTGAAAATAGTGAAATTATTCGTACGGATGGAAATGAATTCTTAATTTACCTAGTAGCTTATGATGAAAAACAGATAGTTTCTTATATAAGAAAATTAACTAAAGAACTAAAAGAAATATCTCATGGATTTGGTGCAGCAGTAGGTTATAGTATGATTAATGATGGTATTAAAACAATTGATGATGCTATAAATGAAGCAACGCTAGATATGAGAAATAATAAAGAAGAAACACAAAATTAAAAAGTAAACATAACGTTTACTTTTTTTATTAATAATTATATAATTAAAATGGTGATAATATGAAGAATAAAAAAATATTTCTTATTCCAAAAACTTATCTTAATAAATTAAAACAAATAATACTTAATCCAGAAATGCGCATATTACCAGGTAATTTAGCTTTCTCAATTATATTGTCGATAGCTCCAATTATAACTTTGATTGCTTTAATAGCATCTAGCTTTTCGATTTCACTTTTAGGAATTATAGATGATTTTAAGACTATACTTCCTAATGATATTTTTAATATGTTGGATGCATTTTTAAAATCAGATATGCCACATGCAGGATCAATTTTCATTTATTTGTTAACAGGCTTCATAGCTGCATCAAATGGTGCTCATTCCATTATTATTACATCGAATACATTATATGGAGTAAAAGATGATAGCTATTTAAAAAGAAGAATTAAAGCATTTTTATTAACAATAGTAATAATTTTTGAATTTATATTTATTTTAATATTCTTAGTATATGGTAATGTTATTATGAGAACTATTTTATCACTTGATATATTTAATAATATTAGAGATGGAGTGTTTGCAGTATTCACATTATTTAAATGGCCACTTTTATTTATTGTTACATACATATTATTAAAACTATTATATGCACTTGCTCCTGATACTAAGGTTAATAGTAAAGCTGTAACAAAAGGTGCTTTGTTTACTACAATAGGTTGGTTATTAATAACAAGTCTTTATGCTTATTATGCTAATAATTTAGCTAACTATGGTGTGTTTTATGGTGGTCTTTCTAATCTAATTATTTTAATGATATGGATTTATATTTTATCTTTTATTTTAGTTATAGGAATAGCTATAAATGTTTCTGATTATACAGAACAAAATGAATAAATATTTATTAAATGGGGATATTATTATTGTACACAGATTGTGTACAAGCAGACTACAGTCATTTATGACAAAGAAAAAAGGACATAAGTCCTTTTTTTATGCTGCTTCTTTAGAAGCTTTTTTCATTGTTCTAATTTCTCTTGCACTTAATATAACTTTTTCACCGTTATCTAATGTTACTTGTTGTAAATTAGGTTTTTGAGCATGTCTTGTAGCTCTTAAAGAATGTGATCTTCTATTTCCGAATAAAGCTTTTTTACTTGTTAATTTAGTTGCCATAATTTCCCTCCTTACAAAGTTTTTTCCATGCCTTATAACTTTATCATATTCTAAAAAATAAGTCAAATATATTTATTAAATTATTGGAAATTTGTTATTTTTATAGTAAAATTGACTTAAGGAAGTGAGACTATGTATACACCACTTTATGTGAAAACAGAAAATAGTTTGTTGTCCAGTTATATAAAAATTGATTCTTTAATAAGCAAAGCAAAAAACCGTGGATATAAAGCATTAACTATAACTGATATGCATATGTTTGGTGTTATGGAGTTTTACAATGCATGTATAGATAATGGTATTAAGCCAGTAATAGGTATGGAGATAGAATATGAAGGATACAAATATGTTTTATATGCCAAAAATAAAGAAGGGTATAAAAACTTATGCCATATTGAAACAATTATTAGTTCCAAAAATATAACATTAGATGAACTAAAAGAATTTTCTTCATCTTTAATCTGTATATTACCTTTTAAATCAATAAGTCTTAATGATAGTTTTAAATTTTATAAAGATTTATATATAGGATATCAAAATGATGATGAATACAGTAAAATAGAATCTAGTAATACTCTTTATATGAATGAAATTTTATCTTTAAATAAAAATGACACAATCTTTTTAAAATATTTAGAAGCTATAAGAAAAGGCGTTTTGGTCAAAGATATTGAAACAAATTATGAAGACTTTTATTTAAGAGAAGAAGATGATTATAAAAAAATAGATCATGATTTTGAGGTAAATTCAAAAATATTTGAAGAAGTTGATATAGTTATAGAAAAAGAAGATAACTTATTAGCTTCTTATGATACAGGCGGCATACCTGCATATGATTATTTAAAAAAATTATGTAAAAATGGGCTTAAAAGAATCTTTGGGGAAACTATTCCAAGAGTATATATGGAAAGACTAAAATATGAACTCGAAGTAATAGAAAAAATGGGATTTAGTAATTATTTCTTAGTAGTTCAGGATTATGTTTTATATGCAAAAAAAAATGGAATATTAGTAGGACCTGGACGTGGTAGTGCAGCAGGAAGTTTTGTATCATATGTTTTAGGAATAACTGATATTGATCCAATTAAATATAATTTATTATTTGAACGTTTTTTAAATCCAGAACGTGTTACTATGCCAGATATAGATGTTGACTTTTTAGATTCTAGAAGAGAAGAAGTTATAAAATATGTTTTAGAGAAGTATGGCCTTAAAAGAACTAGTGGAATAATAACATTTGGTACTTTAGCTTCTAAACAAGCTATTCGTGATGTATTTAGAACTTTAAATTTAGAAAGTGATACAGTATCAAAAGAGTTAATTTCTAACTTATCACTAGAAGATAATTTTAAGAGAAATGTTAAACTTCAAAATTATCTTAAAGAAGACCGTGAAGTTTTTAATGCTTACAAAATTGCTTCAAAATTAGAAGGATTAAAAAGACATACATCTATTCACGCGGCTGGTGTTATTATATCTAAAATTGATCTTGATAATATAGTTCCTCTTTACATGCATAATGGTATGTATGTTACTGGATATTCTATGAATTATCTTGAAAATTTAGGATTATTAAAAATGGATTTTTTAGGACTTAAAAATTTAAATATAATTGATCAAATTTTAAAAGATTTGGCTAATGACGGAATAAAAGTTGATCTAAATAAAATACCTTTAAATGATAATAAAACATTGCATCTATTTAATACAGCTAACACTAAAGGAATTTTTCAATTTGAATCTCAAGGTATGATTAATTTTTTAAAAAAACTTAAAGTTTCTTCTTTTGAGGATATATATGCAGCTCTTGCTTTATATAGACCAGGTCCTATGGGGAATATTGATACATATATTGCTAGAAAAGAAGGAAGAGAAAAAATTAATTATTATGATTCTAGATTAGAAGCTATATTAAAACCTACCTATGGAATTTTAATTTATCAAGAACAAATAATGCAAGTAGCTAATGTAATGGCTTCTTATTCATATGGAGAAGCTGATATTTTACGTAGAGCTATGAGTAAGAAAAAAGAAGATATTATTTTAAAAGAAAAGGATAAGTTTATATCTAGATCTGTTAAAAATGGGTATTCTTTAGCTGTTGCAAGTGAAGTATACGATTTTATTTTAAGATTTGCATCATATGGGTTTAATAAAGCTCATAGTGTTGCTTATGCAATGATTTCTTATCAAATGGCTTATTTAAAAGCTCATTATCCAGCTTATTTTGTTAGGAGTTTACTTAATATGTCTATTGGTAGCACTTCTATGACTCGAGAATATTTATCTCTTTTAAGAAGTAATAAGATAAAAATTTTACCTCCAGATATTAACTTGAGTGGAAAAAATTATAAAGTTGTAGGAAACTGTGTCTTATATCCTTTATATAATATTAAAAATGTTGGTATTAATAGTGTGAATGTCATTATAGAAGAAAGAAGCAAGTGTCCATTTACTGATATATTTGATTTTGTTTCTAGAACATTTAAACTTGGAATAGATAGGGGAATACTTACTAGCTTAATTTTTTCTGGAGCATTTGATTCTTTTGGATTTACTCGTAAATCTTTGATTAGCTCACTTGATGCGATTATTAATTATGGAGAAGTACTAACTTATTTAGATAGAGAATATGCTCTTGCTCCTTTGATTGAAAATATGGAAGAATATAATCCAAATATTTTGATGGAACAAGAAAGAGAAGTATTTGGTTTTTATCTAACTCATAATCCAATTACTGATTTTAAGGAAAAAAATAAGATAAATATTTCATTAAATGATATTAAAAATTATTTTGATAAGAATATAAGAATAATTGCTAGAATAAAAAAGAAAAGAGATATTAATACTAAGAAAAATGAAGTAATGTGCTTTGTAACATTAGAGGACGAAGAAGGTGAGATAGAAGGTGTTTTATTTCCAAGAGTTTATAAAGATATAAAAGTAGATATAGACGCTATATATTTAATAGATGCTCATATAGAAAAAAGATATGATTCATATCAAGCTGTTATTAATAAAATAAAGAGAATGGATGGTTAAATGATAAAAGAGAAAAAACAAGGTTCTATAATTATTATATCTGGTACAACATGTGCAGAAAAGAAATGATAACTTAAAATTATCTATATCATATACTTCAAGGCCTATCAGACCAGGAGATAAAGAAGGGTCTACTTATTATTTTGTAAGTAAGGAAACTTTTTTAGAAAAAATAAAAAATGGTGATTTCTTAGAATATGCTTTAGTACATGGAAATTATTATGGTACTCCTAAGGGTGAAATTATTGAAATGCTTGATAAAGGATATGATGTTATTCTTGAAATTGATGTAGAAGGCGCTAAGAAGATAAAAGAAATGTTTCCATCTACAATATTGATTTTTATTATGGCTCCTTCTATGGAAGTTGTTAAAGAAAGAATAAAGAGTCGTAATAGTGAATCTACTGAACAAATTTTAGATCGTTTTAAAACAGCTTATCAAGAGATAAATGAGGTTTATAATTATAACTATGTTGTTGTAAATGATGTTTTAGAAGATGCTGTTTTAAAGGTACAATCAATTTTAATTAGTGAAAAATGTAGAGTTGATAGGATAGAAGAAATTAAAGTTTCTAATAAAGAGGAGATTATTCATGAATTTTTAATGGAAAAAGAATTTGAAAATAATGATATAACAATAAATTAAAAGTAGCTTTTTTTAGCTACTTTTTGCGTGTATTACTAATCTTTTATTACCTGATTTATAACATGTTGATAGTGTTATTATTTTATCATTACTAGTTACTTCTGTGTTGAAATTATAGATAC
>CAKPMN010000007.1 GCA_934168005.1 uncultured Bacilli bacterium | reverse complement strand
AATAGTTTAGCAAGCCAAACCTCAGCAACCGCAACAGCAGCCCAGATATTAAAGGGTAAAACAGCATATGTAAATGGAAGCAAGATTACAGGAACAATGACAAATAAAGCAGGGACTACAGTAAAGGCAAGTGCGGTATCATCAGATGATAATAACACATATTTAACAATACCAACAGCTGGATACTATGACCAAAACTCAAAGATATATAGCGAGAATAATAATATAGTTCCTAAACTTAATATTTCACAAATTACTTTAACAGAAACTGGTTCTATGAATAATGGAGCAAGTGCTAATAATAGTATAACGTTAGATGTTAGTAAATATAAAACATTAACTATAGGATCTGTAAGTTCAAATACATCAGATAGTGTATATTATTGTGATTTTGCTCTTATAGCCAATGGTACATATATTGCCAGATATGTCAGAAGCGGAACAAATTTAACTTATGATATAAGTAGTTATAGTTCGATAACTTTGCAATTACTTGGAAGTTCATATACAAGTAATAGATCTATAACATTAACAAATGTTAGTTTATCATGAAATAGTTTATAATGATAAATATCATACGTAAGATTTCGGTTTCAGTAGTGTTGAAAGAATTGATAAAAGATTAATATTAAAGACAAAATCATTTTGTCTTTTTTTGTAAAAAAACTTGCAAATGCGTAAACTTTCATGTATATTATATATGTACTTATTCTTGGATTAGGAATCTCCAGTCCTTTTCTAGGTCTAAGCGAATATTAAATAAAGGAGGAAATAAAATGGCAATTTCAAAAGAACAAAAAGCTGAGATCATTAAAAAATATGCTAGAAAAGAAGGAGATACTGGTTCACCAGAAGTTCAAATCGCAATTCTAACAGCAGAAATAAATGATTTACAAGACCATTTTAAAGAACATACTCATGATTATCATTCAAAAAGAGGTCTTCTAAAGAAAGTAGGACAAAGACGTAGTTTACTTAAATACTTACTTAAAGAAGATGTAACTCGTTACAGAGACTTAATCAAGAGTTTAGGTTTAAGAAAATAGTTAACAAAAGTAGGCACTCTTTTTTGAGTGTCTTTTATATTAGAAATAATGGAGGTAAGAATGAAAAAAACATTTGAATTAGATTTTAGAGGAAGAAAACTAATAGTAGAACATGGAGAATTAGCCAAACAAGCACATGGATCAGTATTAGTAAGATATGGTGACACAGTAGTACTATCAACAGTAGTAGTATCAGACAACGCTAATATATTATCAGATTTCTTTCCATTAATGGTTTTATACCAAGAAAAGCTATACTCAGTAGGTAAAATACCAGGAGGTTTTATTAAAAGAGAAGGACGTCCAACAGATGCTGCAACACTTGCTGCTCGTATGATTGATAGGCCAATGCGTCCAATGTTTAAAGAAGACTTTAGAAATGAAGTACAAATAGTTAATACAATACTTTCAGTAGATAATAATAACTCTCCAGAGTTAACAGCAATGTTTGGCTCATCACTTGCGACATCTATATCAAAGATACCATTTGATGGACCAATCGCTGGAGTAAAAGTAGGAAGAGTAAATGGAAAATTTATAATTAATCCTACACCAGAAGAATTAGAATTATCCGACATAGATCTTACAGTAGCTGGAACAAAACAAGCAATAAACATGGTAGAAGCAGGATCAAAAGAAGTATCAGAAAGTGATATGTTAGAAGCTTTAATGTTTGGTCATGAAGCAGTTAAAGAATTATGCGAATTCCAAGAATCTATAATAAAAGAAATCGGAATAGAAAAAATGGAATACGAACATCTAGAAATAGAAGAAGAAATCAAAGAAAGAGTATCAAAATTAGCTAGTGAAAAACTTGACAAAGCAATGCGTATAAAAGAAAAACTAGAAAAATATAAAGCAATTGATGATGTAAAAGAAGAAGTAGTAAGTATTTATGAAGAAGAAAATAAAGACTTAGATAAAGAAGAGTTAAACATTTTATTAACAAAAGTTAAACTAGTTTTAGAATCAATTGAATACGATATTTTTAGAGGAATAACAGTAAACGAAAAAACAAGAGCAGATGGAAGAGCTATGACAGAAATAAGACCATTATCAACAGATATAGACTTACTTCCAAGAACACATGGATCTGCACTATTTACACGTGGAGAAACTCAAGCTTTAGCTGTAACAACACTAGGTGCTTTAAATGAATACCAAGCATTAGATGGAATAAGCCTAGAAGCAGAAAAACACTTTATGTTACATTATAATTTTCCAGCATTCTCAGTAGGAGAAACAGGAAGATATGGAAGTCCTGGAAGAAGAGAAATAGGTCATGGGGCACTAGGTGAAAGATGCTTAAAACAAGTAATGCCAACAGAAGAAGAATTTCCATATACAGTACGTGTAGTATCAGAAATACTGGAATCAAACGGTTCATCATCTCAAGCTACTATATGTGCAGGATGTATGTCACTTATGGCTGCTGGTGTTCCAATAAAAGAACCAGTTGCAGGAATTGCTATGGGATTAATAACATCAAAAGATGGAAAAGATTATACAATCTTAACTGACATTCAAGGTATGGAAGATCATTTAGGAGATATGGACTTTAAAGTAGGTGGAACAAGAAAAGGTATTTGTTCACTACAAATGGATATTAAAATAAAGGGAATAACAAAAGAAATACTAAAAGAAGCCCTAGCTCAAGCAAAAGATGCTCGTATGGAAATACTAGACGTAATGGAAGCACAAATAAAAGAACCTAGAAAAGAAGTATCAAAATACGCTCCTAAAACAGTAATATTTACAATAAATCCTGACAAAATTAAAGAAGTAATTGGAAAAGGTGGAGAAACAATTACAAAAATAATTCTAGAATCAAGTAATGTAACATCAGTAAATGACCAAAATGCCGTTAAAGTAGATTTAATGGATGATGGAAAAGTAATAATTTATCATACAGACCAAGAAGTAATAGATAAAACAAGAAAGAGAATAGAAGACATTACAAAAGAAGTAGAAGAAAATGCTATTTATAAAGGAAAAGTAGTAAAAGTAGAAGACTTTGGCTGCTTTGTAGAATTATGGCCAGGATGTGAAGGATTAGTACACGTTTCTAAATTAGCAGAAGAAAGAGTTGAAAAACCTTCAGACGTTGTAAAAGTAGGAGATGAAATTCTAGTAAAATCATTAGGATACGATAAAAAAGGAAGACTTAATTTATCAAGAAAAGATGCATTAAAGTAATTGCATCTTTTTTGTATATCATATATAATAAAACATAAAAAAAGAAGGAATAATATGACTAAAGCAGACGAATTTAGAAAATTAGTAAAAGATGGATATGAAAACTCATTTTTACCAATGGATGATTATTTAGAAGAGCTAGTTTATAACATATATGAAATGGATGATATGGATTTAGATAAAACAAGAAGAGTATTATTATCTCTCCAACAAGCATTCATTTATATGATAGGTTATACAGATATGTATCTTTTAATGAATCATAAAGCAAAAGAATTAAGAATGAAAAGAGAAGACTACTATTATAAAACAATAATGGATTATATAGAAAACTTTGATGATTTAAAAATATCAGTATCTACAGATCAACCATTTTTTAAAAAATTGTTAGAAAGTATAATAGAATATTACAACCTTCCATTTTTATCAAAAATGAATTTAGCCTACAATATAAAAGAAGAAGATAAACAATATCTATCAGAGATATCCGTATTTTTTAAAGAAGAACAAGAACTTTACACAAAAGAAGTAGAACTAGATGATTATGTAAAATATTTTATTGATAAAATAAATGATATACAAGAAGATTATCCAATATATGAAGAACAGATAGTAGTAGAGCTAGTAGGATTTTTAAAGAACTTATCCAAATTCAATTACGCTAATTACATGGATAATATAAAAGATTTACTCACATATTATTATGAATGGGTTAAATACGATGTTGGTCATAAAAATAATTTATTAGAAGTTAAAGAAGATTACAAAATAGAATTTGTAAGCTATTTTGAGAACTTAAGAATGGAAGAAATGGTAGAAATGATATCAGGTGATGATGGTTTCCTAGAATTACTTCTAGAATTTTACGTAACAACAAAACCAAATGGTAAGGTATATTATCAAACCGGGGAAGCCGTTTCATATGAAGAAGTAAAAGAATACATAAAAAAACGAGATTAATCTCGTTTTAATTTTTCATAAATATTTTCTACCTTAGCTTTTCTTCCAGATTTTTGATAATAAGGTTTTAAATGCACGTGAAAATGTTTTATTTCTTGTAAGTCACCGTTATTTTGAACTAAAGTAACACCAGTACAACCTAATTTATCTTCCAAAATCTTTTTAACCTTTTTTGCTACCATCATAATATGAGTAATAGTTTTTTCATCAATATCATCCAAATCTTTAAAATGTTTCTTTGGAATAATTAGAGTATGACCATTACTATCAGGATGAATATCTAAATAAGCTTTAACGATTTCATCTTCATAGATTGTATAAGAATCAACTTCACCTTTTGATATCTTACAAAAGATACATTCCATAAATTCATCTCCCGGTAAGTATTATATCAAAAAAATAAAAAAGAGTAAAACTCTTTTTTCGTGAATATCTGCGAATATTCTATTTTATATTGATTTATTTAAGAAAAATTATTCAAAAATAATAGCTTATATGATAAAATTATACTGTTGGGAAGTGAATTTATGCATAAATTAGAAATAAAAGACTTATACGTAAAAATAGAAGATAAAGAAATACTAAAAGGATTAGACCTTGTAATAAATAGTAATGAAACACACGTTATCATGGGTCCAAATGGAATAGGTAAATCAACACTTTCAAATGTTATTATGGGAAACCCAATATATAAAATTGAAAAAGGAAGTATTATATATGACGGAGTAGATATAACTAACCTAACAACAGATGAAAGAGCAAGATTAGGTTTATTTCTATCATTCCAATCTCCAGTAGAATTAGAAGGAGTTTCAACAGCAGATTTTTTAAAAACAGCAGTATCCGCAAAAGAAGAAAACTTTAAAATACTAAAATTTGCTAAGGAAGTAGAACAAACAATGCAAAAATTAGATATGAATAAAGAGTTTTTAACACGTCCTTTAAATAACGGCTTTTCAGGTGGAGAAAAAAAGAAAATGGAAATACTATCTATGTATATGTTAAAACCAGATATGGTAATACTAGATGAAATAGATTCAGGACTAGATGTTGATAGTTTAAAAAAGATAGGTGAAATGACTACAAATTATAAAAAAGAACAAAAATGTGGACTTCTTTTAATAACACACTACCATCGTCTTTTAGATTATATAACTCCAGATTATGTTCATGTTATGAAAAACGGTAAAATAGTAAAAACATCAGACGCTTCTTTAGTTTCAATAATTGAAGAAGAAGGATACGAAAAAATTTAAAATAAGCATATGAAGTATAACGAAAAAGAGTTCATGAATATAATAAAAGTGAATAAAGATGATATCCATATGGAAAAAGAGGATAACAAACTAAAAGTTTCATTATCAGATAAACTAGATTTTTATGATATTATGAAATTAAATATAGACGTTTTTAAAGATACATCTTTATTTATATCTTATGAAGGAAAAGACGAAATAAAATTAGATATTAGTATTACACTAGCTCCTAATGTAACATTAAAACTATATGAATTAAAAGAAAGCAAAGAAGCCAAAATCCAAGAAAAGTTCTATATATATGATAATTCAAAAGTAATAAGTGAAAAGTTCATACATATGAATTTTCTTAAAGAATTAAATATAATTTACTTAAACGGTGTAGGATCAGAATTTACTTCACACCAAACTGGAATTATAAAAGATAAAAGTAAATTAGATGTTTTGTCATATCATAACTATCCAAAAACCTCTTCTTATTTAAATCATAACTTTGTAACCATAGAAGATGGAGAAATGAAATTAAATGTGACATCTATGGTATATAAAAATAGAAAAAAATCTATATTAAGACAAAATAATAGAATATTAAATCAAAACAACTCTGCTTCATATATAAAACCAAACCTTTTAATAGAAGAAAACGATATAGAAGCATCTCATAGTGCTAACATAGAGCCATTCAACCAAAGAATGATTTTCTATATGCAAACCAGAGGAATAACAAAAAAAGAAGCAGAGAAACTATTATTAACTGATTTCTTAAAAAATAACGTAGTAGATATAACAAAATACATTAAAAAGTATTGGAGGTGATTTATGAATCGTAATGATTTTCCACTTTTAAAACAAGATATTATATATTTTGATAATGGTGCAACTACACTAAAACCAAACGTATTAAAAGAAGGATTAATAGATTACTACGATAACTTTTCATCAAACATCCATAGAGGAGATTATAAAATAAGTCTAAAAGCAGATTATGAATATGATGAAACGAGAAGAAAAGTTAAAGAATTTATAAACGCTAAATCAAAAGATGAAATAATATTTACATCAGGAGCAACAGACTCACTAAATAAAATAATATCTGGATACTTTAAAAATACTTTAAAAAAAGATGATGAAGTTTTAATAACATTATCAGAACATGCATCAAACGTATTACCTTGGTTTGAACTACAAGATGAAATAGGAATAAAAGTAAAATACATAGAATTAGATAACCTTGAGGTAAAACTAGAAAACATAAAAAAAGCAGTAACACCAAAAACAAAAGTTATATCACTAGCTCATGTAACAAACGTAATAGGGGACATAAGACCGATCGAAGAAATAACAAAATATGCTCATGAAAATGGTATACAAGTTTTAGTAGATGGAGCTCAATCAATTGCTCATATGAAAATAGATGTAACAAAACTAGATGTAGACTTTTTTATCTTTTCAGCACATAAAATGTATGGCCCAACAGGAGTTGGAGTTATATATGGAAAAGAAGAATTATTAAAAAATATGAAGCCAATTATATTTGGTGGAGGAATGAACTCTAGTTTTAACCAAGACGGAACAAGAATATATCATGATATTCCAACCGTATTTGAAGCTGGTACTCCAAATGTAGCAGGAGTAATTGCTTTTGGAAGAGTAATAGACTATTTAAGTGATATTACAATGGAAAAAATAGAAGAATATGAAAAACAATTAAAAACATACGCAGTAGAAAAAATAAAAGAAATAAAAAATATAAAAATATATAATGAACACACAGCTTCTCCAATATTAGCTATAAATATGGAAAATGTATTTGCTCAAGATTTAGCTATATATCTAGATAAGTATAACATTTGTGTAAGAGCAGGTAATCACTGTGCTAAGATTTTAAAAGATGAAATAGGAGTAAAAAATACTGTACGTATTTCATTTGGATTATATAACACAAAAGAAGAAATAGATAAATTAGTAGAAGCTTTAAAAAATGAAAATATAAAACAAGAAATAATAGCTTGAAGAAGATAAAAAAATAAGATATAATTGTACAAGATAGGATTTGAGATTTATGGATTTAATAATAATACTAATACTAATTCTTGCAGTCGCATTTTTCTTTAAAGATTTTAAAAATGTTGTTTACTTCTTAGGAATATTAGAAATATTCTTTAGATTAGTACACTTTATCGCAAATACTTTAAAAATAAGAGAACTAACAAATATGGTAAATACATATATTCCTTCATCATTAGTTCAAATAGTTGGAAAATATGCAAACGGACTATTATACGATATATTTGTTTGGATACTTATAGGAATGTTTTGTTGCCTAGAATTTTACTTAGTGAAATATTTTATAAAGAGAAAGTAATTTCTCTTTTTTTTCGCCCAAAATCGACAAAAAAATAAACTAAAATAAAAATAGGTGATAATATGAAAAGATATCATTTATTTATACTTAAAAGAGAAACAGTAAAACTATATCAAAGAAATAGTAATATACTATATCTATTGTTAAAAAACTTATATGAACTGAATGAAAAAGACTTGATATATGGCATATCAGTATATCATCAACTATGTATGCCAATAAACAAAAAATTACTTATAAATTATATGATAGATAAAGTTCCATCACTAAAAAAATCACCCGATACATTTAAAATATTATCATTCTTTGAAAATACAAAAGTAACAATAAACTACTCAAATATCCTTGTTACAACAGATGTAGATACACCAGAAATATACAAAATATTTAATATATATAATGATTCAATATTTGCCTGTGACTTTGAAAATAATAACTATTTTTGGTTAAACAAAAAAGTTCATAAAAAATAAAATAAACATATAATTAAATAGGTGATTATATGAAAGAGGATTTTAAAAACTTTGTAAAACAAAATCCTAAAATGGCAGAACATGTAAGAAACGGAGAAACAACATGGCAAAACCTATACGAATTATACGATTTGTATGGAGAAAAAGAAGAAGTGTGGAAGCCATATATAGGAACTAAACCTGAAAAAAAAGAGTCAGTATCATCATTTAAAGATGTACTAACATGGTTAAAAACTGTTGACTATAGTGCCATAGAAGAAAATATAAATAGTGTCCAAAGAGTAATAGGAGTATTACAGGATCTTGGAGATAATAAACAAACAAAGACATATGAGCCAAGACCTATGTATAAACACTTTGAAGATTAATGAGTATAGAACTAATTTATAAAATTAAAGAAAATAACGATTATCTAAATTACCTACATCACAATTCACTATGGTATAAGTATTTAAATAGAAGTGATAAATATTTTAAAGACTTTGAAAAAGAAGTAAAAGACATGCAAAGACAAAACTTACAAGATAGGATAAAAAATGCTTTAGATACAATAGAAATGTTTGAAAATGTTATTTCAACATTAAAATAAGTATGATAAAATAATAATGGTGATATTATGTATGTAATTTCAGGAATATATAAAGGAAAAAAATTAAAAGGTTTTGATATAGAAGGAACAAGACCAACAATGTCAAGAGTAAAAGAATCTCTTTTCGCGACTATTAACCCATATCTAGAAGATAGTAAAGTTCTAGATTTATTCGCAGGAAGTGGAGCTCTTGGAATAGAAGCACTATCAAATAAAGCAAAAACATGCGTATTTGTAGATAGAGAAGAAATTCCAATACGAACATTAAAAGAGAACACAAAAGATATAAAAGGGGCAATAATAGTAAAAAAAGATTATAATAAATACCTAAAAGAAACAGAAGATAAATTTGATATTATATTGCTAGATCCTCCATACCACGCTAATTATATCAATAAATCATTAAATATAATAAAAGAAAGAGAAATACTTAAAGAAAATGGAATAGTAGTATGTGAATACGAACAAGAAAAATTTATATCGCCATATCCTCTAATAAAAGAAAAAAAATATGGTCACAAAACAGTAAGTATCTATAAAAATAACTAAAAAGTTATTTTTTTTTACTTTTTAAAAGGAATTACATATTAAAAAAAGTATGTTAATAGTGAGGAGGTGAAAAATATCTATCCAAAAGTTCAGCAACAAACTTCTTACGATTGTGGTCCAACATGCTTACAAATGATTTTAAAATATTATAAAGGATTTGAGACTTTAGAAAATATAAGAAAGCTAACAAAAACAAGTAACAAAGGAACAACTTTTTATAACTTAAAAAAAGCCGCAGAAGTATTAGGATTAACTGCAATAGCTTACCATATAGATGATGAATTTTTAAATAAAAAAATAACAATCCCATTCATAGCCCATGTAAAAATAAATAATTATTATCACTATATAGTAGTATATAAAATAGATAAAATGCTAACGATAGTTGATCCAAGTAAAGGTACATTAGAAAAAATAACAAAGCAAGCGTTTAAAGAGCTTTCTACAAATAATATACTATTTATGAATAGTACAAAGTCCCTTTCCAAAAAGAAAAAATATACTCCAAAAGCTTTTGAAAAAGAATATATAAAAAGAGAAAAGCATAAACTTACAAAATTAACTCTGGTATCATTTATATTATTACAACTAGAATTACTATCAACGATACTTGTATATGTTTACTTGAAAATAAAATTACATCTTCTCTTTCTTGTATTTATAATAAGCGTAGTCCTTTTAATAATTAAAATAGTTTTAGAATTTATAGAAAATAAAAAGGTAGTAGAACTACAATTAGATTTAGAAGAAAAAATGAAGAAAAACATCTGGAATGATATTTTATTCTCTCCTTATACATCCTTGATATCTGGAAAAAAAGATGTACTTATATTATCTTTAAGGCAGTCAGAAGAAATATCTAAATATTTCATAGAAAAACATTTATTTATCATGTTATATTTGCCATTAACTATAATTTTATATTTAATACTTATAATAATCTACAAACCCTTCATATTCATACCCCTTTACTTTATAATAGAAACAATAACTACAAAATATATAATAGAAAAAGTTGAAATAAATAAAAAAGTCTATCAACAAAAAGAAAACATAATGGCAAATAGAGAAATAAATATTAAAGAAAACATAGATCAAATAAGAAATATGAATCTAGAAAAAGAAATAAGTAACTATGTTATAACAAATGAATCTAACTTTAAACAAGATACAATAAAATATATAAAAAAATTATTATTTCAAAACAATATGATTATATTACCAAATAAATTATTTTTACTTTCAATGCTTACATATTTAGTAATTCTATTTAATAGAAATGTACTTACTTTAGAAGAAGTTTTTATGTCATACCAATTATTACAAGTTCTAGAAGAAAATATAAAACAATATTTAAATTTAGCAATCACATCAGCTAAAATAAAGGTGATGCTAGAAAATCACACGTCATTTAAGTATAAAAAAATAAAAAATGAAAAAATCGAAAACATAAGCTTAAAAAACAGTAGGTTAGAAGGATTTAAATATTTAAAAAATATAAGTATAAAGTTAAATAAGAAAGACAAAGTTCTTCTAAGAGGAAAAAGTGGCATAGGAAAAACAACTCTAATGCATATGATAAAAGGAGATATAGAAGCTAAAAACATAAAAGTCAACAATACCCCTATAAGCCAAAAATATAATAAAAGAATAACTTATATATCATCAATTCCTTTTTTAATAGATTCAACAGTATTAGAAAACATACTATTTAATAGAAATATAGATAAAGAAAAGTTAGAAAAAGTATTAGATATAACTAATCTTAAAGACTTAAAAGAAAGAATTGACATTGATTATTTATCAAGTGGTGAAATGCAAAAGATAAATTTAGCAAGAGCCTTATTAAATGATACAGATGTCTTCTTATTTGATGAAGCTTTAAATCAAATAAGTGAAATAGAAGAAAAAAAGATAATGAAAAAAATATTAGATAACTATAGTGATAAAATAATTGTTACAGTAACGCATAGAGAAAATCTAAACGATTTGTTTAATAGGAAAGTATATTTAACAGAACAAGGACAGCTTAAGAAAGGAGAACAGAAATGTTTAGAGTAATACTAAGAAGAATACTTAAAGTACTTATAATGTCAATGTTATAGAAAGGATAATTATGAAACAACTAACAATAGAAGAAGAAAAAAATATAGTAGCAGGTTATAGTCTAGCTAGAATGTTTTCAGTAGCTGGCATATTAACATTTTTGATTGGAATCATCGACGGATACGTGAGACCATTAAAATGCAACAACTAAAAGAAGAAGAACAAAAACAAATAATAGGAGGAGCCATTTCTGCCGCAATGATTAATAATTTTATTAAAGGAGCAACATTTTTATTAGAACTTGGTAGAAGCCTAGGCTCCGCAATAAGAAGAGGAAGATCAAAAAACTTTTGCTAAATAGAAAAGCAGTTTAAATTCAAACTGCTTTTTGTTATAATGAAATGGGTGATTTTATGCCATCATTGATGATACATCTAACAGTAGCTAAAAAAATGATACAAAAGTTAGATTTAAATAAAAAGGAAGAACAGCTATTCTACTTGGGAACAATAATGCCAGATTCTAAAAAATATAAAGGTTCACAAGATGATATAGAATATAGAAAAAAAGTTCAAACAGAAAAGAATATAAATCATTTTAGAAAAGATTTAAATAGAACACTATCATATCCAGATATGAATCTATTTTTAAATAAATATGAAGAAGAGTCAAAAAAAGACATATTAGTATTCGCATATTTAGTTCACTTGTATACGGATTATTATTATTTTAAATATGTACTATCAAAAAAGATAACCTTTTATGATGAAGATAAAAATAAAACCGAATCAAAAGATAAAGCCTCTTATGTAATGATTTCAAAAACAAAAGAAATATTATCAACAAGAATATTCTTTGGAAAACAAAATAGATCAAGTTTATATAAAGAATACGAGAGAATAAACCCATATATAATAGAAAAATATAATATAAAATTAGATAAATATCTATTAAAGTTAAGTAAAAAAATAGATATTAAAGTAGAAGAAATAAGAGGAACAAATATTAATTATGAAATAGAAAAATTAGAAGAACTAATAACTAGAGAAAAACAAAAAGAAGAATTAAAAATTTTTGATATAGAGGAAATCTATAATTTTATAGATAAAGTTTTTGATAATATAGCTAAAGAATATGGTTATATTTTAAAAGAAATCAAATTATGCTATAATAACAAAAGAAGGGAAGATGTCTATGCAAAATAGAATTTTAACAGGAGATAGACCAACAGGAAAATTACATTTAGGACATTATGTTGGGTCACTTAAAAATAGAGTACTAATGCAAAATGAAGGAAACTATGACAAAATGTTTGTTTTTATAGCAGACGCTCAAGCATTAACTGATAACTTTGATAATCCAGATAAAGTTAGAAAAAACATAACAGAAGTAGCATTAGATTACTTAGCTGTAGGCCTAGATCCAACTAAGGTAACCATATTTATTCAATCAATGATACCAGAACTTACTGAATTAACTTTTTACTATATGAATTTAGTTACAATCGCAAGATTACATAGAAATCCAACAGTAAAAGCAGAAATAGAACAAAAAGGTTTTAATGAATCAATACCAGCTGGATTTTTTACATACCCAGTATCTCAAACTGCAGATATAACAGCGTTTAAAGCAAATATCGTACCAGTAGGTGACGATCAACTTCCAATGATAGAACAAGCAAGAGAAATAGTTCGTAAGTTTAACTCAATCTATGGAGAAACACTAATAGAACCTACTGCAAAACTACCAGATGATGAAAAATGTTATAGGTTAATAGGAATAGATGGAAAAAGTAAAATGAGTAAAAGTCTAGGTAACTGTATTTATCTATCAGACGATACAGAAGAAGTAAAAAGAAAAGTATTCTCAATGTATACAGATCCAGATCATATAAAGGTAGAATCTCCAGGAAAAGTAGAAGGAAACGTAGTATTTACATACCTAGATGTATTTGTAAAAGAAGACTCATTTGCAAAATACTTAAATCAATATAAAAATCTAGATGATTTAAAAGAACATTATAAAAAAGGTGGAGTAGGAGATATGCTAATAAAGAAATTTTTATTTCAAATATTAGAAGAAGAACTAACACCAATACGTAATAGAAGAAAAAAATATGAAGAAAACATCGATGAAGTATATCGTATTCTAGAAGAAGGAACAAAAGAAGCAAGAAAGTATGCTAGTGAAACATTAAAAGAAGTAAAAAGAGCAATGAAACTAAATTACTTCGAATAATCTAGTAAAATCAAATAAAAAAGCTTGAAAGATATAAAAAAACTGTGTTATAATACATACAGTTGTTAGAAGGGAGGGATCAGATATGGCTACAGTAATCGTAAAAAATGGAAATGTAGATGGTGCCTTAAGAACATTAAAACAAAAAAATGCAAAAGATGGTTCCTCAAAACAAGTTCGTGAAAGAATGACTGGATACTTAAAACCAGGTGTTAAAAGAAGACTAGAAAAGAAAGAAAATACAAAAAATTCTAGAAAGAGAAATAGAGAAAGATATTAAGAGTCGTATGACTCTTTTTACATAGGAGGTCATTATGAGAAATCAAATATTAGAAGATTTAAAAGCAGCAATGAAAGCCCAAGATAAAGAAAAATTATCTGTTATAAGAATGGTAAAAGGCGCAATGCAAATGGAAGAATTAAATAAGAAAGCTGAATTAACAGATGATGAAGTAGTAGCAGTTATATCTAAACAAATAAAGACAAGAAAAGAATCAATAGAAGAATTTAAAAAAGCTTCAAGAAATGATTTAATAGAACAAACAGAAAAAGAAATAGCTATTCTAAATGAATATATGCCAGAACAATTATCAGAAGAAGAAATTGATAAAAAAATAGAAGAAGCATTTGAATTAGTAAAACCAACTGCAGTTTCAGATATGGGCAAAATAATGAATGCATTATCAAGCCTAAAAGGAAAAGCAGATATGTCTTTAGTAAGTAAAAAAGTAAGAGAAAAAATAAGTTCACTATAAGAACTTATTTTTAATTTAAAAAATTATGTTATAATAAAATAGGTGATAATATGAATAATAACCTATCAATATTTAATGCAGATGAGAATTTTGATAACAAAGATATAAATATAAATCCAAATGTGTCATTAGAAAAAGAAGTTCCAAAAATAACTAACGAAAATCCAGTTAATCAGTTTGGTAATGAACCATATAAAATGCCAGTAATGCTCGAAAGTGAAAATAAAAAAATAACAAGAGGAGCATTAGAAAGTGAAATTCCATCAATATCAACAGGAGTAGTAGATGCAATGGACTATGAAACAGTTGCAAGTGAAATTAACAAATATCAAGAAGTAGAGCAACCTAAACAAGAAGTAAAAAAAATAACACCAAAAATGCCTGAAGTTATAGATTATAGGTTAGAAGCATTAGAAAGAAATTATTATCAGGATAATTATGAAAAACTAAGAAAGAATATTTTTAACTTACCAGCCTGTATATTCGGAGGAATATATTTCTATTATAGAAAAATGTATTTTATGGGTTTTATCAGTGTGGCAGCTTCCTTTATCCTAATATCCCTAACAAAAAATATAATTCCATTAATAATACTAGGAGTTATTTACGGCTTTGTATTTAATCCGTTATATAAGTATTTTGCTAGAATAGATATAAAACTAATAAAAGAAGATAACAATAATGTAAACCTAGAATCAACATGTAATAAAAAAGGCGGAACTATATCAGTTTTAGGTGCTATAATACTATTTATAGTAACTTCTCTTGTATTTATAATGCTTACAATATCTATGTTTAATAAAGATTTAATAAAAAATCTGTTTGCTCCAAAAAAAGATGTAGAACAAACTCAAATAGAATTAACTGCAAATAATTTTTTAAATCAAATAGAAGAATTTATAAATGAGTCAAACTCAAATACAAGTAAATATCAATTTTTAAAGGCGACAAATGGCAAAGATGTATCTTGTACACTAATTGAAGAAAGTGCAACATGGCAATTAACAACAGGTTATAAATTAACTAAACAATCAACAACATGTAGAGAATTTATGGATAATTTTTATAAGGAAAAAGAGATAGAAACATATCCAAAAAGTGCAACTCTAACATTTGATTCAGTAGGAAATATGCAAGATGGCTCAAAACTAACTTATGAGACATATAACTGTATATATAATATATCAATCACTTCTTTTGAATGTATGAAAAAATAATTCGACAAGTTTATACTTGTCTTTTTTTTATAATGTATATGGGTGATGAATTTGAAAATATATTTGGATGTTATATTTCTAATAAATCTTTTTTTTGACTTTTTACTTTTATTTACAACAAAAAAAATATTAAAAAAACAGACAAGAAAATATGGTATTTTCTTAGGATCAATTATAGGAGCGTTATCAATATTTTTATTATTTATAAATATAAATAACTTAGAACTCTTTATATTAAAGATAATAATAAGCATAATAATGATTCTAGTATCATTTAGATTTATAAATATTAAAGACTTTATAACAACAACACTAACACTTTATATAGTAAGTATATTTTTAGGAGGATTCATGTATTTTCTAAATATGAATTTTTCATATAAACAAGAAGGATTAATATTTTATCATAATAGTTATAGTATCAATATAATAATGATTATAATATTAACCCCAATAATACTTTATATATATATAAAAGAAGTATCAAAAGAAAAGAAATATCGAGGACAATATGATATAACGATAACCTTAAAAAATAAAGATACAATAAAAACAAAAGCTTTTCTAGATACAGGATGTACCTTAAAAGATCCATACTTAAATAGACCAATAATAATATTAAAGAGATTAAAAGAAATAGAAGAAGAAAACTATATTTTAGTACCGTTTAATACAATAATAAAAAAATCGCTTATAAAATGTTACGAAATAGACCATATTGAAATAGAAGGAAAAGTAAAAAAGAAAATATTAATAGGAATAAGCCCATCACCAAACCTAATGAATGATAAAGAATGCATAATAGGTAAAAATATATTGGAGGGATAATATGTTAAAGAAATTAATAAGAAAAATACTAGAAATATTAAATAGTGAAAATGATGTTTTTTTCATAGGAAGTACTGATAAACTACCAGAACCATTATCAAAAGAAGAAGAACAAAACTTAGTCATAAAAGCTAATAATAACGATCAGGAAGCAAAAGAAAAATTAATAGAACATAATATTAGATTAGTTGTCTTCTTAGCTAAAAAATATGAAAATACAGGATTAGATTTAGAAGATTTAGTAAGTATAGGTTCAATTGGATTAATAAAAGGAATAAATACATATAAATTAGATAAAAACATTAAATTAGCTACCTATGTATCAAGATGTATAGATAATGAAATATTAATGTATCTAAGAAAAAATAAAAGAAGAAAAACCGAAATAAGTCTAGAAGATAGTTTAAGTTATGATGCTGAGGGAAATGAATTGAGATTAGAAGACATATTAGGAACAGAAGATGATATAGTAACGAAATCACTAGAAGAAGAAACAGAAAAAACACTACTTAACTTAGAAATTAAAAAATTAAATAAAAGAGATAAACAAATAATGACTCTAAGATATGGACTTTATGGCAATGAAAGTATGACTCAAAAAGAAGTTGCTGACCTTTTAGGAATTAGTCAATCATATATATCAAGGATAGAAAAGAAAGTCATAAAAAAACTTAAAAATCTAGTAGAAAGTTAAATTTAGCACTCAACTATTGACAATGCTAAAAGTAAGTGCTACAATTAATTCGTACAGATGAATAAATGTACAAAAGAGGTGGTGCTGTGCTAACAGAACGTCAAAAACAAATATTAAAAATGATTATAGAAAACTATATTAAAGATGCAAAACCAGTTGGTTCAAAATCAATTTGTGATGCACTTAAATGTTCTAGCGCAACAGTTAGAAGTGAAATGAGTTTTCTAGAAGATCTAGGGTTCTTGGAAAAAACACATATTTCATCAGGAAGAGTTCCATCATCAAAAGGTTATAGATATTATGTTGATAATATAATGAAGCCAAAAGAATTGACTGGAGACGATATGTTAAAACTTCAACAAGTTTTTCATAACAGTAACCTAACATTAACAGATACTATTTCAAAAAGTCTAGAACTTGTATCAGAACTAACAAACTGTACAATAATATCTCTAGGCAGCGAATCCAAAGAAAATGTAATAAGCAAAGTAGAAGTAATACCTGTTGGAATAAGGCAAATAGTTGCTTTAATAGTAACAGATAGAGGTTATGTAGAAAATAGAACAATATTACTTGATGAAGAAATAAATCCAGTAGAGATAAAACAAACAGTAGACTTAATCAACAAGTATATAAAAGGTACACCACTAGATGAAGTATCAGCGAAACTTGAATTTGAAGTAAAACCAATTATCTCAGATTCAATTAATTATCAAAGGAAAATATTTGACGCATTCATGGACTTTATGAATGATGTAACAGAAGCCAATGATGATATAAAATACGCTGGTAAAAATAACATCTTAAAAAACTTTAATGATGCCAATAAAATTAGAAATATTTTAGATAAATTTGAAGATAAAGATTTTATAAATCATATAAAAGAAAAAGAAGATGGAATAAATATCTATATAGGCGATGAATCAGAGTTTGATAATGATGTCTCAATTATTAAGACAGGTTATAACGTAGATGGAATAGAAGGAACAATCGCTATAGTAGGCCCAAAAAGAATGGAATATGAAAGAGTAACAACTCTACTAAAATATATCAAAGATAACCTAGAAAATTAGGAGGACTTATGGAAAAAGAAAAATGTAAAGAAGAAAAATGCGAAAATAAATGCCAAGAAGAATGCACATGTGAAAAAGAGTGCGATTGTGAAGAAAAATGCAATTGCGAAGGCGAATGTAACTGTGACGACAAAAAGCATGAAGTAAAGCATAAAAAAGAAAAAAAAGATAAACATTTAGATAAATTAAATGAAGCTTATAATATGATCAGTTCACTAGAAGATAAACTTTTAAGAGAAAAGGCAGAAATGATCAATTATAGAAAAAGAAAAGATGATGAACAAGCAAGACTTTTAAAATACGCAAACGAAGATATAGTAAAAGAATTACTAGAAATCGTTGATAATTTTGAAAGAGCTCTAGATTATAAAATGGATAATGAAAATATGGAAGGATTCCTAAATGGTTTTAAAATGATTTATGCATCTCTTGTAAGTATACTAGAGAAATTCGAAGTAAAAGCAGTAGATGGTAAAGATAAACCATTTGATCCAACATATCATCAAGCAGTTATGACAGAACATGTTGATAACGTAGAACCAGGAATGGTAGTTGATGTATTAAGAAAAGGATACATCTTAAAAGATAAAGTTATAAGACCAGCAATGGTTAAAGTTTCAGAATAGGAGAGGATAATATGAGTAAAACAATAGGTATAGACTTAGGTACAACAAACAGTTGTGTATCAGTTTATGAAGGAGATACAGCTACTGTAATAGCAAACAAAGAAGGAGAAAGAACAACTCCATCAGTAGTTGCATTTAAAAATGGTGAGATAATCGTTGGTGCAGCTGCCAAAAGACAAATGGTAACAAATCCCGAAACAATTTCATCAATTAAAAGATTAATGGGTACAGATAAAAAAGTAAAAGCTAATGGAAAAGAATATACTCCAGAAGAAATCTCAGCTATGATTTTAGGAGACTTAAAGAAAACAGCTGAAGCATATTTAGGAGAAACTGTAACAAAAGCAGTTATTACCGTTCCAGCATACTTTAATGATGCTCAAAGACAAGCAACTAAAAATGCCGGTAAAATTGCAGGACTTGAAGTAGAAAGAATTATTAATGAACCAACTGCAGCTGCACTTGCTTATGGACTAGATAAACAAGATAAAACAGAACAAATCTTAGTATATGATTTAGGTGGAGGAACATTCGATGTTTCAATTCTTGAAATAGGCGATGGTGTATTTGAAGTTAAATCAACAAGTGGTAATAACCACCTAGGTGGAGATGACTTCGATCAAAGAATAGTTGACTACTTAGTAGAAACATTCAAGAAAGAAAATGGAATAGACTTAACTAAAGATAAAATGGCTATGCAACGTTTAAAAGATGCAGCAGAAAAAGCTAAAAAAGATTTATCTGGTGTAACAACTACACAAATATCATTACCATTCTTATCACAAGGTAATGATGGTCCACTTCACTTAGAATTATCAATGACACGTGCTAAATTTGAAGATTTAGTTGATGATTTATTAGAATCAACATTAGAGCCAGTAAGAAAAGCTTTACAAGATGCTAAATTAACTAAAAATGATATAGATAAAGTATTACTTGTAGGTGGTTCAACACGTATACCAAAAGTTCAAGAAATAATTAAAAATGAACTTGGAAAAGAACCTTCAAAAGGAGTTAACCCAGATGAAGTAGTAGCAATGGGTGCAGCAATTCAAGGTGGTGTTTTAGCTGGAGATGTTTCAGATATAGTATTACTAGACGTAACACCATTATCACTAGGAATTGAAACTTTAGGAAATGTATGTACAGTATTAATACCAAGAAATACAACCATACCAACAAGTAAATCACAAGTATTCTCAACAGCAGCAGATAATCAACCAGCAGTAGATATTCACGTTTTACAAGGTGAAAGAAAAATGGCTGATGACAACAAAACACTTGGAAGATTCCAACTTACAAATATTCCACCAGCACCAAGAGGAGTACCACAAATTGAAGTTACATTTGATATAGATGCTAATGGTATTGTAAATGTAAAGGCAAAAGATCTAGGTACAAACAAAGAACAATCAATTACAATAACTGCTTCAACTAACTTATCAGAAGAAGAAATTGATAAAATGGTAAAAGAAGCAGAAGCTAACAAAGAAGCAGATGAAAAGAGAAAAGAAGCTGCAGATACTAAAAATGATGCAGAACAATTAATATTCGCAACAGAAAAATCTCTAAAAGATTTAGGAGATAAAGTATCAAGCGATGATAAAGAAAAAGCTGAAAAAGAAATCAAAGATTTAAAAGACGCATTAGAAAAAGAAGACATCGAAGATATAAAAGCTAAAAAAGATAAATTACAAGAAACAGCAATGGCTTTCGCAACAAAAATCTATGAAGAAGCAGCTAAACAAAATCAAAATGCAGAATCAACAGAAGAAACAAAAAAAGATGACGACGTAATTGATGCAGAATTCGAAGAAAAATAAAAATGAAGTTCTAGATATCTAGAACTTCTTAATTTAAAAACTAAAATTAAAGGAGATAATATGGAAAAGCAAAAACTAAGAAGTGAGATTGAAGGTAAATACAAATGGGATTTATCAGCCTTTATGAAAGAAAATGATATAGAAGAAAACATAAAAGAAATAGGTAAACTAACAGAAGAAGTAATAAGTTATCAAGGAAAAATAATGAGCAGTGCAAAAACATTATTAGACTTTGAAAAACTATATTCAAAATTAGATAGAAAACTATCAAATTTGTTAGTTTATGCATTTATGGATTCTGATACAGATATGACCAATACTAAAAAACAAAATTTAAGATTAAAACTAGAAACATTAGAAGAAGAAATATCAGATAAATTATCTTTTGTAATACCAGAAATAATCGAAACAGATTATCAAGTATTTGAAGATTACATGAAAGAAGAAAAAGAATTAGAATTTTATAAATTTGATATGGAAAAAGTTTATAGATATAAAAAACATACTTTATCCAAAGAAGAAGAAAAAGTTCTAACTCAAGCAACCAATGCTATGGGAACACCAGATAAGGTATTTAGTCATATAGATAATACAGACGTTCATTTTGGTAATGTAGAAGTTGATGGAGAAGAGATAGAACTAACAAATTCTAACTATATTCTATTATTAACAAATAAAGATCAAAAAGTTAGAAAACAAGCATTTGAAAAATTATATGGATATTTCAAATCACTTAAAAATACACTCGCTGCTGCATACTATGGACAAATAAAAGAAACATCTTTCATAAGCAATATAAGAAAATATAATTCAAGTCTAGAAGCCTCACTTTTTAGTGACAATATAGATACAAAAGTGTATGAAAATCTAATAAGAATAGTACACGAAAATATGAATGTAATGTACGAGTATCTTGGCGTTAGAAAACAACTTTTAGGATTAGAAGAACAACATATGTATGATATATTCCTACCAGTTGTTAAAGAAGAAAAAGGAAATATATCATTAGAAGAAGGAAAAAAGATAATATTTGAAGCTTTAAAACCACTAGGAGAAGAATATATCACTAATTTAAATAAAGCATTTGATGAAAAATGGATAGATTTTTATCCATCAAAGGGTAAGAAAAGTGGAGCATATAGTTGGGGAACATATGATTCATATCCATACTTAATGCTAAACTATGATGAAACAATATCTTCTGTTTCAACATTAATACATGAATTAGGTCATTCAATGCATTCTTATTTTTCAAATACAAACCAAGAGTACTTGTACCATGCATACCCAATCTTTTTAGCAGAAATCGCATCAACAGTAAATGAAGTGCTACTAAGTGACTATCTATATAAAACAGCAAAAACAAAAGAAGAAAAAATACTTTACCTAACAGAATTCTTAGATAAAGTTAGAACAACTCTATATAGACAAACAATGTTCGCAGAGTTTGAAAAAACAGTTTTTGAAGCATATGAAAATAAAACTCCTTTAACAGAAGAAGAATTCAGCAATATATACTATGACTTAAACAAAAAGTATTATGGTGATAATGTTATATCAGATGAAGATATAAAATATGAGTGGTCTAGAATTCCACACTTCTATACACCATTTTACGTATATAAATATGCAACAGGTATATCAGCAGCTATCAACATTGCCAAAGAAATATTAAAAGGTAATGAAAAGATGAGAGAATCTTACCTTGAATTCTTAAAATCTGGTGGAAGTGCATATCCACTTGAAATATTAGAAAAAACAGGTGTAGATATTAAATCAGGATCTGCGATAGAAGAAGCAATTAAATATACCGAAGAAAAGTTGAAAGAATTAAAAGAATTAATTTAATAGGTGATGAAGTATGAATAAAAGAGATTATTACGAAGTCTTAGGGGTAGAAAAAAATGCAAGTGATCAAGAAATAAAATCTGCTTTCAGAAAACTTGCTAAAAAATACCATCCAGACGTTTCAAAAGAACCAGATGCTGCTGAAAAATTTAAAGAAGCTCAAGAAGCATATGCAGTTTTATCAGATCCAGATAAAAGACATCAATATGATCAATTTGGTCATGCAGCGTTTGAACAACAATATGGAAGTTCAGGAGGATATGACTTTTCAGGATTTGATTTTTCAGATATATTTGGAGATTTATTTGGAAATTCATTCGGATTTGGTGGATCTAGAAGTTCATCAAGAACAAGAAAAGGTGAAGATAAGCTTGTTCGCATGAACTTAACATTTGAAGAAGCTGCATTTGGATGCAAGAAAAAAATAAATATTAATATAAATACATCATGTGAATACTGTTCTGGAAAAGGTGGAATAGGAGAGAAAACTTGTTCAACATGTAGAGGAACAGGTACAATGACTAAAGAACAATCTACACTTTTTGGAACATTTATGACACGAACAACTTGTACAACATGTGGTGGTGTAGGAAAAACATATGATAAGAAATGTAGTCACTGCAAAGGAACAGGAAAAATAAATGAAAATAAAGATGTAGAAGTAAAAATTCCAGCAGGAGTAGATACAGGAAATCGTCTTAGATTAGCAGGTAAAGGTGAAGCTGGATTAAATGGTGGGCCTAATGGGGACATTTATATTGAATTTAATGTTAAACCACATCCATTATTTGAAAGAGAGGAAGAAGATATTTACTTAACACTTCCAATAACAATAACAGATGCAGTACTTGGAGTAAAAGTAGATGTTCCAACTCTTACAGGTCCAGTTAAATTAACAATACCAGCAGGATCTAAAACAGGAGATAAACATCGTCTAAAGGGAAAAGGATTAGATGTTCCAAATAGTTCAAGAAAAGGAGATATGTACGTAATTCTAAAAATAGAAGTACCTCAAAAACTATCTAAGGAACAAAAGAAGTTATTTGAAGCATTAAGAGAAACCAATTTAGACGACACCCCAAGTATAAAAAATATAAAAAAATATTTATAAGTACATTTTAAAATGTACTTTTTTTATATTTAAAAGAAGAGCTATAAAAAATTACTATTTTTTCCTTGCATATATTAAAAGTAAAATGTATAATTTAATTAAATTAAGGAAGTGTAATAATGAATAAAAAAGGATTTACATTAGTAGAATTACTAGCTGTTGTAATTGTTTTAGCTATAATATCTATAATCGCCGTACCACAAGTATTAGCAACAATAGAAAGCGCAAGAAAATCTTCATCAGAAAAATCTATGCTTGGATATATAGATGCAATAGATATACATAATGCCAAACCAACAGGAGAAGATAACTACGTATTATATGAAAATAAAGAATATGACATCAAAGATATAGAAGTAGAATTTAAGGGGAAAAAGCCAACTAAAGGTACAGTTACATTTGATGAATATGGTACTGTAGTAAAAGCAAGACTATGCATAAGTGATTACTGGGTTGAATACCAAAATGAAATAGCTAAGGCAACAGATAAATGCAATTAGAATACACAAAAGTGTATTTTTTTATTAATAGTTACTTTTAGTTCTATTAAATTGCGCACAATTAAAAATAGTGTTATAATACGCTAAAGGTGATTTTATGAAACCAAACTATGATTTAGAAATGTTAGATATATTAAAAAATAATATAGGAAAGAAGGTTTTACTTCATTCCTGTTGTGGTCCATGTAGCAGCTACTGTATTAAGGAATTAGCTAAATACGTTAAAGTAACAATACTATACTATAACCCAAACATAGAACCAATAGAAGAATATAATAAAAGGAAAGAAACACAAATAAATTTAATTAAAGATTATCAAAAAGAAGGTATAGATGTAGACTATATAGATGTAGATTATGAAAATGAAGTTTATAGAAACTATGTACTTGGGTTAGAAAATGAAGTAGAAGGTGGAAGCCGTTGCACAAAATGTTTTACTTTAAGATTGACTAAAACGGCTTCACTGGCAGCAGTTTTAAACTATGATTTTTTCGCAACAACATTAACAGTATCTCCACATAAGAATTCAAAACTAATAAATGAAATAGGTTTTGAAATAGAAAAAAAGTTAAAAATAAGATTCTTACCAAGTGATTTTAAAAAAAGAGAAGGTTATAAAAAATCTATAGAATATTCAAAAGAATATGAACTATATAGGCAAGATTATTGTGGGTGTCTATTTAGTAAAAGAAAGGAAGATTAATATGAAATTATTATTAATTGTACTAATAAGTGTATTTGTATTAAACAACCAAGTAAATAAAAATGAAATAAAAGACTTAAAAGAATATGAAGTAATAGAAGAAAGCAATATAATTAAACAAGAAGAAAACAATGTAATTAAACAAGAAGAAAACAATATAATTAAACAAGAAGAAAATAAAATAAATGAGACTGAATTAAGAGAAAAACAAGAAATTACTAATAAAGAACAAATTGAAACTAAAAAAGAAGAAAATCGCGAAACAGTGAACTCACAAGAAGAAAGTGAGGTTGTCATGTATTTTGAAAATAAGGAAACATCTACAGAATCAAAACTAAAAAGTACCTATGAAAGTATAAAAGCTTTTATTAACAACGAAACAACAATAAAAGGTTATACATTCAAAGATTTAACAGATAAAACAAAAGAAAAAATATTAAACTTGTATTATGAATTAGATAATAAAATAGAAGAAAAATATCCAAATTATAAAGAAAAAGTAAAAGAAAAAACAATAAAATTAAAAGACGAAGCAAAAGATAAATATAATGAAACAAAGGAAAAGGTAAATAATTATATAGATTCTAAGATAGATCAAGAAACTCAAGATGAAATAAAAAACTCCTTTAAACAAGGAGCTGAAGATCTAAAAGAATCAACAATAAAGGCTAAAGATTTGATTAAAGACATTTTAAAAGGTGAGTAATATCATCTTTTTTCATAGAATTAATTATTCCACTTTGAAACTCCAAAATAGAATAACATTTAAAAAAATAAAATCTCCAAGGTTTTAAATCATAGACAATATCAATAACATTATTATTTTTATCAAGTAAGACGCAATCTATATTGAAATTACAAAAACAAGTATGAATACTACTAGTTCTATAAAAAAAGTAACCTTTATTAGAACTTTTTAAAAACATCATACCCATAAAACGTGAAAATAAACTGTTACAATTTTTAATTTCTAAGTTCATTATAACCACCAAATATATTATATCAAATCAATTGACAAAAGTCGAAAAAAAGTATAATATGTAGTTATATGATACTAGGAGGGTATGGAAATGAAAAATTTAAATCAAAAAGGACAGGCATTAGTTGAATACTTACTTATCATTGCTGTAATAAGTGTAGTAGTAGTTAGTGTTGTAAAATTATTAGGTGGATATTTACAAGATTCAATGACTAAGTCTTCATGTAATTTAATAGGAAAAACATATGTTGAAGGTTCAAAACCAGGAGAAGGAACTTGTGTAGATTAGAAAGAACAAATTCTTTCTTTTTTATTGTCGTTTTATATTATTTTTGATATAATATTTCTTAGAATAGGAAGTCTGATAATATGAGAAATGAAAAAGGACAGGCATTAGTTGAATTTATACTTGTATTACCAGTATTTTTATTATTCATATTAGGAACAATCGACCTAGGAGGAATTATTTATAAAAAATATCAATTAGAAAATGAATTAGATTATGTAATAGATTTATATGAAAATAATTCTGAAGATAAAATAGAACCATATTTATTATCAAACAAAATAAGCTATGATAAAACAAAAAACGATAAATATATAACAATAAAGCTAAATAAAAGTACAAAAATCATAACACCTGGATTATCTAAAATACTAGGAAGTAATTATAAAATAGAAGTAGAAAGAACATTTTATGAAGCAAAATAGAGGACAAGTTTTAGTATTATTTTTACTTTTATTACCATTTATATTAATATTCATGGCTTTAATAATAGATTATGGACTTTTAACGCTAAACAAAAGCAAATTAAATAAAACACTTGATAAAACATTAGAAAATGCAGTTGAATATAATTTGAGTGAAGATGAAATAAATAATTTAATAAATAAAAATATAGATGATATATCATATATAGATATAAAAACAAATGAAAGAGAAGTAACAATTCATATTAAAAAAAATATAAAAACAGGTTTTATAAATATCTATGGTAAGAATTTAACAGAATTTGATATCACAAAAACAAAGAATAAAAAGGAGTAATTCATATGTCTTTAAAACAAGCAAAAATAATTACAATTACATCAGCTAAAGGAGGAACAGGAAAAACTACATTAGCTCTAGCGCTAACAGGATTATTATCAGAAGAAAAGAAAAAAGTCCTTTTACTAGATGCTGATTTATATGGATGTGGAGTTGCTCTATCAACAAAAGCCAACCCAGATAAATCATTATTCACATTAGTTGACGATTTAAAAAATAACAGATATGTGACAGAAGAAGAATATGTTACAAAATATAATGATTATATTTATATTTTACCAGCGCCAAAAGATCCAAGATTATCAAATAAAATAAGTAGTAAATATTTAAACATTGCCATATCAAAACTAAAAACAAGATATGATTATATTGTGATGGATACAAATCATACAATGACAGAATTTAACCTAGTCGCATTAGATGCGGCAGATGAACTGTTATACGTTGTAACAAATGATCCAGTTGATTTAAAAAATATGAGAACAATAGTCTCAATTTTCAATGATATTGAGAAAACAAATTATAAAATAATTCTAAATGAAGCATTATCATCAAGACTAGGATATTTAACAAAATATGATATAAGACATATGATACATGATAATATTGATTATGTCATACCAGCAAGTTTCTTTATTAAAAATATAGACTCATATACATTAGATGGTAAAATAATAACATTAGATAAAAAAATAAGAACTAGATACAAAAAAGGAATTAATATTTTAGAGAAAATAAAAGCATCAGTGTTAGTGAAAGAAGAGTGATTAAGTTGCGTAAATTAATAGATGAATTCGAAGTAGCAGAAGAAGAAGCAAAAAAAATAGAAGTAAAAGACTATGAAGCTTTTACTAACAAAGAGCTATTAGACGAATTAAGAAGTAAAATAATTCAAAATTTAATAGACAACAATATTCACGCTAAAGGAAATATTAATGACTTTATAAAAGAAGAAATAGATGCTTCCATAGAAGGTTACGATCTTCAAGACCAAGAAAGAAATTATTTATATAACCTAATAGATAATGAAGTAAATGGATATGGCCCAATATCAGAACTATTAAAAGATAAAGACATAACAGAAATAATGGTAAATGGAACTAATGAAGTTTATATAGAATTAAATGGCCAAATAATAAAAGATGACTCTGTTTCATTTATAAATGATGATCACATAATAAGAACAATTCAAAGAATGATTCAACCACTAGGAAGAACTATAGATACATCAAATCCAATGGTAGATGCCAGATTAGCTGACGGATCAAGATTAAATGCTGTAATACCGCCATTATCACTTAAAGGCCCAGTACTTACAATTCGTAAATTTAAGCCAGAATTAGCTAATATAGATGACTTTTTAAGAAATGGTACATTAACACCTTATATGGCAAGATTTCTAGAAGCATGTGTTCAAGCTAAGCTAAACATCATTATATGTGGAGGAACTGGAGGAGGTAAAACAACACTTCTAAATGTTTTATCAAGCTTCATAGGCCATGATGAGAGAATTATTACAATAGAAGATGCAGCTGAACTTAAACTAGAACAAGAACATGTTATTTCACTAGAGACAAGATTAACAAATTATGAAGGTCAAGGAGAAGTAACAATAAGAGATCTAGTAATAAACTCACTTCGTATGAGACCAGATAGAATAATTGTTGGAGAAGTCCGTGGCAAAGAAGCTTTCGATATGTTACAAGCTATGAATACAGGACACAATGGTTCACTTACAACAATGCATGCCAATGGCCCAACCGATGCTTTAAATAGACTAGAGACAATGATTCTAATGGCTGGTATGGAAATACCAATTAAAGCATTAAGAGAATACATTGAAAATGCTATAGATATAGTAGTTCATATACAACGTCTATCAGATGGTAGAAGAAAAATAACTTCAATATCAGAAATAACAGGATTTAAAAACGATGTCATAGAATTAAGAGAAGTTTTCTCATTTAGACAAAAAGGTTTAACAGAAAAAGGAGACGTAATAGGCGAATTTGTAATGTCAAAACGTGTTCCAACGATTTATAAGAAGATAAAAGAAAGAGGAATAAATACTCTAGAAGATATATATGGATAGGAGGTAACTATGAAAAACAGTAGTTTTACAGTTTATCAGACAGATTTGACAAATAAAATAGTTGAAACGACATATAAACCATCAACTACTGTTTTGTCATATACGTATACAGTTTATAAAGATGATGAAGTTTTTGAAAAAAATAATGTAAAAGGAAATAAATCAACAAACTTTATATTTGAAGAATCCGGAACATATAAGATAAAAATAGAAAAGATAGAAAAAGGAAACGTTAAAAAAACAGAAGAATCAGGACTTTATAAACTAGATACAACATCACCAAAGATAATAATTCAAAAACCATATATAGAAATACATAAACTAAAAGAAAATAAAGACTTTAATATAAAAGAATTTGAAGATAATATTATTGTTTATGATCCAGAACAAGGAAAATTATTTGATAAACTAACATGTGATACTTCAAATAATGATTTTACTAAACTTGGAACACAAAAAATAACATGTTCAGTATCAGATAGTGCCGGAAACACAGAAACAAAAGAAATAATATTTAAAGTAACAAAAGATCATTCAAAAGAATTAAATACTTTACTAGGAATTGTAATACTATTATCAATACTTCTTATATATTCACTTATTAGATATATAAGAAGTATAAATCTAGAAAAGAAAATAATAAAATATTCAACAGAATCTCTTCACGATAGAAGAAAAGGAACTATTGATAAAGTAATAAATGAGTTCTATAAATGGATTAAAAAACTAAATAGTATTTTATTAAAATCAGAAGTAGTAAAAAAATATTCAAAAAAATATGACAAATATATTCCACTTTATTCATCACATTATAAAGAAGGAATAGACTTTGTTTCAACTAAAGTATTTAGTGGAATATTATTCATAATAATATCAATATTATCATCAATAATAAGATATAAATTGATAATAATATATGAACTTATATTACCATTTATATTTGGATTCTTCTTGCCAGATATAATATATATAGTTAATTATAAACTATATAAACAAAAACTAGAAAATGATTTATTACAAGCTATAATAATAATGAATAATGCTTTTAAATCAGGAAGAAGCATTCAACAAGCAATAGAACTAGTAACAAAAGAATTATCAGGTCCAATTGGATTAGAATTTAAAAAAATGCATATGGAAATATCTTTTGGATTATCAATAGAAGAAGTATTTAAACGATTAGCAGATAGAATACAAATAGAAGAAGTAACTTATCTAACCGCTTCTCTTACAATACTAAATAAAACAGGTGGAAACATAATTAAAGTATTTTCGTCAATTGAAAGAACATTATTTAGTAAAAAACGTTTAAGATTAGAATTAGCTTCACTTACAGGTTCATCAAAGATGATAGTCTATATATTGTTCTTAGTACCATTTTTCTTTATATTATTTATCAGTTTAATAGAGCCAACATACTTTGTACCACTTTATACAACACCTCTAGGACTAATAATAACATCAATAATGCTAGTAATATATTTACTATATGTATGGACAGTAAGAAAAATCATGAAAGTAAGGATGTGACAAAATGAATAATATAGAAATTTATAGAAAAAAAGATGTCACAAAAGTTGAAAGACAAATATCTTACTTAGGATTAGATGTAATAGAAGTAAAGAGCAAAATGTATAAAAAATTGATGCAAGATGGAACAACATATATAACAGTTAGATTAGTAACATCAATTATATTTTTCTTAATACTTTTATATAATACAGGTGATTTTGGATACGTAATAGCCCCAATATTAACAGTAATTTACTATTACTTATTCTACTTAGTAACACTTGAGATACCAATCAAAAAAAGAATAAAAAGACTAGATCATGAGGCACTTAGCTTCTTTGAAATTCTAACACTTACACTAGAATCAGGAAGAAACCTAGAACATGCCTTAGAAGTTGCAGTAGATAATGTTGATTCTGAAATATCAAGAGAATTTAGAAAGACATTATTTGAGGTAAAATTTGGAAAATCACTTATGGAATAACTAGAAGACATGAAAAAAAGAATTCCATCAGAAACAGTTAATAATATTTTGTTAAATATTACACAAACAAATGTCTTTGGTAATAATATAATAGATACAATGTATGACCAAATCGATTTTCTAAGAGACAAACAAATATTAGAAATAAAAGGGGAAATAAATAAAATACCAATAAAAATAAGTATAGTATCTGTAATATTTATAGTACCACTTATTCTAATGCTGGTTTTAGGACCAGTAATCATAAATTTATTTTAAGGAGGATTTTTATGTATCACTTTATCGGAATTAAAGGGGCTGGTATGAGTTCACTCGCACAAATCATGAAGTGTTTAGGATACGATGTAGAGGGTTCTGACTTAGAAAAACATTTTTTTACAGAAGAAGGATTAATTAAAAATAATATTCCTATTTTACCTTATAGTAAAGATAATATAAAAGAGAATATGAAAATAATAAGGGGGGCATCAATTAAAGATGATCACGAAGAAGTAATAAAAGCTGAAGAATTAGGATTAAAAATATATTCTTACAATGAGATGGTTGGAAAACTAACAGAAAAATTTAAAACAATTTGTGTAGCAGGATGTCATGGCAAAACAACAACAACCGCAATGTTATCACATATATTAGATACAATAAAAGGAGCTAACTACCTAATAGGCGATGGCACAGGCCATGCAGATATTAAAAATGAATATTTTGTTTTAGAATCTTGTGAATATAGAAGACATTTTCTTGCTTACACACCATACTATGCCATAATAACTAATATAGATTTAGACCACACAGACTATTTCAAGAACATGGATGATGTAATAGATGCATATCGTGAATATGCAAATAAAGCAGAAAAGTTAATAATAGCTTGTGGGGATGATCCATATACACATTCATTAGATGTGATAAAACCAATATTTTTCTATGGCTTAAGTGAAGATAATGATATTAGAGCAGTTAATGTAGATTATAAGACTACAGGGACAAGCTTTGAAGTAGAAGTAGAAGGAAATTATTATGGATTCTTCGATCTACCAATATTTGGAAAACATCAATTATTAGATGCCTTAGCAGCAATCGCAGTATGCTACTATGAAAGACTAGAAGCAAAAGAAGTAAACAAAGTATTTAAGACTTTTGATGGAGCCAAAAGAAGATTTGATGAGACAATAGTAGATGATTCTGTAATTATTGATGACTATGCTCATCATCCAAATGAAGTAAATGCAACACTACACGCTATAAGACAAAAATATGAAGGCAAGAAAATCATTTCAATTTTTCAACCACATACATTTACAAGAACAAAAGAATTTACAGACGATTTTATAAAAGTATTTCAAAAAGTTGACAAAGCGTATTTTTTACCAATTCATCCAGCAAGAGAGTCACAAGAAGATTATCCAGATGTTAAAGTAGAAAATATCATGAATAATATAGAAAATGCAGAAATGATATCTCTAGATACAATAGATAAATTAAAAGAATATAAAGGAAATGTATTTGTATTTATGAGTCCTAATGATTTATCAGAACTAGAAAATAAGTTAAAAGAAATATTAAAGTAGGTGATAATATGCACTGTCCAAAATGTGGAGAAGTAATAAATAATGGAGATATTCTATGTAGTAAATGTGGATATCCAGTAGCATTTATGAGTGGGAGTAACACAAGCGAAAATAGACAAGCTCAAGTTCAAGTACAAGACTATATAGAATATAAAGAACCAGTTCCAAATTCACCCGTTTTAGCATATAAAGCCCCAGCACCTAAACAAGAAAAAAAAGATGCAAAACCAACACAAGAAAAATATGAAAATGGCGAAAGTAAAAAAGCAGTATTTAGTCTTAAATTTATAGTTCCAGTAATAATTGGTACATTAGTTTTAGTAGGAATATTAATAGGAATATTCGATATAGTAAAATCAAAAATAAAAGAAGCTCAAGAACTAAAGACAAGAGAGGAAGTAAAAACATACAAGTTAGAGTTTAATAACTTTATGTACGAAATTCCAAATGAATATAGTTACCAAAAAAATAATGCAACAGCAACACTATTTTTATCAAAAGATGATTTAAGTATAACTATTCAAACAATAGATGCAACTTTCCAAAGTATTAAAAGTAGTAAAGCATCATTAAAATCTTATTTTCAATCAAAAGGATACAATGTAGGTGAAGTAAAAGAAATAAATATAAAAAATTCAACATACTTAACATTGAATGCAAAAAAGAAAAATAAATCATACTTATTAGCTGTAACAAAAGCAACTCAGTCAAAATGTTTTGGTGTATCAATAAATAAAGATAGTATAGACGAATTAGAAAACATTTCTTCAATAATATCATCTGCAGAATATCAAAATAAAAATACAGAACAAAATATAGACTTTGATTTTAAAGAGGTAATAAAATGAGAAGAAAGTTAAAAATAACTGCCATTATAACATCGATATTAATTATATTATTATTAATATATAAATTTATATATCCAACATATATGGATACATACAGTGTTAAAGGTGACTATGTTCCATCAATTAAAACAGTGTTAAATAAAACAAAATTTGTATCAAACTATAATGTTAAAACATCAAAAGAAAGGATAATTAAAACATTCACATATAAAAATCAAGATAATGTAATAGATGATATAAAAAAATACACAAACTATTTAATTCAAATGGAACAATTTGAAGTATTAAAATCATATGATCTAGATGATTTTAATAATAAAGATATATATTTAGGAAAATTATCTCATATAAATCAAGACTATATAATCTTAATGGATATAGAATATACATCATCAAGTTATAAAATAACTATAGAAAAGAAAAAAGGAACATTATTAAAATAAAAAATCTAGCTTTAGCTAGATTTTTCTATATAGTCCAATCGCAATACCTAAAATAGAAACATTATCCAATATAATTGGATCCATAGTATCATTTTCAGGTTGTAATCTAAAATAATTGCTTTCCTTATAAAAAGTTTTTAAAGTAACCTCGTTCTCATCAGTCATCGCTACAACTATTTGACCATTACGAGCAGTGTTACTTCTTTCAACAATAACAATATCACCATCAAGTATACCCGCATTAATCATACTAGTACCACTAACATTTAGTGTGAATACTTCCTTAGACTTAGGAATTAAATAAGCAGGTAACGCAAAATATTCATCAGGATGCTCTATAGCTTCAATAGGGCTACCAGCAGTAATTTTTCCAAGTAGAGGAACCTCGACAGTTAAATCATCTTGTGGTCTCATAAATTCATTATCAACCAATAATTCAATTGCACGATTTTTAGAATCGTCTTTTTTTATAGCTCCTTTTTTCTCCAAATTATTTAAGTGAGCATGTATAGTTGCAGGAGAATTAACGCCCATTGCTTTTCCTATTTCACGGATAGTAGGCGGATATCCATGACTTACAATGTATTCTTTTATATAAGTTAATATTTCATTTTGTCTTTTAGTTAAAGTTTCCATAGTACCTCCTTTTTACAGTATAATCGTAACACACAAACATATATTTGTCAAACATTTGTTCAAATTTAGTATTGACACGAACAAATGTATGTGATATTATAATAACAGAAAGAAGGTTATATATATGAAAGAATTAATTACAAACAAATTTATGATTATGATAATGGTATTTATGATAGGGTTTTCTTATATAACATCGAATAACTTTTCATCTTCTAAAATGGAAGAAAATAAAACAGACGTAAGCTATAGAGACTAAAAGATGTCTTTTTATTTTGGCAAAAATAGTGTATACTAATAGAAAGAATAGGAAGATGAACATGGATGAAAAAATAATAAATAATATTAAATCATTAGCAATAGATATGATAAATAAAGCAGGAAGTGGACACCCTGGTATTTCACTTGGTGCGGCTACTACTTTATATACATTATATGCATATCACCTAAACGCTTCTACATCAGACCCAAATTGGGTAAATAGAGACAATTTTGTTCTATCAGCAGGACATGCGTCAGCTTTGTTATATGCAACATTATATATGGCTGGATATAATATAACAGAAAATGACTTAAAAAACTTTAGACATGCAAATAGTAAAACACCAGGTCATCCAGAAATAGAAGTAACACCAGGAGTAGATGTATCAACAGGACCACTAGGCCAGGGAGTAGCAACATCAGTAGGCTTAGCCCTAGCAGAAAAAATGTTAAAAGAAAGAACAAAAGTCGGAAATAAAAGTTTAATAGATCATAAGGTATATGTCTTAGTAGGAGACGGAGACTTAATGGAAGGTATAAGCTATGAAGCTCTTTCTTTTGCAGGATCTCTTAACTTAAATAACCTAGTTATACTATATGATTCAAATAATACAACTCTTGATGGATCAACAGAATCAGTATTTGAAGAAAATATAAAAGAAAGATTTAACTCAATTGGATTTAACTATGAATTAGTAAAAGATGGAGAAAATATAAAGGCTATAAATAAAGCTTTATCAAAAACAGCTAATCAAAAAAGACCAACTATAATAGAAATAAGAACTATTATAGGAAATGGTTCTTACCTAGCTGGAACAAATGAAGTACATGGAAAGCCTCTATCAGCTGATGATATAAAACAATTAAAATATAACTTAAAAATTCCAAATGTAGAGTTTTATGTAGATGAAATAGCAAGAAGTGAGTTTAGAAGAAAGTTTCAAGAAAGAAGCAATACAAAATATCAAGAATGGGCCAATATATATAGAGAAATAAGCAATAATCAAGAATATTTAAATAGTATTGCCTACATATTCAATAAAAATATAAAATGTAATTTTTTATCATACGATTTTAAGATCGACTTAAAAAAAGAATCAACTAGAGTAACAAATAGAAAAGTAATGAATGAAATTTCTAAATTCATACCATTTTTAATAGGTGGTACAGCTGATGTTTCAAGTTCAACAAACGCATCACTTGAAGGTATGGATGTAACAAAAAATAACTATTCAGGAAAAAACATTCGCTATGGAGTTAGAGAACACGCAATGGGAGCTATATCAAATGGTTTAGCTTTAGCAAACTTTAGAGTATTCGCATCTACTTTTTTAAGCTTTTCGGACTATTTAAAACCAGCAATACGTATGTCAGCTTTAATGAAACTACCAGTAATTTATATTTTTTCACACGATTCCATTCTTGTTGGACAAGATGGTCCAACGCATCAACCAATAGAACAACTAGCGATGCTTCGTTCAATACCAAATGTAAAAGTTTATCGTCCATGTGATTTAAACGAAATAATAGGATCATGGACAAGTATATTAAATGATAATAATACGCCATCAGTTTTAATATTATCGAGAACAGATGTAAATCAAATTCCTACAAGTTCAAAGTCAAAAACAACTTTAGGAGCATATATAATAAGGAAAGAAACAAAATTAGATGGAATAATAATCGCAACAGGAACAGAAGTAGAAACAGCAATTCTATTGGCTCAGTTAATAGAAAAAGAAACAAACTATTCATTAAGAGTTGTAAGTATGCCATCAATGGAATTATTTGAGAATCAACCAATAGAATATAAAAATGATGTTTTACCTAAACATAAACATATTTTTTCACTAGAAGCATCATCATATTTTGGATGGGATAGATATGTAACTCATAACCTAGGTTATAATAAATTTGGAGTATCAGGGACAAAAGACGAAGTTTTAAAGAAAATGAATTTTGACTTTGAAACACTAAAAAATAAAATAATAGAAGAATTAAGAAAAGGTTAAGCCTTTTTTTAATTTGACAAATATTTAAAATAATGTTATCATAACCGCATTCAAACAGAAAAAGACGAATAAAAGTTCGTAAATAATTGACAAGAAGGACTGTTTGTGTTATTATATGACTCGTATTTCAAGAAGGGGGAAAATATTATGACAAATGAAGAAAAAAAAGAATTTAATGAATTAATGAATTATGTAGAAGAAACTATGATTAAAGTTGAAAAATCTGAGGATAAAGAAGAATTAAAAAACTTAAAGGATGTAGTTTTAGACATGTTAGACAAAATAGAAGATGAAGATCTAGATAGCAAAGATGAAGATTATAAAGAAGCAATCTTAGATATAAAAGATTATCTAGTTGAAATTCAAATAGCTATCATGGAAAGACAAGAAGCTTTAAGAAGAAAAAAAGATAAAGAAAAACCATTTGCTGGAATTAAATTAGGATTTGTATCAAGTTGGTTTAAAGATCAAGCAAGAAAAATTCAAGAAAAAAAAGTTCAAAAAGAAAAAGAAGATTTATTAGATGATGAACCAAATCATAAAAAAGGAATTTTAAATCTATTTAGAAAATCTAAAAAAATAGAACCAGTAGAAGATACTATGGAAGAAATAGAACCAGAAAAAGACCCAGATAAAGATATTAATGATGATATAAAATCTGATAATAAAAAGAAGATTTTAATGACAACTGGAGCAGTTGTATTAATAGCAGCAATTGCAATTGGAAGTAAAGCTAAAGATTTAAAAGCTTTATTCGAAGCAAAACAAAACAATAATGAAACTACAACAGAAAGTATCGAAGAAGAAGAAATTGAAGAAACAAAAACAGAAGAAATAACAGAAGAAGCAGTTGAAACTATTAACAAAGAAGAAGCTCTTTTAGAATTAGCAGGAACAATTCAAAGTGATTTAAATAAATTTGAAGGATTAAATGTTTCAAAAGAACAAACATTAGCGTTATTAATTCATTTAAATGTAGGAAATTCTTACATGAATGGAAACGAATTAGCATTAGATAGAATCACTTTAAATAATATGATTAAAAAGCACTATGTTGGATTAATAGAAGGAACAGAAGATTTTGATTCATACACTATATCAGATGCAGATTTAACAAAAGTAACAAATTATGTACAAGAATTAAGAAACGAATTAGTAAATTATGTAATTGTATTAAATGATGAAGGAAGATACGATGAATCAAAAGCTGTTATCGAAACATTAGAACAATTCATAACAGATGAAACATTACAAGATGAAGCAATCACTTTAACTGAAAATGTTATGTCAATGCAATCAAGCAAAGTAGAAGATATCAAAAAAGGTGCATATAGATGGTATAACTATATATTTGCAGGACCTAAAAAAGATGTTAGAAACTTTGATGATTATGGATACTTATATGACGGCGATGAAAAAGTAATGACTTTTGAAAACCAAGAAATGACAATGCGTTTCTATACTTGGTTCCTAGATACATTTGTTGATATTCAAATATCTGGAAAGAACATAATCCCACAAGATATTATTAATTCAAAAGAAGTTAAATTAATGGATCAAGCAAATATAATGCGTGCATTAGGATATAAAAATTGTACAGCTTGGTCATACTCAACAGTAGATTTTGATAATGCTTTAGAAAAACAAGGTTCAAAATCAAAGCGTTCAGGAAAGACAAGTGGTACAACATCAAGTTCATCAAATATATCACATGCAACAGGTAATACTGAAGTAGATGAAAAAATTAACCAAAACTTACAACAAAATAGTACAGTAGGATCAACATCTACATTACCAGATGGATCAACAATGACAGTTATAGAGTCAGGAGATAAAGAAACAACAGTTGTAATTACTCCAGATCCATCAAGTGAAGTAATAAAAGATACAACACCAGCTGGAGCATCTTCAAGAGAAGAAACAGTAACTGGTGGTGGAAATGAACAAAGAGAAGATATTAAATTTGAAGAAGATAACACAACAGTTATAATTGAAGAAGGCGGAGAAGTTATTTATTCAAATGAATCAAACGAAAGTACTGAATCATATGAAAGCAATGAATCATATGAAAGTAATGAAACATCTACAGAGTCATATGAAAGTACAACTCCAGTTGAAACAATAGAAGAAATTCATTTTGAAGAAGAGACAACTGAGGTTTCTTCAATAAGAGATCAAATAGAATTATTAAATTCAATAAAATCTGCTTTACAAATGAAATACCCAAATATGAGTGTTACATTTGAAGAAGAACCTTATCAAAAAACACTAAGTTGTTAGTAAGAAAGGCTATAGAAAAACAACTATAGCCTTTTCTAATAAAGACTTGACAAATATAAAAAAAATGTTATAATAAGCAACATATTTGAAGGGGGAGGTATTTATATGTATACCAACGAAAATAAATTTTCATTTAAAGACATTTTATTTCAATTTTTATTTGTAGCTTTATTCATATTTATATTATTATTAATCTTTCCAAATAAAGATTATATGAATAGTATGAAATCAGAACTATTAAATAACAATGGAAATTCAAGCGAACAAACAACAAAATTAGTAACAAGTGCTATATTCAATCAAAATATAACATCAATGAAAGAAGCATCAATACTATACTTTACAACACCAAGATTACCACAAAAAGAAGGAGATACAGTTAAATTAACTTTAAAAGAGTTGTTAGATAAACACTTAGTTGTAGCTCCATTAGATGAAGATGGTAATGTATGTGACACAGAAAAATCATATATTACTATGACAAAAGAAAAAGACGAATATGTATTAAAAGTTAACTTAAAATGTAAAACAGAAGAAGATTACATTTTAACATACTTAGGATGTTATGATTATTGTAAAGGAACTGTTTGTGAAAATAAAAACACAACTTCTAATACAACAAAAACAGACACTAAAAAAGATAATACAACTCCAACAAACTTATCTTACCAATATGAATATAAATTAAATGGAAGATGGTCTGCTTGGTCAAGTTGGTCAACTTGGACAACTGATTTAATAAAAGGATCAACAAGTAAAGAAGTAGATACAAAAACAAAAACAACAGAAGATAAGATAACAAAAGTAGAAGCTACTAAAACAACAACTTACACATGTCCATCAGGATATATATTAAGTGGAGATAAATGTATTAAATCAACAGAAGAAATAGTAACAGCTACAGTTAAAAAAACTTACACATGTCCAACAGGTTATACATATAACGGCGGAACTTGTAAAAAAGGATATATTTCAACAGTAGATGCATCAAAGAAAATAACTTATTCATGTCCATCAGGATATGTAATAAATGGAACAGTATGTTACAAATCATCAACATCTACAATAGATGCAACAAAAGTAATTAAGTATTCATGTAGTGATGGTTATACAATAAGTGGAACATCTTGTGTTAGAACAGTAAAAACAATAACAAGACAAACTTATACATCAGCAAGAAGTGGATCTGAATACAAATTAGTTTCAGTAGATACTCGTTCAGCATGTACAGGATGTGCTTATATTACATACTATACATATGATATAACAACAACTTCAACATCATCAACAGCTGCAACTTCAACAACATCATACACATGTCAAGCTGGTTATACATTAGCTGGTACAAAATGTGTTAAAACATCTGAAGCAAAACAAGCAGCTACAACTACTACAAGTGATTATTCATGTCCATCAGGATATAAATTAAGTGGAGATAAATGTAAGAAGACAGTTATTCAAACAGCTAGTCCAGATACACATATTTCATATTCATGTAAAGACGGATATAACTTAGTAGAAGGTGTATGTGTTAAAGGAAATGTTACAAAAATAGATGCCGAAGAAAAAATAAAATATACATGTAGTGAAGGATATACATTAAACGGAACAGAATGTACAAAGGTTACAAAAGGAACTAAAACTACATACTATAGATTCCGTACAAGAACATACCTTCCAGGAGATATTCAATGGAGAGACACAAAAACAGATAAAACTCTTCTAAGTAAAGGTTATTATTTAACTGGAAACAAACGTGTAAAAACTTCAAAATAATCGATTTTAAATCGATTATTTTTTTTGTATATCTAAATAAAACTATTGACAAAAAAGCTCGGGGGGGGGGTATACTTTATACATAAA
>CAKPMN010000006.1 GCA_934168005.1 uncultured Bacilli bacterium | reverse complement strand
TTGTAACATAGCTTGATATTTATTTGATACAATTACGTTCATAGTATTCCTCCTTAAAATATCAACCTAATAACCCCATAGTTTTTGTCTCCCCATAAACTGGGAAAGATAAAACTTTTCCAATTAATGGAATTTCAAAATACATATATGCAACTACACCATAGTAACTTCCTCTTTCACCACCATCATGTTTGTAAACACAGTAATGATAATTTGTATTTCCAGGAACAGTTAAAGCTTGAGCATTTTGAAATCTACCATTTGTTTTGCATGATTCTTGATGTGTTACCCTATAACCAATGTCTTTTAAAGTATTTTCTATTTCTACTTTAGCGTCATTATTATAATCCCCATATTTTTCTATTATATTTACCATTCTACTTTTTACTTTAAATGCTTTTGTATAAGCAAAAGAGGCTGTAAAAAATAGGATAATTAAAGTTAAAAAGAATATAACTATAGCCATTACATAACCATTTCCTATCGATTCATTCATACAGACCTCCTACGCTGAAAAGTTAAAAATAGAATCAGTTTCTGAATAAACTGGAACATAAAAGTTACCACCAATAATAGGAATTTCTAACGATATATAAGTTATAATTCCATAATTAAAGTATCCATCAACTGTAGGGTATTTATAAACACAATACCTATGGTTCTTATTACCTAATGATACTTCTGGTTGATAAGTACCAAATGAACCATTTTGAAAATGAACATGACTAGGACAACTAAAATTATATGAGACCTTATATCCATATGTAGTTAATTGTCTAGTAATATCACTTTCTGATAAAGAGTTATAGCCTTCATATTTCTCAATTGAATGAGCTATCTTATTATTAACTCTAAAAGCTTTAACATAACTAAGGGTAGCTGAAAGAAACCCAAATGTTAAAACTATAAAAACTATAATAATATTATATAAAGCTATTCCTCCAACACCCTCTCTCATAGTTACACCATCCTATAAATTAGTCTGAACAAGTGTCGTCTGCTCCTACACAAGCACCGTTTTCCCAAGTTCCACCATTATTCATACAACAACTTCTTTTTTGTGTGTTTTTCATCATACTATTAATAATTGGAGTTACAATCGCAACTATAACGCTAATTAAAATAATAGTAACAACAGTCATATTTGCTTCTCCTGCAGCTTCCTTCATTATTTCACCATCCTATCTTTTTTTATTATAACACATTTCTTTATTTTTAACAAACTAAACAACCATTAACATCATCATTGCAAATATTAATAGTCCTAATATACCACCACCTGTTACAAGTAACATTTGTAGTGTTTTATTTTCCATTTTTTGTAAACGTTCTTGATAACGTTGTTCTCTTGCCTTATTTTGAAGTGATGATACAGTTCTTGAAAACATAATCAATTGTTCTTGTTTGTTTTCTTGTGAACCTAAACCTAAACGGTATAAAAGTCTCATCATACGCATACTATCACGTACTGGATATTCTTTAGCAAAATCCATATAAGGATCTACTGATGAATCACCAGCTTCTATCTTTGCACATAATCTCTCTAGTCCAGGTTTAAATATTTCTGGAGCTGTTTCTATACTCTTATTCAAAGCAACTGGAACAGTATAATGTTGAATTAATATTTCTAGTCCCTTTAAATAATAAGGTAACATTTGATTTATGTGATGTAAGTTAGCTTTATAATAATTTTTAAGTTTTGTATAAGGCATTTTAAAAACTAAAAATCCTGCTATAAAAGCTAATAATACATTTATAAATGAGAAGTTAGACATTACAAATGCAAATATAACACACAATATAACGGCAAATCCATTACGTAATCTTTTACCATATAATGCATTAACTTCATCATTAGTTAAATTTCCATAACGAATAGTAAGTAAAAACTTATAATCGTCTTCCATTAGAAATCTAAAATAAGGTTCTGTCTCTCCAATAAATTTTTTTGTATCAATCTTTTTATTATACTCAAGTATAAACAATAAAATAATCGCAATAAATATAAATTCCATTATTCAGCACCTACATTCTCATTATAATATTTTTCACCTGATAATAAAAAGTAAGAATTTATTATTATAATACCATGTAATAAAAGTACTACAAGGAAATTAGAGTTCATAAGTTTAATATATGACTCAACTCCAAGTAAAAATTGAACCATCATAACCATTAAATATAATATAACTCCAAATTGTAAAAACTTTTTGTGGAAAGACGCTCTATCAAGTCTATCACGATATACATTTTCAACAAGCATATCTATATCTGATGACATATTTTCTAGTGCATCACTTGAATTCTTTGAACCTTCATTTGTAATTTGTAAGAATAATTGATGCATATTACGAACAATAAAGTAATCATATTTACCATTCATGTACTCAATTGAAGCATCAATTGTTCCATTTTCATATGCTAAATCAATCATCATTTTTACATCAGATAGTACAGGATCTTCTAATACTCCAGATTCATATACACCCTCTAATGCCTTAACAAATGATTGAGTTGTTGCAAATTCCATAATTGTATTAGTAGTATAAACTTGAATTTGTTCAAAAATAAATTCTGAATAAACTCTTTTACAACGCAAATAAGTTAAATAAGGTATGACACAAATTGCAACAAGTCCATATATAATAGATATTAATATATTATAAAAATATAAATATGAAATAATTGCACCTGCTGCTCCAAATACTGTAATTTGTAAAGCATATTGTTTCTTAGTATACTCTTGACCTAAGTCAACAACCTTTTTTCTTATCTCTTTAAAAGAGTATGGAGCAAACTTATCATAAAGTCCCCCAACTCCTTTGGAGATATACTTATAAACGTTGCCATTGTTATTAATTCGATAAGCAACTATGAATATTGTAACACCAGCAACCAATAAAAATATAACTGCGTCCATAATATACCTCCTTACATTTTTGTAGAATCGTTATTAAATAACGCTCCACCTTGACTTATACCTACGTTTGCTCTTTGTCCATTAACAGAATTGTTAAATATCGGAACTCCATTACTGTCAAATGTAAACATTGGTTTTTCTTTTAATACATCTTCAACATCTGAATCAATTACACCAGGCATTTTTAGAAATTCATCAAAAGTTTGTGCCGGTGTTTTTGATGGGACAACTGTTGGAGTAGAATCATCTGTTTGACTTTCTCCTTCTTTAATTATATTAGGATCAAGTGTTACACCTTGAGCATCCAAATAATCAATTAAATATGGAGAAGGTTTCCTACGAATAACTTTACCAGATGTACTTTTTTTATAAATTTCGTTATAAACTGCTTCATTATCTTTACTAACATAAAATTCTGTTACTTCAGCAATTTCACGAACAAAATGTCTTGTTTTAATATCCGTATAACCACGAATATAAACACCTATTTGAATATATCGATAAATTGATTTTAAAAACTGTTCAATATCCTGATTTGTTTCAAGCAAACTATACATACGGTTTGGAATACTTGAAGCCCTATCAGCATGAATTGTAGATAAAATATAATGTCCAGAAGATATAGAGTTACGAACCGCTAATACTGCTTCTGCACTACGAACTTCGGAAAGTAAAATCCACTTTGGATTTTGTCTCATACATGTAACCAGTACATCAGAATAAGATGCTATATTATTTGTCTTCATAGCAACTATATCTCTATGTGGAAATATACGATCCAAATGAAGTTCCAAAGTATCTTCTATTGTAATTATTTTTTCATCTTCTCTTGTATGAGCTGCTAAATATTTAACAAACTCTGTTTTACCAGAACCAGTTTCTCCACAAACAATTATATTACAGTGTCCTAAAACACATTGCATTAAAAATTCATGAATATCTAATTCTACATATTTTTCTTTTATTAATTTATCTTTTTCTAGTCTTACCTTTGCTGGTGTTTTACGAATAACACAAGCAATCCCATTTTTCGCAATTGAATCATGGACAAAGTTAAGACGAAGTTCCGTTCCTTCAGCATCCAAGAAAGGATGAGCTGTATTAAATGTTGTACCCATACAGTTTGAACATTGGAAGGCAAGTTTTTCCATAAAAGCATTATTTACACCAGGTATTTCTACTCTATAAATACCTTTGGATAAAGTCTTAAGGTGAATTTGTCCTCCATTACTGTATGAAATATCTGTAATGTCATCTTCTTCTAGATATGGCTTTAATGGGCCAAAATCTATTTGAGAAAACATTCCATCCATCATCATAAAATATTAGCCTTCTGTCTTAGTATTTGTTTTATTATCAGTAGTTGTGTTGTTATCTGTTACGATTTCATCATTAGGAACAGTATTAGCATTGATAAAGTTCTTTAAAGTTTGAGAAGATACTAAAGTTTCTCCTTCTTCATTACTAACAGAAACTCCGTGTGGTACAGGGAATAATACTGCAGAATAAGAACTCATATAACTTGCTTTTCTTAATAAAATGTTAATTTCATCTGATACACCAAATATAATATATGAAGGTGTTCTACTTTCAGTTGTATTTTCAAAAACGTTGCGTCCTTGAGCATCTTTTACAGCTAAAACTTTAACATTTTCAACTAATTTACCAACCATTAATTGACTATTTTCATTTAAAGCTTTCATGTAAATATCAATATAATTTCCTGGGTAAATTGAGTTTCCATATGTAGTTTCCATATTAACTGAGAAATTATATGGAACTTCTCCTTCTGCTACTTCTACGAAAGCAGAATCTGGTAAGTCACTTTCAGTAACAATTGCTTCCTTATAGAACATACTACCAGCTGGTATTACAGTATTGTAATTAGTATATTTACCAATTACTTGAGCAGCAGTTGTATAAACGCTACCTTTTTGAAGTACGATTGGAGCAACATCAATGTACTCAATCATATCTTTTGAAATAAGTGTTCTAGGTTGTATAGTCTCAGCTGCAACAGGGATGTTTTTAACAGGATTAACTTGTTTTTTTATTTGGTAACGATATCCAAAAAATAAAATTAAGATAATTCCTATAACCCCTAAAATTGTAACAGTATTTTTATTTTGAAAAAATCTTCTTGCTGAAATAATTAAATCATTCATAACTCTCCATCCTTTCCTAATATGGTGTTTCCAAAATTGCACTTATTCGATTTGTTAAATCGAACTCTACTATTTCTCCCGTTACATTGGAGTTTAATTTTGTTGATACTTTCAAAGTCACCTTAGGAGGTGTCTCATTAATATCATAAATATCTATTACATAAGTATTTCCTAAAGAAACACTTTCTGCAAACCTTCTCATAAAGTTCTCAACGAACTTTTCGGCATCAATTCTAATCGTGCCAGTTGCTTTATATGAAGCTATATCAACAGCATCATACATAGCTGCTTCTGTTACTTCTTGTAACAAAGCATAATTTTGTTCTTCAGTATTAGTAGCATTTTGAAAGAAGAAAATAAATGCTACTGAAACAATTCCAACGCCGACTACAAATACGGCCCAAAATGCTTTATTCATTTATTTACTCCCCTCTAGCCCTATATAAACAATCTGCTAATGAACTAGTAGATCCAGCGCCACCACATACGCTATTAGCTCCACTTGTATCTCCTCCATAGTTTGGATTATGAACAAAGTTTCTGCTTAAGCAAGCGGCACCTACATATTTATTATTATCATCTTTAATACACTCTAATGTAAAGTCATTATAACCATTATCATTTCTTGATTGTCTTGCATTATATTCTCGTATACGAAGTATAGTTGAATTGTTAATTTCAAAATGATATAAAGGCTTTTTATTATATACATCATCATTTGTTGTATTTCTATTATTTATTATCTTATTGTGAACTAATTGTGTACCATTCCAGTTATACCCTGGATATCTACCTTTAACATTTAAGTTAAACATACCTGTGTTCAATCCACCTTGAGTAACAGTTGCATCAGCATCAATACTTGGGAATGGATTACTTAGATCTATTGTTCTATAAATAACAATATTGTCTAGTTCACAAATTGTTCTCTCGCAATATGACTTAGCAGCACTTTCACTATAATCTTGTGACATTTTCATTTCAACACAAGTAGTTATATCCATATCTGCGTTTTTAGAATTGCTTGGACATCTATAAGCTATGCCGCCTCCACCATTACATAACTTATTAATACACCAATCTCTTGACTTTCCAGAGTTAATACATCCAGAAATTTTAATTTCGTAATTATCTGGACAATACTTATCTTCAAAGCAATTTGTTGTACATTCAGGAACATTATCTGAATCACAATATTTTTCCTTAGCATCAGCGCAAGTCAATCCATCTGATAGCACAGCTTGGAATAAATCTACCCCGTGATTTTTAGTTCCAGGTGGACATAGGCACTCATCATTTGTTGTAGTAACCTCATAATGACAAATGTAATCACTTCTTAAATTTAGCCATGAATTTGTTGGACTCATAATTCCATTATGACCTAAAGTTATATCATGTAAAACTAAATTATATTTTTTACCAACTTTATTGTTAAATGATGTTGGAAGGTTTCTAAATGCTGTTAATACTTTATTAGCATCATTTGGTAAATCATCGGATACTTCTAGCGTTTTCTTATCAATATATGCATTGTTCACGCTACTAGGCAAAGAATATATAACTTCTCCACTATCCATAGTTATTGGAGAATCCTCTATTTTATTTATATACCATTTAAACCTATCAATAGTTTCTGTCCTAACCATATCATTATATTTCTTGTACATATATTCTTTAGTCTTCATTGGAGCAAGTTCAGAACCACATCTATCACAACTATAATTAACATCTTGTTCAATTTCAAGTGGTCCTATATAAGTAGATGTTCCATCATCAGCCAACTCATCATATTCCATGTTAACGCCAGTAACAAAGTTATAGTAGTTGCAACTTGAACCACTACAAGACATCTCTTCTTTTGAATAGTCAGAACATAATTTTAATTTTAAATAAATATTAACTGTCTCTCTATAAGTTTGAATATACTTAGTAAATTCATCATACTTTTTATCTAAAGCTGATTTAAAGTTTTTCCAAGTATCTAAAGCATCTTTAGTTGCTCTAATACCAGTATCTTGTAATTCATCACCATCTTGAAAATTGCAAGTTTTATTGCTTAAATGACCAGTAAAGCCATTAGAGTTAGATTCGCATTTATAACAAGTCTTACAGTCATAAGGCTTACCAGTTTTTGGATCTTTCTTACAATTGCATTCATAGCTTGTTGCACTGTAACTCTTATTATTAGCAAAGAAAGCTGTCTTTTGAGAACTATAAGCACTTTGTAATCCAGTAATATTTGTGTTTGCAGTTTTTTTATATTTATTCCACATATTATTATCTAAACATGTATTAGCTGGTCTTGAATCATCTGGTTTATCATCACTACCTGCAAAATTCCAACATTCTGTATTCCAACTTAATGTTCTCAAAGCTTCATTTGATTTGCCTGGATTCTTAGAATCAGAACCATTATAAGTAGAACTTAAATATTTAGTAGTACTGCTGCCATTAACAGGTTCAAAATCAATAACTTTATATGAGTTTCCATATCCTTTACTTGATTTATAAGTTTTTCCAACAGTACCCCTAGCAGTGTCAGCAGATGATTTAGCATTAGAATTATTATTATAATTATCTTTTAAATCATCTAATGCTTTTTTATAATCTTCAACAGGATCAACCTGACACATACGACCATAAGTTAAATTTGGAGCAACTTGAACATAACATCTTCTTGTTCCATGGAAAGATAAAGAGAACATATTGCCATATTCTGAAGTCCATGTATTAGGAGAAGTTGGCCATACAATTCCTGAGCCTAATGTAATAGCATTGGCAAATCCACCAGGTAAATTTGCAGTAGCATTGATTTCCATACAATATAGTGAACAATATCCTGTTCCTTCCCCACCTATATCATATTCTCTTATACCATTTGTACTATCAGTTCCAGAACCCATTACCATATCTCTAAATACACTTTGAGTTCCATAGTTATTGTCGACACATTGATTTAATGAACCAGTTTGAGCTATTCCATTTCCATGGCATATTTCTGGAGTAGGACAATTATTTGCCTCACACCATTCTTTAGTGTGTCCAGAACTCATACAAGATGATAACTCATCAGGTGAACATGTTGAATCGCAACTTATACCATAATCTTTTAAGCGAACAGCAGCAACACCATAACCACTAGTTATACTTCCAACAACTGATGGATTAGTACTTCTAGAAGAAGCTGCCGTATAAACTCCTGTATTTGCGCTCGTAACATGGAAATACATACTCATAGTTCCAATACCAGAATGGTTGCAAGTCCAACTGCCACCACAACCACGAGCAACTTCTTTTACGGTTAAATCAGTTACCAATTGGTGATTTTTATAAACTGGTGCAGACATGGAAAAATAAATATAATCTATATTTTCTTTACAAATCTGATCACCTTCACAACTTATACCAAAAGTTTCTTGTAGGAAGTTACATACACTTTCTTTTGTTGCTGTAATTTCATCGTGTTTTCTGTTTAAAGCTGAAACATTGCTAGTTATTGTTCCATACGCACTAGCTACAACTTTACCATTTGATTTAGTAGCATCATTTGTAAGACTGGCATATAGGTATTGAGGATAACTACTTTTACCAGATGCTCTACAAATATTATTGTTTGAACTCGAACAATCACCAGTACTATCTTTACCTCCACCTTCGTTTTCATCCCAGCAGACTTCTTTGCCATCTATTACAGAACATGCTGCTTTAACATCCGAAATAGATATTAAAAAAGCAAAAAAAGGAATTAATAAGATTAATACTTTACTTTTTTTCACTATTTCACCTCCTAAAACAACTCACGTTTTTTATTGTAAATATATATTGATATCACACCAACTATAACTATTGCTGGTAAAACTATATAATATATATCACCATAAACATCTACTATTTTTTCTAAAATTGAATAATTATTCTTTTTTTCTTCTTTATTTTCATCTTTAATTAAACTTTTTCTATATTCCTCTACTTTACTTTTCCAAGTATCATAGTCATATGAAACACTGGCCCATTTTTGGCATAATTTATATTCTTCTATTCCTTTACATAACTTATCATTTTGATATTTATTATAAGCAGGAATTGATGCGTATACTGTGTAAGATGCTACCCTACCACAAAATTCATCTTTTGTATAAATATCAAACCTATATGTTTTATTATCTTTTGATTTATTTATCGTGTATTCTTTTTTTGTTGTAGAATACCATTTTTGATTATCTAAATCATAGATTTCCAAATCTTTTGTTAAATTAGAAAAAGTAATAGTAAATTTAACTTTATTATTATCAGTAATGGCATCATAACTAACTACAACATTTTGAGCTAAATTTTTCCAATAAACTTTTTCTTCATTAGTACAACTATGACTAGATGCACTTACAGTTTTTGGAAATAGTACAAACAAAGCAAGTATTATTAAAACTCTACTATGTTTACCCATACTATCATCCTCCATACTACATTTTAGCATATATTTTTTGAAATTGAAATTATTTTTATTTATTTTAATCGATATTTGTAAATATAATTTCTAACATTGAATTTAATTATAATAGAAGTTGCATTTTTCATCTCTTTTGGAACCTCTATATAATATTCATCTTTTTTATTACTTTTTTGAGGATCTATCTTTTTTATAGTTCCACTCATCACTTTTTCATCTCCATCAACTACATACTCTACACTAGCAAAATACTTCATAAATTTATATAAGGTAGTTATTGGTTCAATATATATTTTATCTGATATCGAAACACTTCCATTAAGTTTTAATAATGATTTAGTATAGTTATCTGAAGCACTAGGATAAATGTATTCATAAGAATCAATACAACTATCATTTGAACAATATTTATAATCTATTTTAAATCTATCTTGAATGTCATAAGAATTTATTACTAAGCTAGTATCTTTAAGGGGACTCTCACTAAATTTCAATTCTTCAGTTAAAGATACAATATCTTTTGTTTTTTCTAAAGTCAAATTTAATGGTGTAACATCAACCTTTATATCCTTACCATTTATATCAGCATACTTTAATGTCATTTTTTTATCATAATTACCTTTTGGAACTTTAAATACTAAAATATATCTAGAAAATTCGCTAGTTATATTTTCAGAAGAATATGAGTAACCTAAATCCATTAATTTTTCTTTATAACTAGATGTATGATAGTAAAAATTTCCATTTAAAGTTAAAGCAAATCTACCAATATTTAATGTTTTAGCTTTAGTTGTTCTATTTTTAACTTGTATTCTAAGAACTACAAATCCACTGTCACCCTCAAGTATATTTCCTTGATAGTCACTTTCTATGTAATAACTGTTTTCAACATTTAAAATAAATTCATTTGTTTGAAAAGCTTGATTAGTCTTAAGAAGTTTTTTATAAACTCCTGTATTTAAATAAACAATATAAAGAGAAATACCTAAAACAATTAGTACACTCAAAGATACAAGTAGTTTATTTTCTTTAAGCATATAATTTGTAAAACGTTTTATTCTTCTGAAACGTCTGGTATATAAATTTTTATCTATTTCTAAATTTACTTCAAATTCTTCATTATCTGATTCAGTTATTTCTAACTCATCCAAATTCTCATTAAAATGAAACTTTTTAATATCAAAACCAGCAGCCCTTATTCCAAGCCAAACAAGAGATATATTTTGAAGTATGATAGAAACCATTATTAGATCTCTAGAAAGCTCTAGAATTTGTACATCAAGTAATGTATTTTCAATTCTTTCAAGTATTGTATAATCATAAGCAAAAACAGCTAAAGTAAAAACATAATTTAATATATTTATATAATAAAACTTTGTAGGTTTATCTTTAGCTCTAAGTATTGTAAGAATTAATACACTTCCTATCATCATTATAAAAATAGAAAGAAACATCATAGGACTTATTAAAGTTTTCGCAACACTTGTCTCTAACACTACATTAGAAGAACGTATATATTCATTAAAAAACACTAAAACACTACTTGTTTTATATATTAAGTAAATATTAATCAAAACTAGAAAAAAATGTATAAGCTTAAAATTTTTAATTAAAAAAGCAAGCGGTTTTCTTAATATCATAGTAATCTCCTTATTATTCTTATAATATAAGTATATAACAAAAATCAATAAAAAAAAAGATAAAATTATCTTTTTTATAAACCAAATACAATTCCAAAAACAGCAGCCATTCCTAAATAAAATATAGGATGAAGATGAAATTTTCTAATCATATATAAAATAGTAATAGATATAGCTAATGTTAACAGATTAATAAAGTGATATATATCCGCATCAAGATTTAAAGCTGTTATTTTAAAAGATTCAAAAAAAGCTAAAAAGATTAAAGCAATAGATGATGCCTTTAAACCATAAAATACTCTAGTAAATATATTTTTACCTTTAAAGATATTCATTATTGGAGCAACACACAAAATAACAACAATAGAAGGAATTACAGCACCTAAGATAGAAGCAAGAGAACCAGGTATGCCAGCAGTTAAAAAGCCAACATATGTAGCCATATTTAATTCAAGTGGCCCAGGAGTTGCTTCACTAATCGCAATCATATTCATAATATCCTCTATTTTAAACCAAGAAGTTATAGTAGATAAATTTTCAATAAATGGAATTGTAGATAATCCACCACCAAACGCAAAAAGGCTGATTTGAAAAAATGATAAAAATAGACCTACTAAAACCATTATTTCATCTCCTTTTCATTTGTCAATATAATACCAAGTATTCCACTATATATAACTAAATAAACAGGTTTAAGAGATGTAAATATCCCAAATACAACAACAGTTAAAAAAATTCCAAATGTTTTATTATCGATAACACACTTATTATATAAATTTAAAAATGTACTAAAAATTAAAGCAGTGACCCCAATTCTTACCCCAGAAAAAGCATGCATAACTACTTGATAAGACACAATACGTTCAAGCCCAAAAGATAAAAGAAGAATAATTAAAAAAGAAGGAGATATCATTCCAAGAGTTGATACAATTCCACCTAATATACCAGCTTTTTTATAACCAATAAATGTAGATAAATTTATTGTAATAACACCAGGTGTACATTGACCTATAGTTATATAATCAAGCATTTCATCTTCACTTATCCATCCTAGTTCATCAACAAATTTCTTTTTTAAACGTGGAATCATTGAATAACCTCCACCAAATGTTTGTATACCTATATAGAAAAATAAATTATATAATTTAAGTAAATTTTTCATATTATCACCTATATTCATCATTTTACTAAATTTTTTGACTTTAGCATAGCATATTATGTTAAAATTGAACTTAAAAGGAGGATAATATGCAATCAACACATTATTTTTTAACATTTGGAGTTAATGAGGGATTTTCAAAAAATAACGTTGAAGCTAATAAATTAGAAGTTGGAGAAAAAATTAAGGGATTTATTGACCAATTAGAAAAAGAAACAGGAATATACATATCAGGAGTACTTATAAAAAATTCAGCATTATATAAAAATGAATGGAAATGTCCATATGGAGGTGAAGTAACATTTACCTATATGGGAGATAGAAACAACAACTTTTGTCATGATGATGAAAAGTATAGAAAAACAGTTATTAAACTAGCCCAAATGATAAAAAAAGAATATAAACAAGAGGAAATAATTGTTTCCTTTACTCATTCTGACTTAGTATATATAGACAATTAAAAAACATGCTAAACATGTTTTATTTTTTTCTTGGTTTTATAACATCATCTTTTTCTAACTTACCAATTAGTAAAGAAGAGTTGGGTTCATGCATTTTAATATTCTTATCTATACTTTCTTCGTCATAATTAGCATAACAATACTTACAGTGATGCATACAAGAATTATAAGACCCAATATCAACCATACTTACACAATTACATTTTTTATCTTTTCTAGCAGTCCAACTTTTATAAGTCTTTCCAGTTAACTTAAAAGCTAATTCATGAGATAAACATTCACCCTTTGTAAAACCATACTCAACAAGATTTCTATCCTCAAAGCAAGTATGAACTATCATTTTATACCTAGAAGCACTTTTACTAAAAGATTCACCTATAACTTTATAATCATCTTCAGTAAAAGAACGATACCCAAGTTCTTTTTTATGCTTTTTCACATTTTTATATTCATCTAAAAAAGATATCAATATTTTATTAACATATCCATCAAGTAATGAGCACAAATTATCAAAAGCCTTAACATGATACTTCAAGTTATATTTATCGCTTAAAAAGACAGGATCATATCTAACAGTTATATTTTCAATTCCAATTATACTAGATAATTTTTTTATAGCTTCTATAATCTCCCCTTTAGGTAAAACATTTGGTTCTATATCATTTTTATATGGAGTAAGTGTAACATGAAATAAAATAGGTTTATCAATTTTTTTAATTTTATCTAGTATTGGTATAGGATTCTTTGTACAAAATAAAATCAAATCGACATCATTAAAATCAATTCTGCTAACTAGTTTAGGATTAAATGGATTTCTAACATCTACAAATCCTTCCTCATATCTTTTCATAAACCAATCTATATAAAATGCAACTACATCAGTTCTACCACTAACATTAAGTACCATATATCACCTGTAACTTCATCAAAAAATGCATCTATATATTATTGCTAACATTTTTAAATGCTTCTATCTCTTTTCTAGAAGGTGAATATAAATTATTAGGAAGATTATCTAAATCAAACCACTTCCATTCATCTATTTTATCAGGTTCCATTACTTTTAATTCACCTCTAAAACTATTAGCTATAACATGAATAGTAATAAAATGCCTATCAACAGATATATCATCTTCTGCATTAAATACTTTAATATCACTAATATCTAAATTTGTCTCTTCTAAAGTCTCTCTTATAGCGCATTCAACTATAGTCTCATTATATTCTTGTTTACCACCAGGACAAGTCCAAGAGTCTCCTTCGTGAATTCCTCCGGTATCCTCATAATTACTAACTCTGTGCCCTAACAGTACCTTATCATTAGATATTATTAAAACGCCAACACCAACTTTAATATAATTTTTCATACCTACTCCTTTTTTAATTTATATATTCATTCCATATATATCTTTAAAATCAACATTAGAAATCATTAGACGTAAGTCATATAAGATATATTTCTTGAAATTATAATTAATATTACTAAATTTTTTTCATTACACAAACACATTCCACATGATATGTATTAGGAAACATATCAACAGGAGTAACTTCTAAAATCTTGTATTTATTTTTCATTATATTTAAATCTCTACATAAAGTCATTAAATCGCATGATACATAAACTATCTTGTCTACATTTTGATCTAATAAATAATTAATTGTTTTTAAGTTCATTCCACTTCTTGGAGGATCAACAACAACAGTATCAATATCAGATAAATCATTTGAAAATAAAGAAGTGTCTAAACATTTAAAATCAACATTAGTTAAATTGTTCAAATTTTTGTTAAAAAACGCATCATTGACCGCATCAGAATTGATTTCAACACCTAAAACTGAAGAAGCTACATCACTTAAAAATATTCCAATAGACCCAGTTCCACAATATAAATCAAGCACCCTATCACCTTTACTTATATAATTCAAAACAGTTGAATAAAGAAGATAAGCACCATCAGTATTAACTTGAAAAAAAGACTTTGGAGATATCTTATAAGAAAAATTTTTTATACTATCAATGATATATCCCTTACCAAATAAAACTTCTTCATTCCCATTAACATTTAAAATACAAGTAGAAACTAAACTCTTTAATTCATCAAGAAAATAAATTTCTATCTTCTTATCTGTATTAAACACAACCATACAATCATTTAAACTAGCTCTAATTAATATAGAAAAAATTCCATCTAATTTCTTATTTCTTAAAAATTTTAATATTTCATTTATTTTATCATTAACCAAAAAACACTCTTCAATGGGAACTATTTCATGAGTACTTTTAGAATAATATCCAACATTATTACCAACTTTGAATTCCGCCTTATTTCTATAATGCAAATTATTAGAATGTTTTATATCTAAAACTTTTATATTAGAATCAACCATTGAGTGAATATTAAAAGAAACTTTATCTTTTTTAAATTTTAATTGTTCATCATAAGACATATGCATTAAATCACATCCACCACACACTCCAAAATATGGGCAAATTGGATTAATTCTTTTGTCAGACCTAATAATAAAATCATAACTATCTGCAGTCACATATTTACTTCTCTCATTTATATTTTTAACTAAAACTTCCTCATTAGGTAATGCATTAAAAATAAAAATAGGTTTGTTATTATATCTTCCAATTCCTCTTCCTTTTGAATCAAGTTTATATATTTTTATACTTCCCATTTAATTCACCTAAAAATATTATACTAAATTTTTAAACAAATTACATAATTTTTTGTTTTTAGAAAATAATAAATTTGAAGGTGATACTATGAATATTAAAAGAGATATTAAAAAAAACTTTAAATATATAAAAGATAAATATGGAAAAAGTAATGACATAGTAGAACGAAATATAAAATTTCATAAAAAAAATATTGGATATATGTACTTAGAAAGTGTCTCAAGTGACGATAAAATAAGTAATTTTTTTATGAAAGACATAACGTATAATACAAATAAAATAATAACTATTAAAAACATATTTAAATTTTTAAAAGATTCAATCCCAAATAGTAATATTAAAACAATAACAAATATAGATGAATCATTTTATTACTTATCAAGCGGATATACTGTTCTTTTTATAGAAAACAAAAAAGAAGCAATTGTAATTGAAACAAAGAACAAATTAGATCGAGGAGTAACTGAAGCAACAAGTGAAGCAATAATACGAGGACCAAAAGACAGTTTTACAGAAAATCATGCAATTAATATTGGACTAATAAGAAAAAGAATAAAAGATGAAAATCTATGGATGCAAGAGATTAATGTAGGAAGAAGAACAAAAACAAAAGTTACAATAGCATATATAAATGACATAGTAGATAAAAATTTAGTAAAAAAAATAAGCTCTCAGATTAAAAACATTGATATTGATGGAATATTAGATAGTGGTTACATAAGAGAATTCCTACTAGATAATAAAAACAGTAGTTTACCACAATTTTTAAGTACAGAAAGACCCGATTTAGCATGTTCTTCACTATTACAAGGAAAAGTTGTAATACTAGTTGAAAATTCTCCTTTTGTTCTAATAATTCCAGCATTACTAATAGATTTTATGCACTCTCCAGAAGATGATTATCAAAAATGGATAAATGTTAGTTTCACAAGAATACTTAGAATAATATCATTTGCATTAACCATATTCTTACCAGGACTCTATGTGGCACTAACGACATTCAATCAAGAGATAATACCAAATGAGCTATTAATTTCTTTAGCTGTTCAAAGAGAAGGAGTCCCTTTCCCAACAGCACTAGAAACATTAATGATGATTATAACATTTGAAATATTAAGAGAAAGTGATATTAGAATACCAAATGCATCAGGAAGTTCTATAGGAATAGTTGGAGCATTAGTTTTAGGAGAAGCCGCTGTAACAGCAGGAATTGTATCCCCAATAGTAATAATCATAATAGGAGTAACATCAATTTCAGGACTACTTTTTACAGATATTGATATAGTAAATGGCATTAGATTTTGGAGAATATTTGTACTTATATTCTCATCAACAATTGGTATAGTAGGATTTATAATCGCATTACTTTTATTCATTACTAAACTAGCAAGTATAGAATATAATGGAATTCCATATTTAGCGCCTATTGCTCCATTTAATAAAAATGCCAATAAGGATGCAATAATAAGATTACCTAGAAATAAATTGTTTAAAAGGCCTATTTATTTTAGTAAAAAAAATCAAACAAGAATGAGGGATAAAAATGAAAATTAAACTATTCTTTGTACTACTTTTATTAACACTCACAACAGCTTGCTATAACTATAATGAACTAAATGATCTAGCAATATCAACTGGTATGTCTATTGACTATAAAGAAGGAAAATATGTAGTAAATCTCTTAATTGCCAATTCAAAAAAATCACAAGCAAGTACTGTTGAAGGAGAAGCCCAGTCAATAGTATATGAAGGAAAAGGAAAAACAATAAGTGAAGCATTAAAAGAAATAGATGTAATAAGTCCTAAAAAAGTATATATAGGTCACTTATCATTTATAGTGGTTTCTGAAGAATTAGCGAAAAATGGATTAAAAGATAGTTTAGATTACCTAATTAGAGAACCAGAATCAACAAAAAGATTTTATCTAATAGTTGCAATAAAAAGTGATGCAAAAGATGTTTTACAAATAGTAAGTCCACTTGAATCATTTCCATCACAAAGTATAAGTATAGCAATTTCTTTTTCTAAAGAATCACAAGCTGTTACTTCTAATATTCCATATAGTAGTTTTATAGAAAAATTAGTTCAAAAAGGTATAGAACCAGTACTTCCATCAATTGAAATAAAAGGAAATATAGAAGAAGGAAAAAGTAAAAAAGCTTTAGAAGAAACATCCCCTAAAACATATTTAAAACTTTCAAACCTAGTTTTATTTAAAAAAGATAAACTTGTTCACATAGCAGATGAAGAAGAAAGTTATGGAATAAACATAATAAATGACAATGTAGATGAAACATTAGTAAAAATTAAATGTAATAATAGTGAAGAATATATAAATATTCAACTATCAAATGTTAAATCAAATAAAAAGTATAAAAATAATAAAATTATACTAAATATTAAAAGTAACGCTGATATTCAAGAAAATAACTGCGATATAGATTTAGAAGATAATAAAAATATAAGTTATATAAAAGAAGAAACAGAAAAAAAAGTAAAAAAAATTGTAGAAAATTCAATAGATCTAGCCAAAAAGTATAAAACAGATATATTTGGATTTGGAAATATAATATATAAACATAATCCAAATTATTTTGACAGTATATATAAAGATTGGAATGATGAAGAATTCATAAAACTAAATATAGATACAAATATAGAAATAAAACTAGAAGATAAAGGTTCACTAAAATCTAACATAAAGGAGGCGTAATTTGAAAGAAAAAATACATAACTCAGAAATAATATCAATTATATATTTTGTAATGCGCTCCACTTATATAGGAATAGGAATCAACAGTTACCTATACTATACCGAGAATGATTCATACATATCAATACTAATAGGAATTTTATTAGGATTAGTTCCTCTAATATTGATGTTAAAAGTTAGTGATATAAAAAAAGATACGAACATAAATGAGAAATTTAATTTATTTTTTGGTAAAAAAATAGGAAATATCATAAATATAATCATAAGTATTTTTATACTATTTTTTACATCATTCTTGTTTTATGATTTAACAAATTTTATAACATCAGAATATTTATATAAAACACCATCTTTATTTATTGAAATAATGATGTTAATTCCTATAACATATATATTAAGTAAAGGTTTAAAAGCCATATGCAGAACTAGTATAATTTTATTTATAATATCAATAACATTCTATATAATAAGTATATTAGGATTAATCCCAAGCTTTAATGTATCTAATCTACTACCATTTATGAAAACAGATAAATGTGATTTATTATTATCATCATTATCCTATATAGCATATTCAATACTGCCACTATACATATTGTTAATAATACCAAAAGATAATCTTAAAAATGAACAAAAATCAAATAAAACAATTATAATAACCTCTATAATTACAGGAATAATAATACTTGTATCTTTAATAACTACAATTGGAGTCCTAGGTATAGAACTAGCTTCTATCTATCAATATCCAGACTACCAAATGCTTAGAAGAATTCAAATAGGTAGTTTTTTACAGAGAACAGAAAGTATACTTGCTATACAATGGTTCTTAAGTTTATTCATGATGATTGTACTATGCATATATTACATACTAAAAACAAAAGAGACCATTATACCAAAGTTTGGTAATAAAACGTTAATTATGATAGTAAATATAATACTAATTATTATAAATGAAAATTTATGGCCTAATAATACAACATTTATATCATTTTCAATTAAAAATATGTCTGTAATATTATATATATTTATACTATTACCTATCTTACTTCTATATATTAAAAGCAAAAAAAAATGTAGATAACTACATTTTTTATATACCTAAACTGCTTATAAAAGTTGTTATACTATTAACAGCTATAAAATAAGCAACTAGAATCAAGACACTATAACATACAGTATTATAGTATAGTTTTAAGGTACCATCTAATTTTATTTCTTCATTTAATAAAGTTGTAAAAATAGATATAGAATATATAAATGATAATACAAATGCGATAGTTCCTAAATGGATATATATTAATCCTAAAATAGGAGATATAATCATACATCCTAATACTACAGGTATCATACTAACAAAAACTATAGATAATACTCTAGAAAATTTTAATGATTTCTTAATAATTAAACTACCTACGTAGAATACAGCTGCTATAACTAACATAACTAATGCATATATAACAAAGCTCTTGATAGTTGCATCAAAATAATTTACATTTTTTAACCCATCTAATGACCAAGAATAAGTTTGACCTTTAAGCCAATCATATTTCATAACATGGCAAGAACTAATCATAGATGAAATTAAATGAACTAACATCATCACTAAAGAAATAATTACTCCTGTTATAGCTACTGATTTAATATCATCAACTGATTTGTTTTTCATACTATCAAGTGGTTTAATTAAATTATCTTTTAACTCAACAAATTTTTCTTTAAGCAATTTAACAAAATCATTTTGTTTTGAAGTATCTACTTTTTCTTCTTTCTTAACAGAAGTTTTAGAAACTTCTTTTTCTTTTAAATCTTTTCCACAATTAGCACAAAACTTTGCATTTTCTTTATTTTCACTGTTACATTCTTTACAAATCATAAAACTCCTCCTCATTTAGTTAATTATAACATATATATATTCATTATAACAATTAATTATTTATAAATTATTAAAGATAAAGCTAAAAAACAAATTTCAGTAACTAAAGATAATGTAGCTAAATAAATAATATTTGAAAAACCAGCTTTCCTATTGTCCTTTTTAACTAATTGCATAGGTTTTTCTTCTTTTACATCAGGAAACAATTCTACTATCTTGCTATAGTCTAAATCTGTTATTTTATTTTCTTTTACTTTTTCCTTTAATTTTTTTAATTCTTCAATAGTTATTACTTTATTCATGAGAATCCTCCAATAAATCATTTGCTATTTCAACCTGATTTATACTATTAAATCTCTTTGTTATCTTATCAGTCGTAGTATGAATATCTTTAACATCTTTGCTAACAGTTTCAATACTTCTTGATAACTTATCCCATCTTTCTTTATAACGTTTAAATTCTTCATCTAGCAATAATAATTCTTGATGAATTATAGACGTATATTTATCTCTTTCAAGATTTTTAATCATTAACTGCAATGTTGTAAGAGTACTAATTAAAGTTGTTGGGCTTGTTAACCAAACTCTTTTTTTATAGGCATATTCAATTATTTCAGGATGATATGCACTAACTTCTGCAAATATAGCTTCTGCCGGTAGAAACATAATAGCTTGATCAGCAGTAACTCCAGTTATTATATATTTAGAAGATATCGCATCTATATGCTTTTTCATATCTAATTTAAATAACTTTTCTGCTTCTTTTCTTTCTTCAATTGATATATTTTTATCAACCATTTTCCTATAATTTTCTAGTGGAAATTTAGAATCTATTCCTAACAGTCCTAGTGGTTCTGGAGCAAAAAGCATACAGTCAACAATAGTACCATTTTCAAGAGGATATTGCATTTTATATATTTTATCATTCTTACCAAAAACATTCATAAGAATATGATTTAAATTTACTTCTCCAAAAATACCTCTTGTTTTCTTATCGGTTAAAACACTTTCCAAAGATACTATATCAGAAGATAAATGTTCTATTTTTTTCTGAGCTTCATCTATCTTAGATAAACGTTCAAGAATAGATCCAAAAGTTTTGTTAGTTCTTTCAAAATTTTCATCAAGTCTTTCATTAACATGATTACTAATTAAACGTAATCTTTCTTCTATTGTTTGATTTAAAGTCATAAAATCTTTACTAATATCACCCTTAAAGTTTAAAAACTCTTTTATAATAGTGGTTTCCAATGTATTTACTTTCTCAATTGCTTTTTCTTCTCCCTTTTTAGACATAAACATAATAAGTAAGACAACTTCAAAAATTATTACTAAACAGATTAAAACTAATATTACTATATCCATATAATCACTTCTATTCTAAATTAAATTTTTTAAGTATAACTTTTGATAATAAAAATGCAATCAATAGTAAAATTCCTATTTTTATTAAAACTGTTATATCAGTTATACTCTCAAGTAAAGTAGTACCTATAAATCCCCAAAAATAAACTATAAATAGTTTAGAGATAAGTAATGCAAAAAAGAATTTTTTAAATCGCATTTTAGATAAACCTGCACCTATATTTATAGAAAATGCAGGAGTAAAAGGTATTGCCATAATTATTACTAAATTAGAAAAAGATATATTTCTAATAGAAGAAGTTAAAGCTTTAGTCTTGGGATGATTCTCTTCTACCTTATATATAAATTTACTAAATCCATATTTAAAAATAGAATAGCTTAAGATACAACCACATATAGTTGCTATCCAAGATAAGATAAAACCTAAAACATTACCAAACAACATCAAATTTAAAGCTATAAAAAGTGCCAAAGGTAAAATAGGTATTATTGATTCAAGAACAATTAAACCAAATCCAAATGATAGGCTTAAAAGAAATGGAAAACTATTATAAGAATCTTTAAGCCACATAATCAAGTTATTTATAATATCCTCCATAAGATCTCCTTTTCTATTTTTATAATTATAATACTTTTTTAAACTTAAAACAATAAATAGTATAAGAGACTTATACTATTTACTTAAAATATACAACATTATTGAAAAAATAATAGAACCAGTTAAACCAGTAAACCATCCAATCATTAAGGCATCTATATATCCAGCAATCTTATTGGAAGGCTTTACTTTTTCCAATACTTTTTCTGGTTCCTTAATCTTACTTTTATATAAATTTAATAAATTATTACATTTTTCACGTTCATAAGGTGAAAGTCTTTCTAATAATTCTGGATATAAATAGTATTGTTCTATTCCTTGTACTTGAGCTAATATTTGATTTCTTCTAAGTGGTTCTTTTTCATGAACAATAATAACCCTCTCTCCATTTACATTTTCAATATCAAAGTCATCTTTCGATAAATTTGTTTCTTTAAGCTTTTTAGAAGCTGCATTAATATCAATTACCTTCTTACGTAAAACAGGATTATTCTCTCTTTCTAAAAAAGAAAGCATTGTTTTTAAATTTGAATCAGTACTAGCTAAGTTATTAACTCCTAAAAGAAATTGATTATCCTCCATAGACAAAGGACCCTTTTTATCTCTAAGGGATGAATACTTAATTAATATTTCATAATACTGTTGCATATTATCACCTAGTTTAATTATAGCACAATATAAAAAAAAATCCACTAAAGGATTAATTTTTATGCAAAGCATTATAAGTAAAGAAAAATACTAAAAGTCCTACAACAAAGAATACTACCCAAATAGGATTATGTTCACTACTCATTAGAAAACCTTTTAGTGATTCTCCCCACTCATTAAATTTGTCAATAATACTTAGAAACATATGCTACACCTTCCTAATAGATTTATGTCCCTTCATAAGGGTTTTAATACCATCTTTAAATGCTATAGACAAAATACTTTTATTAACACTCACAACTATACCTCTACCAAATTTATCGTGTTCTACTTTGTCACCAACTTTATATTCAGCTGTTTCATCAATTAAAGATTTCTTATCTATTATTTTAACTTCTTTTTCTGGTATGTCAATATCTAATGAGTCTTTATCAGCTTCTTCTATAAATCTACTTGGAACATTATAGCTTTCTTGACCAAAAATTGTTCTTTTTCTAGCATTAACTAAAGTTAATCTCTTTTTTGCCCTAGTTATTGCAACATAACATAGTCTTCTTTCCTCTTCAAGTCCTGCATTGTCAGCAAAAGAGTTATTATGAGGAAATATTCCTTCCTCCATTCCAACTAAATATACATAATCAAATTCAAGACCTTTAGCAGAATGAACTGTCATTAATGTAATTACATCAGTATTATCCTTGTGTTCCTCTATGTCAGCAACCAAACTTATTTCTTCCAAGAAATCTCCTAAAGAAACTATCCCATTATTTTCTTCAAAATGTTTAGTTATTGTTTTAAATTCTTCCAAGTTTTCAAGACGTATATCAGCCTCTAATGATTTTTCACTTTCTAATTCTAAACGCATTCCAGTCTCATCTAAAATATAATCAATTAATTCAGTTAAAGATAGATTTTCTTCCTCTTTTCTTATTTTTTCTATAGTATTCTTAAACAACAACTCTTTTCCAGATGTAATTGCTTCATACATACTAGTTTGATTAAGAATTGAAATATCACTAATATTTTCAATTGTTTTTAAACCTATTCCTCTTTTTGGAACATTAATAACTCTAGTCAAACTTATATCATCATTTGGATTATATATAAGTTTTAAATAAGAAATTAAATCTTTTATTTCCTTTCTTTTATAGAAATAAAATGAACCAACAACTTTGTAAGGAATATTTTCTTTTAATAAAACATCTTCTATATTTCTAGATTGAGCATTAGTTCTATAAAGAACAGCGATATTATTTCTAGATACACCAGAATTAAGCAATTTTTTAATATCATCAACAACATAACTTGCTTCATCTTTTTCATCAAGAGCCTTATGATATTTTACTTTTTCACCTTCACCATTTGAAGTCCATAGTTTTTTATCTTTTCTATCTTTATTATTTTTTATAATAGAATTAGCTGTATTTAATATGTTACTTGTAGAGCGGTAGTTTTCTTCAAGTAATATAACTAAAGCATCTTTATAATCTTTTTCAAAATTCAATATATTTTTATAATCTGCACCTCTGAAGGCATAAATAGACTGATCATTATCACCTACAACACAAATATTTTTATATTTAGCGCTTATCATTTTAGTTAATATATATTGAGCTTTATTAGTATCTTGATATTCGTCTATTAAAATATATTTAAATTTTTCTTGATATTTTTTAAGAATATCAGGGTTTTCTTCAAACAATTTAATAGGCATCATAAGCAAGTCATCAAAATCTAACGAATTACTAATTCTTAACTTTTCTTCATATCTAGTATAAACTTCTACTACTTTTTCTTCTATATCAGAAAATGCATATTTTTCATATTCAACTGGTGACATAAGCTCATTTTTTGCCCCACTTATTTTGCCTCGAATCATTTTAGGATTATATATTTTAGGATCTAAATCTTTGTCTTTACATATTTTTTTGATTATAGTATTAGAATCATCACTATCCAAGATAGTAAAATTTTTATCCATCCCTAACTTTTCATAATTATCTCTTATAATAGAAAGACCAAATGAATGGAAAGTTGATATTTGACAACCATAACCTATATTACCAATCATAGAAATAACTCTATCTTTCATTTCTTTAGCTGCCTTATTTGTAAATGTTATCGCTAATATATTAGAAGGATCAATACCTAAATCTAAAATAAGATGAGCTATTCTTGTTGTAAGAACTCTAGTTTTTCCAGAACCTGCTCCAGCAAGGACTAAAAGTGGCCCCTCTGTTGCCATAACAGCTTTCTTCTGCATCTCATTTAAACTATCTAAATTCATACTATCACCATTTTTCTACCATTAAATTATAACAAGCATGAATTTAAAAGTAAAGAAAACTAATTAGAAAATTATAAATAAAGTTTTTATAATAAAACAAAGTATAATTCCAGTAAAAAGTGGTATCAGAAATGAAAGTAAAGTCCATTTATAACTTTTTGTTTCATCATAAATTGTAAACAATGATGTAGAACAAGGAAAATGAAAAATAGTAAAAATTATAAAGCAGATAGCTGTACTAATAGTCCATCCATTATCTATAAAAAGAGATTTAATAAATAGTAAATTATTTGTATCAATCATAGTAGAACCATTCATATAAAGCATTATCAAAATAGGCATAACTATTTCATTAGCTGGAATACCGAGTAAAAACGCCAATAAAATCTTTCCATCGAGACCTATCGCATTACCAATAGGATCTAAAAATGAAGATAAGATATTTAATAAATTTGAATCATTAACATAAATATGTGACATAACGTAAATAATAATACCCGCAAATATTGAAATTTTTAAAGCCCTAAACAAAATTAAAATTATTCTGTCATAAAAAGAATGTACTAATATAGATCTTATGTTAGGTTTCCTATAAAATGGCATTTCTAAGATAAAAGATGATTTTTTCCCCTTTAATAAAGTTAATGATAATATCCAGGTAACTAATAAAGAACATAAAATAGACAATATAATAAAAACACTTAAATATAGTGAAGTAGATAATGTAGTAGTACCTAAAAATATAGAAATAATGACTATAAGCATTGGAAATCTTCCATTACAAGGAACAAAACTATTAGTCAAAATAGCTAGTAACCTTTCCCTTTTAGAATCAATAATTCTAGTACCCATTATACCAACCGCATTACATCCAAATCCCATAAGCATACTTAATGCTTGCTTTCCACAAGTCTTACACTTTTTAAAACAATAATCTAAATTAAAAGCAATTCTAGGTAAAAATCCTAAATCTTCAAAAAAAGTAAACAATGGGAAAAAAATAATCATAGGTGGAAGCATAACAGATACAACCCAAGTAACTACTAAGTATATTCCATTAATAAAAAAATCATTAATAAAATAAGGAATCTTTAATTTATCAAAAAATAACAAAATATATTCTTTAAAAGATTTAAACATATCAAATAACAGTTCTGACGGATAGGATGAAAAATAAATGGTAAGCCATAATATAAATAATAAAAATATAAACATTATTCCAAGGCCAAAGAATTTATGAGTTAATATTCTATCTATTTTTTTTACTTTATTTAAATAATTTAAATCACCATATGAAACAACATTTTTAAATATAAAGCTAGCATGTCTTGATATGGTAGTAACATATTCATCACTTATTTTATTACTATCATATCCAATATCTAACAAATCATTTTTTATATTAAAATATTTTTCTTCATCAATGTTAAATCTTTTTATTATATTATTTACAAAATCATAGTTGTCATCAAGTAATCTTAAAGAAAAAAATCTCTTCTTTTTATAAGATAAATTATCAGGAAATAATTGATATAATCTTTGAATATTTTCTTCTAAAAGCTTAGAATACTTTATATCAAAATTATTTTTTATATTAATACTTGAAACTATCTTATCTTTTAGCGTTAATATATCATTATCATTTTTAGCACTAATACCGACAATCGGTACACTTAACATATCACTTAATTTACGAATATTTACATTTATCTTTTTTAATTTAGCCTCATCCATTAAATTAATACAAAGTAAAACATTATCTGTCATTTCTAATACTTGTATAACATAATTTAAATTTCTTTCTAATGAAACAGCATCAACAACAACTACAGTCAAATCAACATCAGTTAAAGCTATAAAATCACGAGTAACCTCTTCTTCAAAAGAATGACATGAAAAAGAATAAGTCCCAGGTAAATCATAAATAACAAAATCATAAGATGAATGACTAAACTCACCAGATTTAAGTTCGATTGTCTTCCCAGTCCAATTACCAGTATGTTGATTAAGTCCAGTTAATGCATTAAAAATAGTTGATTTACCAACATTTGGATTACCACATAAAGCTATTTTATACATTAAATCACCTCTACTATTACAGTAGAAGCATCACAATTTCTTATAGAAAAAAAAGCTCCCTTAATTAAATAAACACGTGGATCAGAAAAAGGACTTTCATAAACACATTCAATAGTATTTCCTTTTAATATTCCTATATCTTTTAATCTTCTTGTCAAATCAGATTCAGCAATATAAGAAATGATTGCTTTATCACCAATACCTAATTGATTTAATTTCAAAAAAATCACATCCATTCAAAATATTATATGAGATATGATTTAATTCGACATAAAAAAAGTAGATATATTATCTACATTTATAATCATCACTATATATAATTTTAATATCTTTTATATTATAGTCAATTAAATTTATCGAATCGTTTTCATTTCCAATAACTATTGTATGTTTGTCACTGCTTGTATTCTGCTTTCTTAAACTCTTATAATCATAAGATATCTTCTCTTCATAAGTACTAGTGTTATCATCAATATTGTAAGTTACAACTCTGCCTTTAATTATACTATACTCAGGATATGCATACTCTTTTTTAAAAGATTCATAAACTTCATTATTATCAAACTTATAATAAGTTGTATCTAATAACTTAGTTATTTTACCATTTTTAAATGTATATTTTTTTATATTTTGAATATTAGCTTGATAAAATTCATTATAAGTTTCACTCGAACATTCTAAAGTATCAGTCTTACCAAAATAATTAAAGAACAACAGCACTAATACTACTATTATTTCTATTACAACACCAATTATAATAAATGGCATTATTTTCTTTAAGATGTTCTTTTTAGGTTTTTGATAATTATCATTATTATCAAAAATAATATCTTCATTTGTAGTTAAAGCATTTTGAAAAACTTGATCAACTGGATTACTATCAAATTTCATATTATCTATAGAGACACTTTTACTAAACTTTAAGTTTTCTTTTTGATTGCTTTCAATATTTAAACGAGTATCCTTATCAGCAATAGGACGAATTAATTTTTCTTCTTTAGTATATTCTTCTTTTGGCATCTCTACCTGTCTTTTTCTTAATTTTTTATAATCTGGAATCATATTATTTTGATAAAGTATTTTTTCTTGGTGAAAAGATGATGAATCTTTTTTATCAAAAGGTTGTGGTTTATAAAGAGGTGTATTTGTATTATTAAAATTAGCGTGTTCACTACTCAAATTATTAATAACTTTAGGATCATTTCTCTTACTAAAATTTGCCATTTTATCACTCCTTTAAAGTATTTTATCATAAAAAAAATAGTATCACAACGATACTACATTTTTTTACGAGCTAAAATTATTAAAGCTGCGCCTACAAATATAACTGTTACAAAAACCCCAACAACAATCGCATCACTGTTATCTTTTTTATTTTCAACATTTATACCATCTAATGCATCTATAAATGTATTATTTTCATAATATTCATTTATAGTATTAACCATTTTTTCACCAATTTCATCAGTAAAACCTTTAAAACTTTGATCTCCTATTACAATATATGGTACTCCACTTACTGTATCACCTAATTTAGAAGCTACCTCTTCCATTAGAGCTTTATTGTTTTCATCATTCCATACTTCATATTGAATTAATTCAAATCTTGAAGTAACATCTGATTCCAAAGAATTAAAGAATTCTAGGGCTTCTTCACAGTGAGGACATCCTTCTCCACGGAAAATATATACTTTTACCTTTTCTTCTGCTCTAGCTGTAAAAGGTAATAATAAAAATACAGCCATTAATGCACTAAATAAAATCTTCTTCATAATAACACCTCTTTTTCATTATACAATAAAATTATTTATTAAAAACTATAATAATTAACAAAAATTGTTAATATCTTTCTTATTTTTTCCATCATTTTTTTATCCGAAGTAACTGTATTAACTAAAGTTATTGCCTTAAGTATCTTAGTAAGTGAAATATGTTCTATATTATCTATCTCTGCCTTTTTAAACAAACTATATACTGCATCAATTAATTCTCTTTGTTCTAAATAAGGAGTAGTTGCTAAAAACTGTTTCATTGATTTAGAAAATTGTATACTCCTTTTACTTAATACACCAGGAACAAAAACACCACCAAAACATTGCCAAGTAAAAGCATCATGTTGAAATATCCCCTTTCCATTACTTTCAACAACTTCATAATCAAAATCATGATGTAATAATAAACCAACAATACTTTCATTTGGAATAATCAATCTCAATTTATTTTGAATTTTAGAATAAGCAATACTATGATATTCACTAGCTCTAAGTCCAGGACCATCAAAACTATAAATACATTTTAATCTATGTCTTACAAAACTTGATGAACCAAGTGCAGAAACAAGAGCTAAATTTCCACCCTTAGAATGTCCACCAACATAAACATTCTTATCAAAGAAGCTAACACTATTTTCTAAAAAATCTATAGCTAATTTTTGACTTGGAATAGGATAAGAATAAGACATATCAAAATCTTCTTTCCAACCTATAACAGACCTATCAGTTCCTTTAAAAGCAATATAAGAAAAAATTTTTTTATACCTAAATGTTAATGCACAAAATTGAGTTTCAGAATTAAGTACATCTTTGTAATTAGTAATAACTATATCTTTATATCTAGTAGTATTATAAATAGCATTAAACAAGTCATAAGTTTGTCTAAAAAGCTTAGCTTTTGATTTCATCTCTTCACGAGCTACTTTTGAGAAATATTCTCTACCAAGGTCAATTAAAGATATAGGAAGCATTTCTTCCTTTAAAATCGAAGAAAAATCAACATATGATATTTGAGAAAAAATTAAAGAATCAACATCACTAAATAAAATTTCATCAAATGATTTATCCTTATAATATTTAACATATTCCATTATATTTGCCATACCTACCACCATTTTAATTCTAACACATTTTATATTTTTTTTAAATATATTACTATATATGATACAATATACTTGGTGATTTTATGATTAATAACTCTGAAAAATATATTATAATAGAAATTATTCCTACTACTAGTAAAAGAGAAACTGGTGATATCGCTCAAATAAGTGCCTTAAAATTAAACGGTCTAAGCCTATTAGATAGATTTGATTATAGAATTAATAAAGATAAAATAATTAATCCATCTATTTTAGAAATAATATCATACGATGATGATTTATTTACATATTTAAATTCTACTGATGAACTAATTGAAAAATTCAAAAATTGGAGTGAAGATCTCCCAATTCTTATATTAGATAATGATTACACTAAAGATTATTTAAAAGATTTAAATAATAAAAAAATATCAATTTCAAAATATTTAAATAAAGAATATACTGATAATTTCATAGATGAATTAATTGAAGAATATAATTTAGAACCATCAAACTATATAGTTGACTTATTATATGAAAGTTTAATTAACAAAAACAATAGCTAATAGCTATTGTTTTTCATAATATTTAACTTTACAATCTATTAATCTTTTTATTCTAGAAATTTTTACATTATTTCTTATTTCACCAAAGAAGAGATTATAAGATGTTTCCCATATAAGTACCCATCCAAGTATTAAAACTATCTCAGATACTATAGGATTTAATTTGACTAAGATATCAATAAAAAGAAAAATAATTCCAAATAAGAAACAAAGTAAATTAACAATATTATTTTTTTCTTTTATAATATATGCTTCTCTTAACTCTAATCCAAAATGTTCTCTAATCATATCAGTAAGTTCTTTTTTTTCTTCCCTTGTAAATTCTTTTAAAGAATAAAAAGCTATTTCAAAAGAATCCCCATATAATGTTGCCTCACATTGTTTCAATAGGTATTCGGCCAAATCATCTGATATATCAGACGGTTTAAACCTATGTCTACAATCATCAATTGAGTCAATATTAACATCTATTACCTTTAACATAGTATCACCTAATACATTATATCATACAAAAAAAGCATATCAATAATAAGCTTTTCTATTTTCCTAAATCCTTAGAATTTTTACAACGAACTGGTAATATATCACTATACTTTTGGGTAGCATCATATATCTTTTTTAGCAATGCTATTTCTTTATTAACTTGATCAACGCTTAAATGTAACTCCTCCGCTTGCTTAGAGATAGAATATCCCTCTGCACGAGTTCTCATTATGTACTGTTGTCTTTCATTTAGATTGCCTTCTTCAACAAAAGCTTCCAAAACTTTCTTTGTCCAATATACCTGTTTTGTCATAATTCACCTTCCACTTTAGAATTTTAATTAACAAAACTTTAAACGAACTACCCCAAAAGTATATCACAAATTTTAAATTATATAAAGATGTTAAAAAAGAAAAAAAGTAAAAACTTATTTTTTACTTTTTTCTTGATAAAAACCTTTTCTACAAATAATCTTATCGAATGAAGCTAAAACACCAGGTAATATTAATAATATCAATAAAGCTGCACAGAAAGCACCTTGAGAAACTGTTTCACAAATCTTAGCAGCAATTGCTGATGCAAAATTAGCTACAACTAAAGTAACAATGATAAGTATTGAAGAAGAAGTTAATATTGTATGAATTGATTTGTTATATGCATTAATAATAGAATCTTTAATATTCATAGTCATTCTAGATTCTTTATAATAAGAAGTATATACAATAGCGTAGTCAATAGTAGCACCCATCAATATCGCTTGAACAATAAGTAAAGATATGAAATATACATTACCACCCATTAGTGATAAATAATCCATTGTTACATAAACAGCACATTGTATTAATAATACTAAAATAAATGGAATTAAGATAGATTTAAATGTAAATGCTACAACAACAAATATGAATAACATTGTCAAAATTGTTATAAAATCTAATTCACTATTAAATGATTTACTCATCTCTAGTGCCATAGGAGAATCGCCAACTACATAAATTCCATCTTTTCCATCAAAGGTATCTAACGCTTTTTGTATGAACTTGAAAGTATCTTCTGATTCAAATGCATATTTAGTATTAATAACTACTCTTGAATATTTATCTGATACTAATAACTTTTTCGCATCATTTATAGTAGTATAAGAAGAAGTAATCTTTTCACTCATATCATCATCAATAAACTTACTAAATTGTGAGTCTTTTAAGATTGTATTATTTAAATAATTAATAAATTCTTCTACAGTCATCTTCCAATCAGTTTTATATAGATTTACACTTCCATAATATGTATAAATAATATCAACTAAATCAAATGATAGTTCGTCAGATAACTTAGATAAATTATTGTATAATTCTCTACTTGTAAATACTTCATTTTTTAAAGATGATGACATTACAGAATAAACTGTATTTAATTTATCAATATCCTCGTTTGTAAATTGATCTTTATATTTAGAATCAGTAACTACATCTTCTAATATGAAAGATGAAAAATCGTACAAAGAAACAGATGAAGAATTGTTTTTAAAATCATATAATGAGTATATTAGTTTTAAGCTATCTTCATTTATGCCTAATACTTTTGATAAAGATGATGTATTGTATTTAATGCTATTTAAAGTACTATACATAATGTTATAAGTAAGTTTCAATTGATTAATAGAATTATTATCAATCTTACCTTTTAACATAGAATTATTTGTATTTTTCAATATTAAGTTAGTAAATTCATATGGTGTAAGTAAAGTATTATTATTTTTATAATCATATAATGAATATATACTTTTTACCATTGAACTATCTATTGATAAGATACTGCTTAATTCAGTATAACTAAATTTATTAGATGTATTATCCATAATATTTTTAGCAAAAGTTAATGTATCAATATATGAAGAAACACTATCTTTTAATACTTCATCATCTTTATGATTTAATATAAAATTAACTAAATTATTAGTACTTATTTTTATATCTGTATTTGAATAATCATAAATACCATAAAGCATTTTTATTAAAGAAATCTTATCATTCATTCCTAAAAAATTACTTAATTCAGTATATGAATAACTTAAGTTTTGAGTAGCACTATAAGTGATACCATATAACATTTTTAGTTTTGATACTTGTTCATCATTTAATGAAGACATAACATTTTCATTTGAAATAACTATATTTAAAAACTCATATGGAGTTAATTTCCATGTAGATTGATCATTATTTCCTAATGTATTAAAATATGTTGAATAAATCATTTGTACAAAACTTTGATCCATATTTAATAATGTAGACATATTAGTGTAATCAATGCTTGCATTAATAGTATTATGGTCACTGTATAATTTAATGATATTTAAGTTTTGAATTAATTCACTTGTAAAGTAAGAACTATATTCTTGATTATTTGCTAATGTTAAAGCAAAAGTTGCAAATTCATTTAAACTTAATTTAGTATCTGTATCATTTGTAATTGTATAATATAAATATATTCTATCTACTACATCTTTATTTAATCCATAAGAAGATAATAAACTAGACATTTCAGTTGATGTTAATTCATTATTTATAAATTCATCATTACTTAACTTATTTAAAATTTGTAGTTTTGCTATAGTACTATCATCAAGTAAAGATGAATAACTACTATCAGATAAAACATCATTTAAAACAAATGAAGAAAATTCATTTAAGCTTAATTTTGAAGAACTATCTACAGTTGTACGATAAAATAAGAACAATTGATTAACAGAATCTTCATCTATACCATATAATTTTGATATTTGACTAGCAGTCATTTTTTTAGTGATATTTTTCTTATCAGCAAATAATTTTAATTGTTCTAAAGACTTCAAAGTATTGCTATCTATGCTAGAAGAATAAGTTTTATCATTTAAAACATCACTATACATAAATGATACAAATTCACTGATTGTCATCTTATTAGAAACATCACTTGAATTATAAAGAACTAATAAATTTGAAACAGATCTTTCATCAATGCCTAATATATTAGATATTTCTGAAACACTTCTAGACTTATTAATTAAATCTTTATTTGTGAAGTTTTCAAGTAAACTTACCTTATCTTTTATATTTGAATCTATAAAAGGAGAAAATTTATTATTTGTATATATATTACTTTTAATAAATGATATAAAATCATCATAAGAAATAGAAATATTATCTTTATTATTATACTTATAATATATTAGTTTAATTAAATATTCATCTATTTCAGTATCTTGACCTAAATCACTTATTTTTTTGTTTAATTCATTGTAAGCCAACTTTTCACCAATAGTATTTCCATAGCACAACACATTAGTTATATTGCTACCATTTGTAATACTTCTACAATAATCAGCTACAGTATCTTCATATTCATTTTTATATATAATAGCCATTTGATTTGTTGCAGGAAATACTTTACCAACTTCATCTTGTTCTGAAGCTGTATATAATATTTCAAGATTTCCTTTGAAAAGATAACTTAGTATGAAAGCAACTATTATAATTACAAGTTGTAAATATCTTGTTTTGTAACTAAAAGAACCTAATTTTCTTAAATTAAATTTAAAAGTCTTCTTCTTTGTTTTCGCAATAAGATTATCAAAAAGAAGTAATAATCCTGGTAAACAGAAGAAAATACAAATTAAACTAAACAAAACACCTTTTGCTAGAACAAAGCCTAAATCTCTACCAATTGTAAAACTCATAAATACTAATGCTAATAAACCCATAATAGTAGTTAAAGAACTACTTGAAATAGAGTTAAAAGAATGATATAAAGCTTTTTTCATAGCCTTAACTTTATCTTTTTCTGTTTCTTTTTCTTGACTATAACGATTAGATAACATTATAGAGTAATCAACAGATAATGCTAATTGCAAAATCGCTGTTATTGAATCAGTAATTTCTGATACACTAGGAAAAATAATATTAGTACCCTTGTTAATAAAAACAGCTATACCAATTGAAAATAAATATAAAAATGGCTCCACAAAAGAATCACTCATCAAAATTAAGATAACCATTGCCATAGATATTGCAAGAACAATTATCCATAATTCCAATATAGATTTATTCTTTTCATATATTGAACCACTCATTGCAGATACATCAAAGTTTTCACTTATATTTGTATATACATCTTTAGCTAAAGTAGACGTAGAATAATCATCAACATTAACAACATAAAGAGTGTATTCATCTTTGTTATATTCAGATGTAGAATCATAATCTACACTACTAACACCTTCAATATTTTTTAATTTATCATATACCTCTTGTTTTTCAGAGTCAGACAAATCTTTAAACATAACATTTAAATTACTTGACTTTTCCTCTTCAAAAGAGCTATCCATTATTTCTTTACCAATACGTGTTTCTGAACTGTTTGGTAAATATTTTGTGATATCTGAGTTAATATTAACATACTTAGCTGAAAATAAACTTACACCAGCAAGTATGATAAAAATTACTAAAAATATATTTCTTTTTTCTACTATAAAATCAGATAATTTCTTCATAAAATCATTCCTTTCATTGACTACAGGGTAGTTTATTACTTTTAATGAATAATATAAAGGACAAATGCCCATATATTGTCAAAATTTATACAGTGTAATAATTTTTGTCTAAAATTTTGAACAATGTACAAATTATGTTATAATCATGTTGGTGATGTTATGAAAGTTAAAAACTTAAACGCTTCTTCTAAAAAAACAAAAGAGAATATTAAATTAGCTTTTGCTGAATTATTACACGAGAAAAAAGAGCTAAAACACGTTACAGTTACTGAATTAGTAAAAAGAGCAGGAATTACAAGATCTTCTTTTTATACACATTATGACAGCATTTATGATGTTGCTCAAGAATTTCAAGATGATACTATGAATTTACTTATAAATAATGAATTTAATTTAGAAAATATAAGTGATATATACGCTTATATAGATATGCTAATTGAAACATTAAAAGAGAATGAAAACACATATAAAATGTTATTATCATCAAACGAACCAATTATATTCTTTGATAAAATTAGAAAAAAATTTATAACAAATACTTACGAAATAGTTAAAAATACATCTAATGATAAATACTTAAAACTTGATATAAGTTTTTATGTAGATGGTTTAGTCAGTCAAATACTTAAATATTTTAGGGCAAATGAAGGGTATACTCTTGATGAAATTGGAGATAATATGAAAAAATGGATTAAAAAATTATTCTATTAATGGTATAATTTAATGGGAGGATTACGTATGGGCTTTGTCAAAAAAAATATAGATAATGTAATAAATAACTACTCACAAGCTGATGTATATTTAAGAGCACAAGAAGTAATAAATGGAAAATGGGGAAATGGCCCAGAAAGAATCCAAAAATTACTAGATGCTGGATACAATCCAACTGAAGTACAAACCGCTGTTAATCAAATGTTGAGTGGAAATAATGGAATTACTGAAACAATAGAACTTACTCCAGACCCAGTCCCAGAAAATGATGGTACAATAGTTAATGAGAATAATCAACCAATTGAAAATATTGATGACAATAAAATTATATTCAAACATGAACAAAGTAATACACTAGCAAATATGGCTAGAGGCATGGGATTTACTGAAGAACAGGTTAAACTTGCTGTTGGAATATCAAGATGGGAAACTGGTAACTATCAATATTTAGCTGGCGGAAACAATTATGGAGGAGTTACTGGTACTGGCGATGCTGGATCTCACAATCAATACGCCAACTATTCAACACCTGAAATTGGTATGAGAGCTTATTTAGAAAACTTAAAAAGAAATTATATCGATCTTGGCCTAACAACACCTGAGGCATGTGCTAAAAAATACTTAGGATACGTTGATGAAAGTGGAAACTGGGTAAATGGCGTATATGGATGTATGCAATAAAAAACATTAGATTTAAGTCTAATGTTTTTTTATGTTAGAAACTATGTCCGCCCCCACCTCCAGATGAGCCGCCTCCGCCACCTGAAGATCCACCACCACTTGACGAACTTGAAGGTGGATTGTATACAGAATGAGTACCTGTTTTTTTACCTGTTATAGTATTTACAACAACTGAAGAAATTGAATTTTTAAGAATTTCATCAGCTGAAGACTTCTTAATTTTAAAACAAAAGAAAGCAATTAAAAATCCAAAAAATGATGATAATATTAAAGAGACTATTGCATTACTAATATATTTCATAGGTTCTGCAATTTTTCCACCTCTTAAAATAGTATTCATTTGTTCATAGGCCTTCTTAGCACAATTATAATAATCTCCCTTTGTTGCATAAGTATATATATTATCTGTAATTGTATTTGCTTTTGAAGTAGTAATTACCTTATAATTAGCACCATCTGAAAAAATATATATGTTTCTATTATCCATATCAATAATAAATACTGTACCACTTTGAGTACCAAATTTTTCATGATAATAATTTCTAGCATAACTAGCAGTAGTAGAATAATTACTATTAACTGTTTTAAATGCAATATATCCATAAACAGTAAGAGGTAACATTACCTCCTCTAAATCTTTTTCTTCTTCATCTGTAAGTAAATCAGCATCATCTTCAATAACTAATCTATAATTACTAGACGTATCAATAGTATCATCAGCTAATACAACTGTTGGAAAAAGAGTTAAGAATAAAATAAATAATAAAATAGTTCTTTTATTCACTTTCATCACCACCCCTTTTTTCAAGTTGAGCAAATTTTCTACCAACAAGAGAATTATATTGTCTTACTAGATCATTAAAAGAAAGCAAAACTAATATTAGTGCAACTATAGCAGCACCATAGTAATAAAAATCGCTAACTGGATTAATAAACAAAACACCAATGGATATTACAATGCCTAAAAGTAATTTAAATACCTTTGTTTTATTTTTTTTAACTTTTTTATTTTTATCATTAATTAATGAATTCTTATACTTATATCCTTTATCATCTAGTCTTTTATCTTTTCTATTCAAACTACTTGTTTGTGAACAAGATATAATCAAATTAATTATAGACATAATTAAAGCAATTATTGCAACATTAGTTGGAGTCAAAGTAAAAGCAAAGTTTAAAAAAAGGAAAATAGGAATAGCTAATAATAGACTAAATAAAACATATTTTTTAAAATCAATTGGCATTTCAACTGCACATTTCCCTGTCTGACCATTAACAACAGCATAATTAATAGTATCATCCTTAGATCTAATAGCTAAAAAGTAAACTGGGTAATAAGCTGTTTTAACATCAGTAATAGCCAGATTTAATTTAGGATTACTACAACCATATCTACTAAAATCACGAGTCTTCTTTAATTCCCTTGAAGCCATTGTTTCAACAATATCTTCAACAGAACTATCATATAAATTTTTTGCAACATCTAAACTGTCAGCATAAAAGCCACTCAAATATTTAACATTAAATGGCAAAGCTTCCTTATAATTAAATGGAGCTATTGCCTGTGAAAAACTATCTTGAAATTGACTTGATAAATCAAAAGATATTCCATCATAAGTAGCATCTATATCAGCAGTAATAGTATAATCATCATAATAATCATAATTTCCTCTATGATGAGAATATTTAGAACCCTTATTAATTTGAACTCCATGATGTTCTGCAGTATATACACCATATGGCATATATATGCCTCTAAATTTAGATATAACAACATCTTGCTTTAAATATTTTGGAGCAAAAGGAAAACTGTTAACTCTCTTCTTATAAATATTTTCACAATCATCTTTTGTAAGTTTAAATGGTATTACATAACTTGGAGCTTCTTCTTTATAAAGTTTAGGTTCAATAACCATAGAAGATCCACAATAACTACAAAAAGTAACTGCCGTATCATCAAAAGTTAATAAATTAGCTCCACATTGAGTACAACTATAAACTTTCGCATCAATTTTTTCAATATTACTACTTTCTTTAGCTATTTTTGCATCTGGTTTATACCCTTCAACATCAAAAGTAGAACCACAATAATCACAAATAAGTTTTTGACTCTTAGGATCTAACCTAAGTTCAGCACCACAACTAGAACATTTCAAAATATCACACTCCTATATTTTATTTTAACATCAGTTAAATTATTAACCAATAATATTCTTTTACTTTAGTGAAAATTTCTACAATTTAATTAGTACAACACCTAAAATCAATAAAATTGCAGAAATAATTTTTTGTAACAATTTATCCTTATTTTTAGTGATAAAAAATTCTATAGCAACATTAATAATCGATGTCAAAGCAAACAAAGGCGCTACTATTGTAACATTACCTAATTGATATGCCTTAACTGAAGATATAAGCATAAGACACCATGTAAATGCTGCCAATAAAAATTCTCTTTTGTTATATAAATTATATTCTTCTTTTAAATCTTTTATTGTAATTTTGTTTGTAAATCTAATAATAAGAGAAGGTATAAATACTGTTATTAAAGTATAAAAAGCTAAATTAAATTCATCAGAAATATTTGTATTAATAAGCATTGCAACAGCAAATAAAAAATTAGATATAAAACACATAATAAAATATTTATTAATAACTATTCTACCTTTATCAAAAGTTAATAATAAATTAGCAAATAAAATAATTAATGCCCCAATAAATTTTATTAAAACAAATTTTTCTTTTAACAGAAGAAAACCAAATATCAACATAAAAACTGTAGATAACTGTTTTAACATACTAAAAGTTGAAGGATTAAGTCCATATCTTGCTTCTATATTTAATCTATCAGTAACAGCATAGATTAATGTTAAAACAATAAGTATTAAATATACTGTAATATTAGTTGAAAAACTAAACTTAAAAAATGGTATTAATAGAAATGCAAAAAATGCAGTAAAACTTTCTAAAAGTACAGTCAGACAATTAGCATTTTTCATATTCCTATTAGAATTTTTAAAAGTATGAGCATAAATAACTGCAGATATTAAATAAATAATAACCCATACTTCCCATTTATCAAATATATTCATATCATCACCTACATTAAAAAAGAACCCCCTAAGGATTCTTGTATACATAAATGGCATAGGAAATCCTATCAGCAATTGACAATAAAAAGCTCTTTCGAAACACTTTAAATATCATTAATTAAACCTCGGTTACATCCACTCAATTATATGCAGTATACACTATAATTTGATTCAATACAATACTTCCGTCAACAAAAGTGCAGCTAAATAATAAAAAGATGGTATAAAGACATTTCAAACTACGACATTAGTAAAATTATATTCAAATTAAAAAAATAATTATTCGTTTATGTACTAATATACTTTTATTTTCAACATTATACTTCATATATATCACTTGTAGTTTTAAAAAAACATTCATTTTTATTATCAAAATATTATAAATGCCATATCAGATAGATCTTATTTTGTCTTGTCCGTAGTATTACTCAAACTATGACTATAACATATTTTTTAACGAGCCAAAAACGAAATCCAATTAAATAGACTTCTTACCTCATAGAAAAACTATTATTTATAGTCAATACACTATACATAAACAGAACATCTTGATTATTAAATTTTATATAATTATTCAAAATCCTTGAAGATACGTATCTAATATCAATAACAGTGATTTTCTTATAACCATCTACTAATAGAGGAATTAAACTGCTGCCATAAGAATCACGAAAAACAATTAATTCTTTATCATTATTTGAAGAAGGATTAACAATATCTATAATAGAAGATGCTCCTGATAAATATATATCATATTTATCCAATGATTTTATTTTATCATAATCATATATTTTTGTATATTTTTTAGTTTCATAATTATACACACTACTATTAAGAGTAGATGAATTAGATATAGTTTTTATAGTATCTATATCTTTAGTTATTGATAATCTACTAGCAAGACTACCCTTAAAAGTAGTAACATTATTTATAACATTATTATTAGTTATATCAAAATTCATTTGATTAGCAATAGTATTTGCAACATTAAATAAATCTTCTTGTTTCCAATGAGTATCAGTCTTATAATAATTATCAATAGTTAATTTATCAAATATATTTATATAATTAAGATTTGTTAAATTATTTTTCATCATATTTTGTAATTTATTATAATCAAGTTTTAAATTACCTTTATTAACAAAATAATTTTTATCAGGTATAATAGTATAATAAATGTTACTATTATTATTTAAATATGTATTTTTTATATAATTAATCTTATTAGTTAAATTATTGATAGAATTACTATTTAAAGGGAATATTTCTTCAATAATATAATCATCATATAAATATAAATTATTATATTCACCTTTAGTTGATAATTCTATAGCTATTTTAATTTTTCTAAAAGCATCTCTTTCTATAAATTGATCTGTAACATAGGAATCTATTTTTTTAAAAAATGTCCCGTCCAACAAACTTTTAATAGTTACTTTTGGCATAGTAGCAAGTTTTCGTCTCTCAGATATGGAAATATCAGTATCTTCTTTTATAATATTGATCAAAAATAAAGGAATTATAGTAAAAAGAAATACTAAAGTTACAACTATATCTTTAATTTTATCGTTCATGTATAGCCTCCTTAAAATCTAAAATATAAAAATGGATTATATGAATTATCTATCAAATAAGAAGTAACAACTACTAATATCATAACAATTAAAATTGGTTCTAAAATATTAATTATGTTATTTACCTTTTTATTTTTTCTTAATTTATCTATTAATGTTTTAATAAAAGGAGTAGCCCCAAAAAAAGCAATAATTAGTAATGGCAGATAACTCTTTAAGTAATGAAGTGTATAATCATTAATAAAAACTTCTCCATTCATACCAAATAATCCTTTAATATTAGTCAAAGCCACTTGCATATTGTCAGAATTAAATATAATAAATAATATCATAACAATAAATAATACATATATTCTTCTTATAAAAGAAGGTA
>CAKPMN010000005.1 GCA_934168005.1 uncultured Bacilli bacterium | reverse complement strand
CAACAGGTGAAAAATTCTTATATGAAGGTGGAATAAGTGAATATGTAAGATTTATAAATAAAGGTAAAACGCCTGTTCATGATGATGTTATACACCTAGAAGGAGAAGAAGATGGTGTACAATTTGAAGTTGCTATGCAATATAATACAACATATAATGCCAATATTTATTCTTTTGTAAATAATATTAATACTCATGATGGTGGTACACATGAAGAAGGCGTACGTCGTGCTTTGACAAGAATTATAAATAGTTATGCTAGAAAAAGCGGAATGTTAAAAGAAAAAGACGAAAACTTGACAAATGATGATGTCAAAGAAGGATTAACAATGATTATTTCTTGTAAACATCCTAATCCTCAATTTGAAGGTCAAACCAAGGGAAGACTTGGAAATAGTGAAGTTAGAAAATTGGCAGATAATGTTTTTGCTGAAGGATTTGAAAGATTTTTAATGGAAAATCCAGAAGAAGCTAAAACTATTGTTAATAAGGCCATGTTAGCTTGTAGAGCAAGAAATGCTGCTAAAAAGGCCCGTGAAATAACAAGAAAAACTGAAATGAGTAATACAACTTTCTTTGGAAAACTTTCTGATTGTTCAAGTAAAGACCCTAAGATTTCAGAAATATTTATAGTCGAAGGAGATAGTGCCGGTGGATCTGCTAAAGAAGGTAGAGATTCAATGACACAGGCTATACTTCCTTTACGTGGTAAAATTTTAAATGTAGAAAAAGCGAGATTAGATAAAGCTTTATCTAATGAAGAAATAAAAACAATTATAACAGCATTTGGTACAGGAATAGGTCAAGAGTTTGATTTATCAAAATTAAGATATGACAAAATAATAATAATGACCGATGCTGATGTTGATGGATCACATATTAGAGTTTTATTATTAACATTATTTTACAGGTTTTTTAAACCAATTGTTGAAGCTGGACATGTGTATGCTGCACAACCACCTTTATTTAGAATAACTCATGGAAAAACTAGAAAATATGTATTGACAGATGAAGAAAAGGAAAAATATTTAAATTCTCTTAATGAAACTGTAAGATCACGCGCTGAAATAGCTCGTATGAAAGGTCTTGGAGAAATGGATGCTGAAGAATTAAATGAAACAACAATGGATATTGAAAAAAGGGTTTTAAGAAAAATAACAGTAGAAGATTGCATGGCTGCTGATCAGATGTTTAATAAGTTAATGGGTGAAGAAGTAGAACCAAGACGTCAATTTATCGAAGAAAATGCAATTTATGTAAAAAATCTAGATATATAGGAGGTTTTTATGAATAACGAAATAGAAGATAATAATTATAATGGTACATTTCATGAAAGAGATTCACATGATGTTAATGATATAGTTCAAGAAATAAAAGATTCTTTTTTGGATTATTCAATGAGTGTTATAACATCACGTGCTATTCCAGATTTAAGAGATGGACTTAAGCCAGTTCATAGACGTATTTTGTGGTCTATGTTTGAAGATGGAAATACTCCTGATAAACCACATAAGAAATCTGCTACTACAGTAGGTTATGTTATGGGACATTATCATCCACATGGAGATTCTTCAATATATGATGCCATGGTTAGATTAGCTCAATGGTTCAATCAAAGATATACATTAGTTGATGGTCATGGTAACTTTGGTAATATTGATGGTGATGGTGCAGCAGCATATCGTTATACAGAGGCAAGATTGTCAAAAATATCTCTTGAAATGTTAAGAGATATTAGAAAAGAAACTGTAGATATGATGCCAAACTTTGATGAAACAAGTCCTGAACCAACAGTGTTGCCATCAAGAATACCTAATTTATTAGTAAATGGCTCAATGGGAATTGCAGTTGGTATGGCGACAAATATTCCTCCTCATAATCTAGGTGAAGTAATAGATGCTTGTGTTGCATATATAGATAATCCTGATATTGATGTTGACGGGTTAATGCAATATATAAAAGGTCCAGACTTTCCAACAGGTGGTATAATCTTAGGAAATAGTGGAATTAGAAAAGCATATGAAACTGGTAAAGGTTCTATTACTATTAGAAGTAGAGCAGAAATAGTTGAACATGGTAATCATAGTCAAATAGTTGTAACAGAAGTACCATATGGTGTAAATACATATGAACTTAAAAATAAAGTAGCCGAATTAGTGCGTGATAAGGTAATAGAAGGAATATCTGATTATCATACAGATTTAAAAAATGGAATTAAGATAACTATGACTTTGAAAAAGGATGCAAATCCACAAGTTGTATTAAATAATTTATATAAACATACAAGTTTTCAAGTTAATTATGGAATAAATATGCTTGTAATTGACATGGGAACTCCTAGAACTTTAGGATTAAAGGATATTATTTCTAAATATCTTGATCATCAAAGGGAAGTAATTGTAAGAAGAACTCGATTTGATTTAAAGAAAGCTGAAGAGAGAACTCATATATTAGAAGGCTTGAAAATTGCTCTTGATAATATAGATGAAGTTGTAAAATTGATTAGGTCATCAAAAAGTGATCAAGATGCAAAAGAAGGATTAATGTCTCGTTTTGGATTAGATGATATTCAATCACAAGCAATTTTGGATATGAGATTGCGTAGATTAACCGGATTAGAAAGAGAAAAAATAGAAGAAGAATTAGAACAATTGATAGCCTTAATTAAAAATTTAAGGGATATATTAGCAAATGAACAAAGAGTATTAGATATCATAAAAGAAGAAATGCTTGAAATTAAAGATAAATATGCCGATGAAAGAAGAACTTCTATTGATATGACAGCTATAGATTATATAGAAGATGAATCATTAATACCTGTTGAAGACATTTTAATTACTTTGACAAATAAAGGTTATATTAAAAGAGTTACTAGTGATACTTATAAAACACAAAATAGGGGTGGTGTAGGAATTAAAGGTATGTCAACAAATGAAGAAGATTTTGCTGAACATATGTTAAATATGACAAGCCATGATTATATCTTATTCTTTACAAATAAAGGTAAGGTGTACAGAATGAAAGGTTACGAAATTCCTGAATTTTCTAGACAATCGAAAGGTTTACCAATAATAAATTTATTGCCAATCGAAAAAGATGAAAAGGTAACTTCTATGTTAAAAGTAGAAAATAATGATGAAAATAAATTTATTGTATTTGGTACACAAAATGGTTTAATAAAGAAAACTATGATTGAAGAATTTGAAAATATTAGAACAAATGGAAAGATAGCCATTACTTTAAAAGAAGATGATGAACTAATAAGTGTTAAAAAGACTACTGGAGATAATGAAATATTAATGGCTTCTTCTGATGGTAGGATGATACGTTTTAATGAAAATGAATTAAGAGTTTTAGGTAGAACTGCAGCTGGTGTTAGAGGAATAGATGTAGAAAACTCAAAATGTGTTGGTATGGAGGTAGCAAGTAGTGATCAACAAATATTAGTTGTTACAGAAAAAGGATATGGTAAAAAAACACCTTTGGATGAATATAGATTAACTCATCGTGGTAGTAAAGGTGTAAAAGCTTTAAATGTAACTGATAAAAATGGATCTATTGTAGCTTTTAAAACTATATCTATGAATGAAGATTTAGTTATTATAACAAATAGTGGAATAATTATAAGATTACCATTGGAGCAAGTTTCTCAAACCGGTCGTGTTGCTCAAGGTGTTAGATTGATTAACTTGAAGGATGATCAAAGTGTTAGTTCTATTGCCATTTTATCTAAAATAGAAGAAAAAGAAGATTAATTCTTCTTTTTTTTAATGTTTCACGTGAAACATTGAAAAATTAAATTAAATATAGTATTATTAAAGTGCACAACATTTATATTCGAAACAGGTCAGGATCGGAAGATAGCAGCCTTAAGGATTCCTAAATGTGTGTGCTTTTTTTTGAGGTGAAAATATGAATGACGAAAAATTTATTTTAAAAGCAATATCTTTAGCTAAAAAGGCATCAAAAAAAGGTGATTTTCCAGTAGGAGCAATAGTTGTAAAAAATAATAAAATAATATCGTCATCATTTAATAAAAAAGAAAATAAAAAAAATGCTACATATCATGCAGAAATACTAGCTATAAAAAAAGCCTGTAAAAAACTTAAAACTTGGAGATTAGATGATTGTATTTTGTATACTTCTATGGAACCCTGCTTAATGTGTTATGGTGCTATAATACAATCTAGAATAAAAAAAGTTGTATTTTCAATAGCAAATGAATCTTTTGGAGCAATTACACTTTATAAAAATTTAAAAATTCAGTATGAAATAATCCATAATGAAGAATATTTAAAAACAATTAAGCAATTTTTTAAGTTAAAAAGAATTCAATCTAAAAAATAATAAAGAACCTTATGTTCCACGTGAAACATATGAAATAATAGTTAATGGTAAAATATTGACTGTAATAAAAATTAGTAATATATATAATTAATATAATTAAAAAAATAAATGTTTCACGTGGAACATTTAAAATAAATATGAGATAGATATATGTTTCACGTGAAACATTAAAATATCAAATATAACTCTAATTAATTAATAAAAGTATATGTTTCACGTGAAACATATACTTTTTACTATGAAGTTAACTTTAAAAAAAAGAATATTAATGTTATAATTACTAAGGAAAAGAGGAGTTTTTTATGTATCAATCTTTATATAGAAAATATAGACCATCATGCTTTGATGAAGTGGTTGGACAAGAAGTAGTTGTCAAAACATTAAAACATGCTATTATCAATAATAGATTAAATCATGCATATTTATTTACTGGTCCACGTGGAACAGGAAAAACAAGTATAGCCAAAATATTTGCAAAAACAATAAATTGTTCAAAACTAGTAAATGTAACTCCATGCAATGAATGTGATTCATGTAATCAAATAAATGAAAAGAAAAGTGTTGATATAATAGAAATAGATGCTGCATCAAACAATGGAGTTGATGAAATAAGAGAATTAAGAAATAAGGCAACTTTAGTTCCAACTATTGGAAAATATAAGGTTTACATAATAGATGAAGTTCATATGTTAACAACAGGGGCTTTTAATGCTTTACTTAAAACTTTAGAAGAACCTCCAGCTCATATCATATTTATATTAGCTACTACGGAACCTCATAAAATTCCCCAGACAATATTATCAAGGTGTCAAAGATTTGATTTTAAAAAAATATCTCCAGTTTTAATGGAAAGTCATTTGAGGTTGATCGCCCAGAAAGAAAATTTAAATGTAGAAAACTCTGTTTATAAAGAAGTAACTAGGTTATCTGATGGATGTATGCGAGATGCATTAAGTATATTTGATCAAGTAATTGCTTACTCTGATGATAAGATAACTATAAACGATGTTCATGATATAAATGGCACTTTACCTTCAGATGTATTATTGAAATTTTTTAGTAGTATTATTTGCCAAAATTATGATAAGGTATTTAAATTAATAGATAATTATGATAATAGTGGTAAAAATTTTAGCAAATTATCAGAAGAACTATTGGTTTTAATACGAAACCTAATGCTTAAAATACAAATTCCAAATTTTCAATTTGATTTTAATGTAGAAAACTATGACAATTTAATCAAAAAAATTAATTTTGGTGATTTAATTGAGTATATAAAGATAATTAATGATTCATTATATGATATGAAAAAAACAAACAATACAAAGATTATGTTTGAAATAATGATAATAAATATGATTAATGTAAATAAAAATGTACAAAATGATACTCTACAGAACAAAATATCTGTAGAAAACTCTAATTTAGTAGATAAAAGTATAGAGATACAAAAAGAAAAATCCGAAAAATTAACTGAACAAAGCGATGATATAAAATCAAAGGAGACAACAACTGAAAGTATAAATTCAAAAAATAATATAATAAGTGACCAATTTAAAAATAAGCTAATTAATATAAGAAATATAAGGGTAAATAATACTTTGTGTAATTTTAACAAAAAAGAACTTATTGATGCCAAAAATAAGTTATCTGATATAAATGCTATGCTTACTAATCCTGAATATACTGATGTTATATCTATAATTGTTGATGGTGAATTAAAAGCGGCAGGAAATAACTATTTAATTTTTATGTTCAAAACAAATAGGATGGAAGAAGAATTCAATTCAAATCTTTTAAAAATAGACAAAGCATTGTCTGAATTATTTGGAATTAATGTAAAATCAATAGCAACTGATAATGAAAACTGGAATGTTATAAAAGAAGAATTTAATAGTAAAAAGAAAAAATATAGTATAATTGATGAACCAATAGATTTAGAAGAATATTTGAAATTGGAATCTGATAATCAATCAAATATTGATAATTTATTTGGTGAAATAGTAGAATATAGTTAGAAAGAAGGAAAATTATGAATATTCAAGCAATGATGAAACAAGCTCAAAAGCTTCAAAAAGATATGATGAGTGAAAAGAGTAAAATAGATGAAATGATATTTACTTCAAAAAAATCTTTTGTTACTGTAAACATGAAAGGAACAAAGGAAGTAGTTAGCGTATTGATAGAAAATGATACTATGGAAAAAGATGATATAGAAATGCTTCAAGATTTAATATTAGTATGTGTAAATGATTGTATACATCAAATTGATAGTGAAACAGAAAAACGTTTAGGTAAGTATACTCAAGGAATGCCTGGTTTATTCTAATGAAATATCCTAATATTATTAATGATTTAATTGAATGTTTTAAGAAATTACCTGGTATTGGTGAAAAAACAGCAGAGCGTCTAGCTTTGTCAACATTAGATATGGATCAAGATGTTCTAGATATTTTTTCAGCTTCATTAAAAAATATAAAAACGTCAATTAAACGGTGTAAAATATGTAATAATTTATCTGATGATGATTATTGTTTAATTTGTAAAAGTAAAGATTCACGTGATTCTTCAACCATATGTGTAGTTGAAGAACCTAAAAACGTAATTTTATTTGAAAAGGTTGGAACTTACCGTGGTTTATATCATGTTTTAGATGGCTTAATTTCACCACTTGATGGTATTAATCCTGAAGATATAAACATTGGAACTTTGGTGGAAAGAATTAAAAATGAGAATATAAAAGAAGTAATAATAGCTGTAAAACCAAGTATAGAAGGAGAGACTACAGCTTTATATATATCTAAATTATTGGAAGGAATGAATGTAGTAGTTTCTAAGATTGCACATGGCGTGCCAATTGGTGTCGACATGGAGTATATTGATTCAATGACTTTAGAAATGGCATTAGAAGATAGAAAAAATGTTTCATAATTATTAATTTTGTTAGTAATATATACTGATGAATATGAAAAAATTTTTAAATGTAATAAAAAAAATAATGTTTAGCACTTTTCTATTGTATGGATATAATTTAATGGTATATTCTATAGGTGATATGATTCCTATAAATATTTATACAGTTGGTTTTATATCCTACTTTGGTATTCCTATGTTATTTGTTTTTATATTTTTACAAAAGATATTTTTTTAAGTAGTAGGTGATGATATGCTTGATAAATTTAAGGACAGTCAGCATATAGCTTATAAAATAATGACTAATGCTTTGAAAAAACAAAAGATTAGTCATGCATACATAATTGATACTAATGGTTTAAATAATGGAATAGAAATTGCAAAAGACTTTGCAAAATCAATTTTATGCCCTAATTTTTATACTAATTATGATAAATGTAATGGCTGTATGCAATGTCATAGTATAGATGACGGAAATTTCATTGAAATGAAAATAATAGAGCCGGATGGTTTATGGATCAAAAAAGAACAATTGGATGATCTTCAAAAAGAATTTAGTTATAAAAGTGTTATAGGAAATAAAAAAGTTTACATTATAAATGGTATAGAATTTTTAAATGTTTCTTCTGCAAATACTATTTTAAAATTTTTAGAAGAACCATCTCCAAATATTATTGCAATTCTATTGACAAAAAATATCTATCAAGTATTGGATACTATAGTATCTAGATGTCAAATCATTTCATTAAATAAAGTGGCTAATACTGACTTCTTATCAATGTATGAAAAAGTAAAGTATGAATTTAATGTTCCAGAAGCAATAGATGAGGAACACTTTGATGAAAAAGTTGATGCAGTGATTAAATTTGTAAATTATGTGGAAACAAAAGGTAACGATACAATTCTTTACACACAAAAATTGTGGCATGATGTTATAGACAGCAAAGAGTTAAATATTTTTGCTTTTGAAATAATTATTTTATATTACAAAGATGTAATAAATTATAAAATTGGAAGAAAGTTGGAAGTTTTTAAGATAAACGAAGACATTATGAGAATAGCTGATCATAATACGCTTTTTGTATTACAGAAAAAAATAAAAGATGTTTTAAATTTACAAGAACAAATACGTTATAACGCCAATACAAATTTATTAATTGATAGGTTAATAATTGATTTAGTAGGAGGGAACAAATGAAACAAGTAGTTGGAGTAATTTCTTCTAACAAAGATAAGATAACATATTATTATATTCAAAATAATAGAATAAAAAAAGGATTTAATGTAATTGTAAGAACTGACAAGGGATTAGAATTTGCAAAAGCAGTTACTGATGTTCATCCAATTGACGACACTAAATTGAAAGTAAATTTAAATTCTATAGAAAGAGTTGCTACTAAAGAAGATTTTTATAATAATAAAGAAAATATAAGAAAAGCAAATGATGCTTTAAAAAAGTGTGAAAAACTGGTAAAAAAATATAATCTTGATATGAAAATTTTAGACGCAAATTATACATTTAATAGAGATCAATTGATTATAAGATTTTATTCTGATGTTAGAATTGATTTTAGAGATTTAGCAAAAGAATTGGCTTCAATATATAAAACCAGAATAGAATTACGTCAAGTTGGCGTTAGAGATAAAGCAAAAGAAATTGGTGGATATGGTTCTTGTGGACAACCTTTATGTTGTTCAAGATATTTAAAAGAATTTGATCCAGTTTCTATTTCAATGGCTAAGGATCAAAATTTATCTTTAAATCCAAGTAAAATAAATGGTTTATGCGGAAGATTATTGTGCTGTCTTAAATATGAAGAATCTTGTTATAAAAATTGTCAAAAAAAGTTACCAAACGTCGGTAAAGAAGTTAATATTGATGGTGAAATAGGAAAAGTAATTAGCATTGATATTTTGAATCAAAAATATAAAGTGGCATTACCTAATGGAAATGTTCTAGAGGTAAAAGTTAATGAAGCAGCTTAATTATTTATTAGGATATGAAAACTTAAAGATATATCAAGATACAGATTATTTTAAATTTTCGCTTGATTCTGTTTTATTACCAAATTTTGTTAAAATTAAACCATCTTTAAAGCAAATATTAGATATTGGTACTGGAAATGCTGTAATTCCAATTATTCTATCAACGAAAACTAATTCCAATATTACTGGTATTGAAATACAGCAGGATATATACGACTTAGCAGTTGAAAGCTTAAAAATAAATAATTTAGAAAATAGAATAAAGTTAATTAATGATGATGTTAAAAATTATTATGAAATTCAAACATCTGACACATATGACTTAATTACGTGTAATCCTCCTTATTTTAAACTAAATGAAAATCCATCATTAAATTTAGATGACCATAAAAAAGTTGCTAGACATGAATTGAGTTTAAATTTAGATGATATTATGAAAATAAGTAAAAAACTATTAAAAAATGGTGGATCTATATGTTTAGTTCATAGACCGGATAGACTAATTGAAATAATAAATTTAATGAAAAAAAATAATATTGAACCAAAAAGAATTAGATTTGTTTATCCAAAAATTGGAAAAGATGCTAATATATTATTAATAGAAGGTGTCAAGAATGGAAATTCAAGTTTAATTATTGAATCTCCTTTATATGTGTATAATGATAATGGAACTTATACAGAAGATATAAAAAAATATTTTAGTTAGGAAGTGATATTATGAGTCAAAAAAGTTATGATAATACACCGAGTGTTTATTTAATTCCAACGCCTATTGGAAATATGGATGATATAACTTTACGTGCTATCAATATTTTAAAACAGGTAGAAGTTATCTTCTCTGAAGATACTCGTGTAACAGGATTATTACTTCAACATTTAAATATAAAGAAAAAATTAATATCAAGTCATAACTATAATGAAACTAATAATATTGTAAAAATGTTTAAGTATTTAGAAGATGGTCATGATGTTGGAATTGTAACAGATAGAGGTACCCCAATTATTAGTGATCCAGGTTATGGATTAGCTAAAGCAGCTATTGATAATGGTTATAATGTAATTGGTTTACCTGGACCTACAGCTTTGATATCAGCTTTAATAACTTCTGGTTTGTCACCATTACCTTTTACTTTTTATGGCTTTTTAAATAGTAGAAGCTCAAAGAGAAGAAAAGAATTAGAAAAATTAAAAAGTTTGTTACCAACAATGATTTTTTATGAATCTCCTAAACGCTTATTAGATACTTTAAGTGATATGAAGGATATCTTGGGAAATAGAAAAATTAGTATTTCCCGGGAAATTTCTAAAAAATATGAAGAAATATACCGGGGAAATATTGAAAATGTGATTTTTGAATTAGTTGAACCACGAGGAGAATTTGTAATAGTTGTTGATGGCTCTACTGAAGAAATTAAAGAAGATGATAAATCTATTGTGGAGCATGTTAACAGTTTAATAGAAAGTGGCTTGTCTTCAAAAGATGCAATAAGAGAAGTTGCAAAGATTAGAAATTTAAATAAGAATGAAGTTTATCAGAAATTTTTAAGAGGTGAATAAATGAAACTTATAGTTGGATTAGGAAATATAGGAAAAGAATATATTAATACTAGGCATAATATAGGTTTTATTATGGTTGATTCTTTGGCAATGAAAAAGGGTGTAGAATTTAAAAATAGAAAATTTAATGGAAGTTATGCTGAATATTATCAAAATGGTGAAAAGATAATTTTATTGAAACCAGAAAAGTATATGAACTTATCTGGTGAAGTAGTATCTTCTTTTGTACAATTTTACAAAATACCTATATCTGATATTTTGATTATTAGTGATGACTTAGATATGCCTGTTGGAAAAATTAAAATAAAGTACAAAGGATCAAGTGGTGGACATAATGGTTTAAAAAATATAATAACTCACCTTGGAACAGACGAATTTAAAAGGATAAAGATAGGAATAGCTAACAATAAATTGATTGATACTAAAGATTATGTATTAGGAAAATTTACTAAAGAAGAATTTGATACAATTAAAAACATTTCTAACCAGTTTCCTAATATGATAGATGATTATTTAAGTAATAGTTTTGATGTATTTATGAGTAAATATAATAAGAAATAGTAACTATTTCTTTTTTGCGTTAGGAGGTGAAGTGTGAAAAACATTGAGGAACAATTTGTTTATGAAAATTTTAGTGTAGTATCTGGTTTAACTGATGAACTTCAGGGTAAATATTTATATTGGCTATTTAAGACAACAGACAAATCAATTTTATATTTAACATCAACTTTATATGAAGCAAATAAAATGTATCAAACATTAATGAATTATACCGATGATGTTTTGTTATTTCCAATGGATGATTTTTTGACTAGTGAAGCGATAGCTACTAGTCCAGAATTTGAAATAACTAGGTTAGAGACATTAAATAAATTAATTTTAAATTCAAAAAAAATAGTTATTACAAATCTTACAGGTTATCTGCGTTTTTTACCAAAATCTATGTTATTCAAGTCTAAGTTATTAAAGCTTAATATTGGTAATGAAATAAAAGTAAATGACTTGATAAGTAAATTGTATTCTCTTGGATATAAGAAGGAGACAGTTGTAAATAAAACAGGTGAAATGGCCTTACGTGGTTTTGTTATTGACGTTTTTCCTTTAATGTCTGATAATCCTGTGAGAATAGAATTTTTTGGTGATACAATTGAAACTATTAAAATATTTGATGTAAATACTCAAAGAAGTTTACGTCAATTAGATTCTATTGAAATCAGCCCATATACAGAATTTTTAACTAAAAGCGATTGTGAGATAAAAAAACAAAGAGAACTTGTAAACTATGAATCAGTTGTAAATATTGACAATTACTTTGACAATTATATTTTAATATATAGAAATTATAATGAACTTTTATCATCATATGAACAATTGTTGACGGATATAAGTAATTACAATAATGATATGAATACATCGCATAAATATATGTTCTTCATGGATGAAATAAAAGAAAATAATGTTTTATTTCTTCAAAAAGATGATACAAAAATAGAAAATGTACAAAAAACACATAGTTATTTATCTCATGAAATTCAAGGCTTAAGTAAAAATCCAAATTATTTAGTTCAAGAAATTAAAAATTATTTAAAACTAAACAAGACAGTTATAATATGTTTGAAAAATAGATATCAAATTCAAAAGTTGGAACAACTATTTTCTTTACAAGATTATGTTATAACTAATGAAAATGATATTTTTGACAACAAAATTAACTTTATTATTTACAATATTAATAATGGTTATATTTTTGAAAATATTGTAGTTATTAGTGATAAAGATATATTTTCAACAGATTCTCATTCAAAATATAAAACAAATTTTCAAGTTGGTAGTAAGATAAAAGATATTACTAAGTTAAATCCTGGGGATTATATAGTACATTTTGTTCATGGAATTGGAAAGTATTTAGGATTATCAACTTTGTCAAAAAATGGTATAAAAAAGGATTATCTGACAGTTGAATACTATGGAGGAGATAAGTTATACATTCCTGTTGAAAAAATAGATTTAATTAGTAAGTATTCAACTAATGAATCGATAGTTCCAAAAATAAATAAACTTGGAAGTTCTGAATGGGAGAAGACAAAACTACGCGTTAAAAAGAAGATTGAGGATATAGCACAAAAACTATTGGAGTTGTATGCTAAAAGAGAAAATAGTAAAGGTATATCTTTTGATAACGATAGTGAGGAACAAACTATTTTCGAAAATGAGTTTTCTTTTCAAGAAACTAAAGATCAACTTAAAGTAATGGATGAGATAAAAAAAGATATGGAAAGTATAAAACCAATGGATAGACTTGTATGTGGCGACGTTGGTTATGGTAAAACTGAACTTGCTTTTAGAGCTATGTTTAAAGCAGTTATGTCAGGTTATCAATGTGCTTATTTATGTCCTACTACTATATTATCTGATCAACATTACAGAAATGCTTTAAAGAGATTTTCTTCTTTTCCTATAACAATAAAAATATTAAACAGATTTGTATCTAATAAGGAGTTGAAAGAAACATTATCTGGATTAGAAAATGGTACTGTTGATATAGTAATAGGAACTCATAGAATTCTTTCTGATGATGTAAAGTTTAAGAAAATAGGATTATTAGTAGTAGATGAAGAACAACGCTTTGGTGTAAAGCACAAAGAAAAAATAAAACAATTAAAAAATAATATCGATATTTTAACTCTATCTGCAACACCAATTCCAAGAACTTTACAGATGTCAATAGCTGGTATTAGAAGCTTATCATTATTAGAAACTCCACCAGTAAACCGCTTTCCTGTTCAGACTTATGTATTAGAAGAAAATAAATCTGTTATAAAGGACGCTATTTATAAGGAATTATCACGTGATGGTCAAACTTTTATTTTATATAATCATGTTGACGATATGGATGCAAAACTTCGTGAAATAAAATTACTAGTTCCAGAAGCTAGAATTGTTTGTGCACATGGTCAAATGTCCAAACATGAACTTGAAGATATTATGCAAAAATTTATAAATAAAGAATATGACGTTTTACTTTGTACAACAATTATTGAAACTGGAATAGATATTCCAAATGTAAACACTTTATTAATAATTGATGCTGATAAATTTGGATTGTCACAGTTATATCAAATTAGGGGAAGAGTTGGTAGAAGTGATAAAATAGCATATTGTTATTTGATGTATTTACCAGGTAAGGCACTTTCTGATATAGCTAATAAACGTTTACAAGTTATTAAGGAATTTACAGAATTGGGCAGCGGTTTTTCTATTGCTATGCGTGATCTATCAATTAGAGGAGCTGGAGACATATTAGGAAGTGAGCAAGCAGGTTTTATAGATTCTGTTGGTATTGAGCTATATTTAAAAATGTTAAATGATGAAATTAATAAATTAAATGGTAAAGAATTAAAAGAAGAAAAAGTATTAAACGAACAGCCTTTAGTAGATGTAGATACTTCTATAGGGGATGATTATGTAAATGATGAAGATATTAAAATTTATATACATAAAGCAATCAATACTATAGATTCATCAGAATCTTTAGAAAATGTAAAACAGGAATTAGAAGACAGATTTGGTAAAGTCTCTTCTAATTTAATAATTTATATGTATGAAGAATGGTTTGAAAAATTAGCTCAAGATATTGGAATTACGCAGATAAGGCAGACAAATAATTTTATAGAGATTGTTATACCTCCTTCTTTGAAAGAAAAATTTGATGGAGAAAAGTTATTTACAAATATATTACAAATGAATAGAATGTTTCGTTTCGGTCATAGGGGAAATAATCTGTTAATAATTTTAGATACTGTTAAATTAGATAAACATTTTATATTTTATTTAATAGATTTAATGCAAGTTTTAAATAATTCAAAAAAAAATTAACCGATGGTTAATTTTTTTCTATGTAATTCATTATAGGTGGAATTACTTGTTTTTTTCTAGAAACGCAGTCTTCTATATATTGACCTTGTTTGAAATCTTCGACATTGAAACAATTATCTAATATAATTTTGGCTGAATCATTGTAATAGAAATAAGATCCATTTTTCATTATATCAGTTACTAAGAAACATACAATGTAATAGTCATTAAACTTGGCTATGTTATTTATTGCGTTTATATATTCTTCTTTATTGTTATTAATTGTTTCAGGATTTACTGTAAATATTTGACATACAGCAATTTTTTTATTGTTAATATTGAAATTTTTAAAATCTGTATATAGTATTTCTTCAATAGACTTTCCTTCCAATGAAGCGCCAGCTTTTAACATTTCTAATCCATATTTCTCATAATCCACTTCAGCAATCTTAGCTAGGTCATTAACAGCAATTTTATCATATTCAGTAGTTGTAGGTGATTTAAATATTAATGTGTCAGATAATATTCCAGAAATCATAGCTCCTGCAATTGATTTTGGAATTTCAACATTATTCTCTTTGAATAATTGATAAATTATTGTATTTGTACTACCAACTGGCATATTTCTAAAGTTAATTGGTAGAACAGATGTAAAGTTACCTATTTTATGATGGTCTATTATCTCTAATATTTCTGCTTCCTCTATACCATCAACACTTTGTTCTATTTCATTATGATCTACTAAAATAATCTTCTTTCTTTTTTTATCATCAATATCTGTTATACGTAAAAGTCCACAGCATGTGCCATCTTCTGCTATAACAGGATAATTGTTATGTTTTAATTTGAAACTTCTATCAACAAAATCATCATAGTAATCATCACATTTGAATGTATATGGAGCTATATTTTTTGTTAATAAGTAAATGTAATTACTTAAGTTAATAATTTTAGTTGTATTAAAAGTAGATAACTTTGTTCTAATTATATTTACATGATTTTCCTTCGCTATTTCAATATGTTCATCTTTGATTAAACCGTCACCAGTTATTATAAGAAGTTTAACTTTACTATTTACAGCATATTCTATGATACTGTGTCTATCTCCAACTATTAATATGTCATTGCTAGTTAAATTTATATTATTCATAAATGTAGTACTTCTAAAAGATGCAACTGTAATTTTCCCTTTAATTTCATCATCAAATTTAAGTATTTCTTCACCATTAAGTGTTTTTATTATATTTTTATAGGAAGTATTAAGATCTTCAAAATCTCCTGATATAAGGTTTTTAACTATTATTTTTAAAGTAACTAAATTAACAAATTTATTATCATCATCAACTAATGGAATACCTGTTATTCCTTTATTTATCATATAGTCGTATGCTTCTTTGATACTGCTTGTACTTTTTATACAATAGTCTTTATGATAATTTATGTCTTTAATTTGTAATTTTACATCATTTAAATACTTAGGAGTATTTAACTTGAAATAATCTAAAACGTATTTAGTTTCATTATTAATATCACCTAAAACTCTTGGCTCTGTATTTTGCCCTAGTTTGTTTTTTAAGTAAGATAATGCTATTGCTGATGTAACACTATCTGTATCTGGCTTTTTGTGACCAATTATATAAATCTTTTCCATAACATCTCCTCTAGGTAAACATTATATCATATTTTAAATTTAGTGAATAAAAATATTATAATTTATCAAAATAAAGTGGAAAGGAAATTGTTATGATATCAACAGGTGTTGTAAGAAGAATAGATGATTTAGGAAGAATTGTTATTCCTAAAGAGGTTAGAAAGAATTTAAAGATAAGAGAAAATGATGATTTAGAGATTTATTTTGATGGTGAAAATATAGTTTTAAAAAAGGTTTCTTCTTTAAAAGATATAAATGAGATACTAAGAATTATCGTTGATTCAATATATTCTATATTTAAGGTAAAAGTTGTTGTAACTGATAAATCTAAGATAATAATATCTGATGGTAATAGATTATTAAATCATGAGTTTAGCAATGATATTTTACGGATGTTTACTGAAAAGAAACTCGTAATAGAAAAAAATATTGTTGACCTCAATATAATTGGTACTGAGTTGATTAAAGTCAGCTATGTTTTTGAACCAATTTTCTCTAACGGAAATATAATTGGTTCAATATTGATTTATAGTGATAAACCTATTACAGATTTTCATAAAAATTTATCAAGGATCATTTCTTTATTTTGTTCAAAATATCTTGAAGATTAAATTAAACTATGGTACAATTGCGTTAGTTAGAAGCAATGAAAGAAAGAAAAATAGAAAAAATTTCAAGAGAGTTCTTGCTTGGTGAAAAAGAATATTTTTTTCTATTTGAAATGGCTCTGGAGCTTTTTAGGTGATATTTAGCCTAAAACGTATTCATGCGTTAAATGTAAGAGTTTAGAGTAGATCTATGAATTAAGGTGGTACCACGTCCAGATTACGTCCTTAAGTTATAGATTTTTTTTATTTCATAGTTTAGTAACTTATAGATAAAGGAGGATTTTTTATGGAAAAGAAACCATTTTATATTTCAACAGCTATTGCTTATACTTCTGCAAAACCACATATAGGAAATACTTATGAGATCGTATTAGCTGATGCTATAGCACGTTATAAGAGATTAACAGGTTATGATGTGTATTTTCAAACTGGAACTGATGAACATGGCCAAAAGATTGAATTGAAAGCTCGTGAAGCTGGTGTTACACCACAAGAATATGTTGATGATATAGCAGGACAAATAAAAGATATATGGGATGTAATGAATACTAGTTATGATAAATTTGTTAGAACAACAGATGAGAATCATCAAAAGATAGTTGCTAAAATATTCAAAAAACTATATGATCAAGGCGATATATATAAGGGTGAATATTCTGGACTTTATTGTACACCGTGTGAATCTTTTTGGACTGAATCACAATTAATAGACGGAAAATGTCCTGATTGTGGTAGAGAAGTAGCTCCTGCTCAAGAAGAAGCTTATTTCTTTAAATTAAGTAAATATGTTGATAGACTTGAACAATATATAAATGAACATGATGACTTTATTAAACCAGAAATGAGAAAAAATGAAATAGTTAATAATTTTATTAAACCAGGTTTACAAGATTTATGTGTTTCAAGAACTTCTTTTAAATGGGGAATTCCTGTTTCATTTGATGATAATCATGTAATTTATGTATGGGTTGATGCACTTAGTAACTATATAACTTTCTTAGGATATGATGTTGATGGAAAGCCAAGTGATAAATTTAAAAAGTATTGGCCTGCTGATATACATTTGATTGGCAAGGATATATTGAGATTTCATACTATTTATTGGCCTATAATGTTAATGGCACTAGATTTACCACTTCCAAAACAAGTTTTTGGACATCCATGGGTTTTATCTAATAATGACAAAATGAGTAAATCAAAAGGAAATATAGTTTATGCGGATGATTTAGTAAAAGAATTTGGTGTCGACGCCGTAAGATATTACATGCTTCATGAAATACCATATTCTTCAGATGGTATATTTACATATGATTTATTAATTGAAAGAATAAATTCTGATTTAGCAAATATTTTAGGAAACTTACTTAATAGAACTATTTCTATGTCAAAAAAATATTTTGATGGTGTTGTTGTAAATAGCAATATTGACGAAGATATAGATAAAGAATTAAAAGATTTAGTTTTGTCAGTTCCATCAAAAGTTGAAGAAAAAATGAATGATTTAAGAATTGCTGATGCAATTGATATAATTTTTGATATTTTTAGACGCTGCAATAAATATATTGATGAAACAATGCCATGGGCTTTAGCAAAAGATGAAAATAAGCAAGAAAGACTAAAAACTGTTTTATATAATTTAATTGAGTCTATACGAATGGGTGCTATATTATTAGGGGCTTTTTTACCAGATACAGCTAACTCTATTTTTGAACAATTAAATGTAGAAAAGCGTACAATTGATGATTATAAATATGGATGTATTGAAAACGGTCATATATTAAATGATCCTGTTCCATTATTTGCTAGAATAGATAAGGAAAAGAAATTAGCTGAAATAGGACAATTATAGTTTACATTTTTATGTAAAATGTCGGTATTTGTCAAAGAAAAAAGAAGAAATACTATTTTCTTCTTTTTTTGTATGTGGTATAGTTATCTTGTTAGAAATGGGGTATAATTTTGAAAATGACTGGTAGGCAGTGTGCTTATGCTTTGTGCTTCATTTTATGTTGTTTATGTTTACATAATGCGATAGTATATAAGAATTATATTGATGCTGGTTATTTAGTTTGTGTGGTTGTAACAGTTGTAAGAGTTATTTGGATAAAAAGACATAATTAATTATATCTTATATGATATAATTTTTTTGTGAGGTGAAATATGATTGATACACATTGTCATTTAGAAAGAAAAAATTATCCGGATTTAGATAAAGTACTAGAAAGAATGGGTAATAATAAAATTATTGTATCAGGATATGATTTAGATTCTTCTATTGAAGTTATAGAATTAGTTGACAAATATCCTAACGTATATGGTGTTATAGGTTTTCAACCAGAAGAAATAGACAAGTTTGACGAGAGCTTTTACACATTTTTAGAAGAAAACGTGTCACATGATAAAATTATAGGTATAGGTGAGATAGGACTTGATTATCATTTTACAAAAGAAAATAGTGATAGACAAAAAGAAATATTTATCAATCAAATACGAATTGCCAATAAATATAATAAACCTATTGTTATTCATTCTAGAGATGCATATCTTGATACATTAGATATTTTGAATAAAGAATGTCAAAATTCTAAAATTGTTATGCATTGTTTTGGATATAGTCTAGAAGCTGCTAAACAACTTTTAAAATTTAATTTGATGTTTGGAATAGGTGGAGTATTAACTTTTAAAAATAATCGTAAAATGAAAGAAGTAGTTGAATATATGGATATTTCTAGAATATTATTAGAAACAGATAGTCCATATCTAGCTCCTGTTCCATTAAGAGGAACTAGAAATGAACCATATAATATTATATATGTAGCAGAAAAAATATCTGAAATAAAAGGCATTGATTTAGGTGATGTTTTAAGTATTACAGAGGATAATGCAAAAAGACTATTTGACTTGAATTTTTGAATATGATAAAATTTATTTAGTATCCTAGTGATAATAGAGGTGAATTAATGAACTTTTATTTACTTGAGTTACTTGGAAAATGGGTCAGCTTGTTTTTTGTAACAGTTTGCCCAATTAGTTCTAGTCAAGAAGTAACGGATGTTTTAAATTATAATAATAATTTGGATAAGGACTCTAGTATTGTTGCGACAGTTGTTAATTATACAACTGTTACAAAAGAGGACTCATCATTAGAGACAGGTAAGACAAGAATTGAAACAAAAGGTGTTAATGGTCTTGTTTATCAGATTGGTAATGATGATATAACTATTCAAACAATGGTCCCTGAAGTTAGGATTAAAGGTACTAAGAAAACTACTCCTTTGGTTGTAGAACCTATTGTTTATGATGGACTTACTATGTCTCAACTTAGTGCAAAATTAAATAAGAATTTGAAATCAACTTTATCTGGAACAGGTAGTATATATGCTAAGTATGCAATCGAATATGGGGTTGACCCCTATTTAGCTGTTGCAATTTCATTGCATGAAACTGGTTGTAGTAGTTCTTGTAGTAATTTAGTAAAAACAAAACACAATGTTGGTGGAATGATGGGTAATAATGGACCTTTATCTTTTGATACTCTAGAAGAAGGAATCCAAAAATTTATTAAGAATATTAAAGTTAATTATTATGATTATGGATTAAAGACAGCAGAAGATATGAACTCTAAGTATGCCGCTAGTACTACTTGGGCTCAAAAGGTAAATGGTTATATAAATAAGATACGAGCAAGTTAGTTATGACTTGCTTTTTTAAGTACTATAAATTATAATAACTTTGGTGATTTTATGAAGTATTCTCCAAAAGAAATGAGTTCTTTTTTAAATGAAAATAGTTTTAATTTTAAAAAGAAATTTGGCCAAAATTTTATAATTGATGAAAATATAATAGAAAATACTTTGAACCTTATTAATTTAGACAAAGATACTTTGGTAATAGAAGTTGGACCTGGAGCTGGTTCGTTAACATATAAGCTTGCATCACGCGCCAAGAAAGTAATTTGTTATGAGATTGATACTACATTAAAAGAAATATTATCAACAAATTTACATGATTTTGATAATGTTGATATTATATATGAAGATTTTTTAAAGAGAGATGTATTAAAAGATTTAGCAAATGAAGATTATAAAAAATTGTATGTTGTAGCTAATTTACCATATTATATTACTACTCCAATAATAGAAAAGTTTATATCTGATAAAATACCTGTTGATAAAATAGTTATTATGGTTCAAAAAGAAGTAGGAGATAGATTTAAAGCTGTTCCAAAGACGAAAAGTTATGGATCTTTGACTATATATTTAAACTATTATTTTGACATTAAAAAACTGATGAATGTTTCACGAAACGTTTTTTTACCTAAACCAAATGTTGATAGTGTAATAATGGAATTTTCTAAAAAGAATACTAAATATTTTGTTAAAGATGAAAACTTATTTTTTGAATTAATTAGAAAGGCCTTTTCTCAAAAGAGAAAGACGTTAAGAAATAACCTAAAAGATTATGATTTAGAAAAAATAGAAAAAGTTTTAAATAAATATTCGTTTAGCTTGATGACTAGAGCTGAAGAATTACCTATAGATGTTTTCGTTGATATCGCTAACGAACTTTCATAAGTAAAGCACTTATTTCATAAAATGAAATAGGTGTTTTTAAATGAATATTATAAAAATATTATGGGCTTTAATTACCGCTATTATGTTATTGCTTAGTATATACTTTACTTTTAAATTAGATTTTGTTCAGTTTAAATTTTCAAAATATTTTAAAAGCTTTAGTAAATCAAGTGATTCGGCAGGAATTTCACCTTTTAAAACTTTGATGTTAACATTAGCAGGTAGAATTGGTGTTGGAAGCGTTGCTGGTATGGCTCTAGCTATTTATTTAGGTGGAGCAGGTTCAATTTTTTGGATGTGGATTATTAGTATTTTATCTCTTCCTATAGCTTATTTAGAAACTTATTACGGGAGTTTTTATAAAGAAAAAGTAAAGAATGAGTATGTTGGGGGACCAAGTTTTTATATTTTAAAAGGGTTAGGAAAAATAAAGTTATCTAAACTATATGCTTTCTTAATATTTTTAAGCTTTATAATAGGATTTTTAGGAATACAGGTAAATACAATAGCTAAATCTATTAATTTAGTTTTCTCGAGCTCTAAAGTACTTATTGGTTTAATAATTGCTTTTTTAACTCTTATAGTAGTTATTGGTGATGTTTTTTCTATTTCAAAGGCTACAGCTAAAATAGTTCCTTTTATGTTATTTTTCTATTTAATAATTTCTACCTATATATTATTAATTAATAATGATAAGATTTTTGATATTATTAAGTTGATTTTAACTGATGCATTTAATATAAAACCATTTTTTTCTTCCTTTTTATATACTCTCATAATTGGAGTTCAAAGAGGAATATTTTCATCAGAAGTTGGACTTGGAACAGGTAGTATAACTGCATCGGCATCAAATTCTAAAAGTCCTGAATCAGATGGTTATCTACAAATGATTGGGGTATCTGTTACTACACTGGTTATTTGTACTATTACAGCTTTTTTAATTCTCTTATCTCCATATAAAAGTATATATATTAATGATGCTAATGGCATTGAAATTGCATTTTTTGCATTTTCATATCATTTTAAAAATTTAGGTGGAATATTTCTTCTTCTATTTATATTTTTATGCTCATTTTCAACTATACTAACTGGGTATTATGATTCACTAGTTTCATTAAAATTTATGAATATAGGAAAAAGTTACCAACAAAAAGTATTCTTAATAATTATTACAATAATTATGATTGTTATAAGTTCTATTATTTCTTCAAGTTTAATGTGGTATTTAGTTGATTTATCTACAGCTATACTGATGCTTGTTAATTTATATTCATTATATTGTTTAGAAAAAAAAGATAAGTAAAACCAGCAATGGTTTTTTTAATTTACTATCAATAATATAAGTGTTATAATATGGCAAATGAGGTGAGCTTTATGATTAACAAAAAATGGGATGTTGTACTTAGGGATGAATTTAAAAAAGAATATTTTAAAAACTTAGGTATTTTTGTTAAAAGTGAATATAAAAGTAAAAGAATATTTCCTGAGTACAAAGACATTTTTAATGCGTTAAGATATACTGATTATGATCAGGTTAAAGTTGTAATTTTAGGACAGGATCCATATCATGGAGATATGGAAGCTCATGGTCTTTCTTTTTCTGTTAAAGAAGGTGTTAAGATGCCACCGAGTTTAGCTAATATATTTAAAGAACTTTATAGTGATTTAGGTATAAAAAGAACTAAGACAGATCTTACCGATTGGGCTTTAGAAGGTGTGCTTCTTTTAAATTCAATAATGACTGTTGTTAGAGATACACCTCTGTCTCATAAGGGCAAAGGCTGGGAAATATTTACAGATAAAATAATAGAAAAATTGGGCGAAAGAGAAGAGCCTATGGTATTTATATTATGGGGAAGCTATGCTAGGAGTAAAAAGGAATTAATAAAAAATAAGAAACATTTAATTTTAGAAAGTGTCCATCCATCACCTTTATCTGCAAACCGTGGTTTTTTTGGAAGTAAGCCTTTTTCTAAAACAAATGAGTTTTTAGAAAAAAATGGTATGGAAAAGATAAACTGGTAGGAGCAAATATGAAAAAAGTAAATGAATGTCTTTTGAAGTATTTAGAAAAAAATGATACAGTTGTTTTAGCGGTAAGTGGTGGTCCAGACTCAATGGCTTTACTTCAAACTATGTTGGAGTTTAGAAGAAAAATTCCAATTACTATAATATGTGCTCATGTGAATCATAAAATTCGTCTTGAAAGTGATTCTGAAGCTATTTATGTAAAGGAATTCTGCTTAAAAAATAATGTTACTTTTGAATATAAAGAACTATTAGAATATAAAAGCGAGAGATTTAGCGAAGCTGATGCCCGTGAAAAAAGATATACTTTCTTTGATGATGTTGTTAAAAAATATAATGCTAAATATTTATTTACAGCTCACCATGGAGATGATTTGATTGAATCAATATTGATGAGAATAGTTAGAGGTTCAACTTTGAAAGGGTACTCTGGTATAGCTGAATGCTCTAATCGAAAAAATTATAAAATAATTCGTCCTTTTTTGTCAGAAACTAAAGAATCTTTAATTGAATATTTAAATCAAAAAAATATAAAATATGTAGTAGATAGTTCAAATAAAAATATCAATTATACTAGGAATAGATATCGTATTAATATACTACCTTATTTAAAGTCAGAAAATAGTTTAGTTCACTTAAAGTTTTTGGATTTTAGTAAAAAACTATTAGAAACCGAGAATTATATATTGGACGAGATAAAAAAGTATGATGGTATTGTTTATAACAAGAATGAAGTGTTTTTTTCAGAACTTATTAAGTTACCTTTTTATCTTCAAAAACGGATAATTATGAATTTGCTCTATAATTTTTATGAAGATAATATTTACATGATTACTGATAAGCATATTAATATTATTTTTTCTTCATTAAATAAGTATAATAGTATAGTAATTCTACCCAATAATATACTTTTTAATAAAAATGGAGATATACTTTTTTTAAGTAAAAAAACAGATATTCATGAATATAATTTTGAATTTAAAGATAAAGCTTCTTTACCAAATGGAAAATTCATAGAAAAAATAGATGCTAGTGAGTATAATACAAATTATTATTGTAGATTATCTAACAAAGATATAAACTTTCCTTTGAGAATTAGAACCAGAAAGAATGGGGACAAGATGACAGTAAAGAATATGGAAGGTATGAAGAAGATAAATGACATTTTTACTGATATGAAGATTCCAAAAAACTTAAGAGATAGTTGGCCTATTTTGGTAGATAATAATGATAATATACTTTGGCTACCCGGTCTTAAGAAATCTAAATTTGATATTGAAAAAGATTGTAATTGTGATATAATACTAACGTATTACTGATGGGAGAGATGCAAATGAATAAAAAGACACTAAAAAGAACAGTAATGTCATATGTTTTGATAGGAATTATCATGATTGGCATTTTATATTTCGTTTCTGCTATGAATAAAAAAGTTAATTTTATAACTTATGATGAGTTTATGAGTGAAATGGAAAAAGAGAATGTTAAAGAAGTAACATTAACTCCTAGAGTTAGTGGTAATGTATATGAAATAACAGGTACTTTAAAATCTTATAAAAACAAAGAATCATTTTTCTTTAGAGCTCCTTTAGCTGAAGAGTTTGTCTCTAAAATTTTAAATGGTCAAGAAAAATATAATTATACTGTAAATACAGTTGCTGACCCTTCATCTAGTACTTTATTACAATTTGTATTAAATGTTTTACCACTTATCATTATAGTTGGTTTTGGTTTCTTCTTTGTAACTAGACAGATGAATAACGCAAATAAATCAATGGATTTTGGTAAGAGTCGTGCTAGACTTAATGAAGATGCTAGAAAAGTTAACTTTGATAAAGTTGCTGGTTTAACTGAAGAAAAAGAAGAAGTAAAAGAATTAATAGATTTCTTAAAGGATCCTAAAAAATTTCAAAGACTTGGGGCTCGTATTCCAAAAGGTGTTTTATTAGTAGGTCCTCCTGGAACTGGTAAAACATTACTTGCAAGAGCGGTTGCTGGTGAAGCTGATGTTCCATTTTATTTTATAAGTGGTTCTGATTTTGTGGAATTATTTGTAGGTGTTGGTGCATCACGTGTACGTGATATGTTTAAACAGGCAAAACATAATGCTCCATGTTTAATATTTATCGATGAGATAGATGCGGTTGGTCGCCAAAGAGGTGCTGGTTTAGGTGGAGGTCATGATGAACGTGAGCAAACTTTAAACCAATTATTAACTGAAATGGACGGTTTTGGAGAAAACGAAGGAATAATAATTATGGCTGCAACAAATAGACCAGATGTATTAGACCCTGCATTACTTAGACCTGGAAGGTTTGACCGTCAAGTACAAGTAGGATTGCCTGATGCAAAGGCTCGTGAAGAAATACTTGCAGTTCATGCTAAAAATAAAATTTTTGATAAAACAGTAAGTTTAAAAAATATAGCTCAAAGAACTGTTGGATTTAGTGGTGCTGATCTTGAAAACTTATTAAATGAGGCAGCATTGCTTGCCGTACGTGCTAATAAGAATGCTATTTCTATGACAGAAATAGATGAGGCTCATGATAGAGTTATGATGGGACCTGCTAAAAAAACTAAAAAATATACTGATAAAGAAAAGAGAATAGTGGCATATCATGAGGCAGGCCATGCTGTTATTGGTATAAAATTAGAACATGCTAATGTTGTTCAAAAGGTAACAATTATACCTAGAGGTAATGCCGGTGGATATAATATGATGTTACCAAAGGAAGAAACATTCTTATCAACAAAGACAGAACTATTAGAGTCAATATGTGGTTATTTAGGCGGTAGAATAGCTGAAGAGATAATGTTTGATGAAGTTACTACTGGTGCTCAAAATGATATAGAAAGAGCAACTAAAATAGCTCGTGCTATGGTAACTGAATATGGAATGTCCTCATTGGGATTATTACAACTTGAAACACAAGAAGGAAGCGTTTTCTTAGGAAGAGATTATAATAAAAGTCGTAACTTTTCTAGTCAAGTTGCTTATGAAATAGATCAAGAAATGAGAAAGATTATAGATGAATGTTATTCTAAGGCTACAAAAATAATAAAAGATAATAAGAAATTATTAGATTTGATTGCTAATGCTTTATTAGAACATGAAACTTTGACTAAAGAACAGATTGAATATTTAGTTGAAAATGGATGCATGCCTGATGACGATAATGAAATAGATTCTAGCGATTTTAAAGAAGCTTCTATGCAAGATTTAACATTGGAAGAATTACAAGATTTAGCTCGTGAAAAAGGTATTGAAAATTATGATAAAATGACTAAAGAAGAATTAATCAAAGAATTAGAAGATTAATTCTTTTTTTAATAAATCATAGATTTATATATCAGTTTATGATAAAATATTATTTAGTTATGAGAGTACTGGAAGGGTGACTTATGGGAAAAGTAATAGCGATGGTTAATCAAAAAGGCGGAGTTGGTAAAACTACATCATGTATAAATCTAGCTGCATCACTTGGTGCATTAGGCAAAAAAGTTCTTTTAGTTGACTTAGATCCTCAGGGTAACTCTACTACTGGTGTTGGAATTGGTAAAACAGATTATGAAATTAGTGTTTACGATTTAATGAAAGGTGATTCTTCACTAAATGATGTAATAATTAAGACTAAATTCAAAAATTTATATGTAATACCTGCTACAATAAATCTAGCTGGTATTGATTATGAATTAATGGAACGTGCTAAATTGGATCCAAATTATTTAACAGGTGCACGTTTGAAAGAACCAATGGAAAAAGCAAAAGAAAAGTTCGATTATGTAATCATTGATTGTCCACCTTCTCTTGGAATTTTAACAAAGAATGCTTTGACAGCAGCAGATTCTGTAATTATACCTGTTCAGTGTGAGTTTTTTGCACTTGAAGGTATAATGCAACTTTTGAGCACAATTATGTTAGCTCAAAAAGACTTGAATCCTTCTTTGGACATTGAGGGTGTTTTGTTGACAATGTTAGATGCAAGAACTAATCTAGGATTAGAAGTAGTAGAAGATATAAAGAGTTACTTTAAGGAAAGAGTTTATGATACAATTATTCCTAGACTTGTAAAATTATCAGAATCTCCAAGTCATGGAAAACCAATAATAGCTTATGATTCTACTAGTCGTGGAACACAAGCATATTTAAACTTAGCGAAAGAAGTGATTGAAAGAAATGGAAAATAAAAAAAGAGCGTTGGGTAGAGGACTAGAACAATTATTTAATACTGAAAATTTGGACTTAAATTCATTTGAAAAAACAATATATGAAGGAACTATGAATGATGAAGTTCATACTATTTCATTAGATGAGTTAAGGCCTAACCCTTATCAACCAAGAAAAGTATTTGATGAACAAGGTTTACAAGAACTTGCTCTTTCAATAAAAGAACATGGAGTTTTTCAACCAATTATTGTTAAGAAAAGTATAAAAGGTTATGAAATAATTGCAGGTGAGAGAAGATATAGAGCTTCTAAGCTAGCTGGATTAGAAACAATTCCAGCTATTGTTAGAGACTTTACTGATGAGCAAATGATGGAAATTGCTTTACTTGAAAACCTTCAACGTGAAAATTTAAATGCAATAGAAGAGGCTTTAGCATATAAAGCAATGATAGATAAGCTTGGATTAACACAAGATGAATTATCTAAAAAAGTTGGAAAATCTAGAAGTCATGTAACTAACATTTTAGGACTATTAAGACTTCCTGAAGATGTAAAAGATATGGTCGTTAATAAGAAGATATCTATGGGTCATGCTAGAATGATTAGTAAACTTGAAAATCAGGATGAAATGAGTGAGATGGCCAATAAGATTTTTAATGAAGGTTTATCTGTTAGACAAACCGAAACTTTAGGTAGTGACCCTAACGTTGAGAAAAAAAATAAAATAGTAAAGAAGGAAAATCCAGTTTCTTCTGAATATAAATATGTCGAGAATTTATTACGTGACAAATTAGACACAAAAGTAAAAATAAGTGATAAAAAAATAGAAATACATTTTACAAGTACTGCTGATTTAAATCGTATATTAGAAACTTTAGATATAAAGGAGTAGATGAATCTTGAAATACTTTTATAAAATGTACGAACCAATCTTAAAAAAAGAAATATTAGGTCCTATTTTTATAGTAGTTGTTTCGGTTATTCTTTATCATATTCTTACCAGTATAACTAGAAAAATATTTAAGATTAGATCTAGTCGTATAGATGAAAGAAAGATGAAAACAATAGTTAGTTTGATAAATAATATATTAAAGTATTTGATAGTTGTTATTGATATACTAATTATTTTAAATATTTTTGGTATTAAAACTACAGGACTTATAACATCACTTGGTGTTGTTGGATTGGTAGCAGGATTAGCTATACAAGACATTTTAAAGGATATATTATCAGGAGGTTCTATAATTTTAGAAGACCAATATGCAGTTGGTGATATAGTATCTATAGGAAACTTTAAAGGTGAAGTAATCTCTTTAGGACTTCGTACAACTAAAATAAAAGCTTTCACTGGTGAAGTAAAAATAATATCTAATCGTAATATAACAGAGGTTATTAATTATAGCTTAGAAAAATCCTTAGCTGTTATAAATATACCTGTTGCATATAAAGAAGATGTAGATAATGTTATTGAAATACTTAATAAATTATGCGTTGATTTGAAGAAAAAAAATAAATTGATATCTGGTGATATTAAATGTATAGGCATTACTTCCTTTGATTCTTCAAGTATTAACTTTAGAATTACAGCAGAATCTCTTCCAACTATGCAGTATGATGTTGAAAGATATGTTTTAAAAGAAGTAAAAAAATGTTTAGATGATAAAAATATTGAGATTCCATTTGATCAGGTGGTGATTCATAATGCATGAGTATAAATTAGGGAGTATTGTCGTTATGAAAAAGCAACATCCTTGTGGAACAAATGAATGGGAGATTACAAGAGTAGGTGCGGATATAAAAATTAAATGTCTTAAATGTGGAAGAACTATTTTGCTTCCACGCATAGATTTTAATAAAAAACTTAAGAAAGTCTTAACCTATTAGGAGGTTGTTATGAAGAGGAATAAAAAGAAAAAGGAAAATCTTAGAGGAGCAGTATCTACGATATTATTTTTAATAGTATTGGTATCTGTGTTAAGTTTCATATTAAAAATACTTGGATTTCAAGGATATAGAACTAGTATAGTTAATGGTGTTTTAGCAGATACTTTAGTTAAAACAAAGAGTATTTTTAGTGAAGATGGAATAAGATTTGTTATTGGTAATTCAGTTACTAATTTCATGAATTTTCAGCCATTGGTTTTATTGATAATTTCACTAATTGGTATAGGAATATGCGAAAAAAGTGGATTTTTGAAAGTTCTTTTTTCCCCACTTAGAAAGATAAAATTTGGAATTATACTTTATTTAACAATTATATTTTCATTAATTTCAAGTTTTATTGGAAGTTATAGTTATGCATTCTTGATACCTTTAATAGCTGTTATTTATAAGTATTTGGATAAAAATCCTATACTTGGTATACTGATTACATTTTTATCAATTACTTTAGGTTATGGTACAGGAATAGTTTTCAATTATGATAATTACAATTTAGCTGTTTTAACAGAAGCAGCAGCAGTTGTTGATGTTGACCCTAGTTTTTCTTATAGTTTAACATCAACTTCATATATAATGATAGTTTCAACAATAGTTCTGTCATTTGTTTTGTATGTAGCAATAACAAGATTTTTACTTCCTAAATTCCCATTGAAATTTAAAAATGAAGAAGAATTTAATGATACAAAAAAAGGTTTTTCTTTATCAGTTATAATTAGTATTATTTCTTTACTATTAGTTATATATATGATAATGGATATTGATTTGCCTTTTGCTGGTATCTTATTAGATAAGAGCAAAGATGTTTATATAGCCAAATTATTTGGTGAAGATGCCCCATTTAGAGAAGGAATTGTCGTAATAATCTCTTTTGTCATGATGATTTCTGGATTTGTCTATGGTAAGTTATCGAAAAATATAAAAAACAGTAGCGAATATAGCTTAGGTTTATCAAAAAACTTTGAAAACTTAGGTTTATTATTTGTTTTAATGTTTTTTATGTCTCAATTAATTAGTATTTTGGATTGGACAAATATAGGTGAGGTAGTTGCTGCAAACTTAATTTCATTTATGAGTAACTTACAATTTTCTGGAATATTGTTAATTGTTACATTTATGCTAATAGTAATTATTATGTCAATACTTATTCCAGATACATATACAAAATGGAAATTAGCTTCTCCAATTGTTGTTCCATTATTCATGCGTTCAAATATTGCTCCACAATTTACTCAATTTGTATTTGAAACAGCAGATTCAATAGGAAAAATAATATCTCCATTATTTGTATATTTTATTGTTACAATAGCTTTCTTACAAAAGTATAATGTTGATGACAAAAAACAGATTAATATATTAAATACTTTTAAATTAATGTTACCAGTTATATTGATTGTCGCACTTTTCTGGATAGTATTTGTTTCACTATGGTTTTTAATTGGCTTCCCAATAGGACCTGGAGTATTTCCAACATTATGATAGATAAAAAACAAATAATAGCTATAATAAGCATATTTGGGTGTCTTTTATTAATTATTGGAAATTTAATTCCTTTTGTTAAAATCGCATCTGATACTATTGAATATTCGAAAACTTTTATATTTGCATCCTATGAAGGAAAATATATAATATTTGCATCAGTAGCGGCAATTATATTTATATTGTTAGGTGAGGCAAAGTATGGTATTTGTCCATTACTTATCTCCACAGTTCTTTTGGCGTACTTAATGATTAATAAGTCATCCATGTATGATGATTGTGCTTTTTATGAAAGTATGTTTTCGTGGGGACCAGGAATATATATGATGATAATTGGAAATATTTTGGGCTATATTTATCCAATTGTTGATTTAATTAAGTCTAAATTTTCTATCCAATTAAAAGATTAAAAGCAAGTATTGATTATGCTTGCTTTTTGGTTTATACTAATTCAAGAAATGAGTGATATTATGAGTTTAACAGCAGGAATAGTTGGGTTACCAAATGTTGGTAAATCAACATTATTTAATGCGATAACAAAGAAAAACATATTGGCAGCAAATTATCCTTTTGCTACTATAGATCCAAATGTTGGTGTTGTAGTAGTGCCAGATAAGAGATTAGAATTTTTAGAAAATTTATATATGCCAGAGAGAATAGTTCCAACATCATATGAGTTTACAGATATTGCTGGGCTTGTAAAAGGAGCTTCAAATGGGGAAGGATTGGGTAATCAATTTTTATCCCATATTCGAGAAGTAGATGCGATTGTTGAAGTAGTTAGATGTTTTGATGATTCTAATATTATACATGTAGAGGGTGCTGTTGATCCTATAAGAGATATTGAAATTATTAATGTAGAGTTAATGTTGGCTGATTTAGAAGTCGTTAATAATCGTTTAGGCAAAATTGGTAAAAAGGCTAGTATGTCAAAAGATAAAGAATCTAAGATGGAATCAGAATTACTAGAAAAAGCAAAAACTTCATTAGAACAAAATATACCTCTTCGAAAACTAGAATTGAATGAAGAAGAACAAAAATTAATCAAAAACTTTCATTTTCTAACAATAAAACCAATCATATACATGGCTAATGTCAGCGAAGAAGATCTTTTATCTGATGGAAATAAATATGTTGAAGAAGTTAGAAACTATGCATCAAGTGAAGGTTCTTCGGTTGTTGTTGTATGTGCAAAAATAGAATCAGAATTAAGTGAATTAAATGATGATGATAAATTATTATTTTTACAAGATCTAGGTATCAAAGAAAGTGGCCTTGATAAACTAATAAAAGCTACCTATAATCTACTAGGTTTGGCAACATTCTTTACTGCTGGTACTGATGAATGTAAAGCGTGGACATTTAAAAAAGGAATGAAGGCCCCAGAGTGTGCTGGAATAATTCATACTGACTTTGAAAAAGGTTTTATAAAGGCAGAAGTTACAAGTTTTGAAGATTTAGAAAAATATGGAACAGATAAAGCTGTAAAAGAAGCTGGAAAGTTAAGACTTGAAGGAAAAGAATATATAATGCAAGATGGGGATATATGTTTATTTAGATTTAATGTTACAAAATAATATTTAAAAGGGTTTACAATGTAAATCTTTTTTGTTATAATCTCTTGTGAGTATTTAATTACTCCTTGCTTGGAAACAAGCCAGAAGACCAAAAGGAGGTGTAGGAATGAGAACTTATGAAATTATGTTTATCGTTAAACCTACTCTAAGTGAAGAAGATGTTAAAAAGGTTTTTGAAAACTTTTCAAAAACTCTAACTTCAAATGGAGCTAAAATTAACGAAGCAAAAGATTTAGGTCAAAAAGAATTAGCTTATGAAATAAAAAAATTTAAAAGCGGTTATTATTTCCTTTTTGAAATCGAATCTGAAGATGATAAAGCTGTATCAGAATTTGATCGTTTAGCATTAATTAGTTCTGATGTAATTCGTCATTTAGTTAAGAGAATTGAAAAATAAAAGTGAGGTATTAATATGAACCGAGTAATGTTAATAGGAAGATTAACAGCAAAACCTGAATTAAGATATACAGGTTCAAATGTTCCATTTGCTAGATTTTCTTTAGCAGTAAATCGTGCTTTTACAGGAGCAAATGGACAAAGAGAAACAGACTTTATTAATATAATTATCTGGAGAAAACAGGCTGAAAATGTTTGTAATTATCTAGATAAAGGTAGTTTAGTTTCTGTGGAAGGAAGAATTCAAACAGGAAGTTATGACGATAAAGATGGAAATAGAAGATATACAACTGATGTTGTAACAGATTCTGTTCAATTTTTGGAAACAAGAGGTCAAAGTCAAAGCAGAGGGCAATCAAATGTTGATAATGCATCACCTTATGATTACCAAGATACTCCATATAATGCAGAACCAAGTGTTAATGTGGAAAATGATCCTTTTGCAGACTTTGGTGATAGCGTTTCAATAGATGATAACTTCTTAGACTAAAAAAGGAGGATAATCATGGCTGAATTTAGAAGAAAAAAGAAAGTTTGCCAAATGTGCGCTGGAAAAGATGTTAACTACAAAGATGTAGAAACTATAAAAAAGTATATCAGTGCAGATAGAGGTAAAATTTTACCACGTAGAGTTACAGGTAATTGTGCAGAACATCAAAGATATATAGCAAAAGAAATTAAAAATGCACGTCATATGGCTTTAATTCCATTTGTAAAGGATTAATTTAAAAAGTAAGTTTATACTTACTTTTTTTGCGTAATGTGTTATAATTACTATGGAGGGATTTTCATGAATATAGCACTTGTAACTGCTGCTGGTAGAGGTTCAAGAATGAAACAAGAAGTACCTAAGCAATTTATGCCAATAAAAAACAAACCATTAATTATATATACTTTAGAGGCTTTTCAAAATCATCCTAACATTGATGCTATTATTATTCCATGTTTACGTGGTTGGGAACAAATTATGTGGGCATATGTTAAGCAATATAAAATAACTAAAGTAAAATGGATAATTGATGGTGGAATAGGTGATAATGGTCAGTTATCGATTAAATTGGCACTTGATGAATTGGCTAAAACCTGTTCAAAAGATGATTTAGTGCTTGTTCATGATGGTAATAGAGCATTAATTAGTGATGAGATAATTTCTGATTCTATAGTTACTTGCCGTGAGAAGGGTAATGCTGTTGCAGTTGTGCCATGTAATGAGGTAATTGTAAAATCAGATAACAATGAAGATTCTGTTGAATTTTTAAACAGAGAAGAACTTAAAAGAACTCAGACACCTCATACTTTTCCACTTGGAAAAATGTTATGGGCTCATGAAGAAGCGGCAAAAAGGAATATAGAAAAAACAGTTGCAACTTGTGATTTGATGATGCGTTTGGGTGAAAAAATTCATTTTTCAGTTGGATCTGAAAAAAATATGAAGATTACAACACCTGTTGATGTTGAGATTTTCCAAGCTTTGTTAACAATTGATAATGAAATGTAATGGTGATGATATGTATTCAAGAGAGGAATTTGGAGAATTTTTATTAAAAGAGAAAAAAGATGGAACTAAGATAATGGTACGCGATGTTCAACTTGCATTATTAGAAATGATGAAAGATATTGATAAGATATGTAGAGATAATAACATAGAGTATTGTTTGACTGGTGGCTCTACTTTAGGAGCTTATTTATATAAGGGCTTTATTCCATGGGATGATGACTTGGATATTGCGATGATGCGAAAAGATTATAAAAAATTTATTAAAGCTTTAGAAAAAGATTTAGACAAAGAAAAATACACATTTCATTGCTTTGAGAAAAATAAAAAATATGATGTTACTTGGCCTTATATGAAGATCAGAAAAAAGAATACTTATATAAAAGAAGTTAATAAGTTACTTCCTAATAGATGTGATGATTGTAATGGTATTTTTATAGATGTATTTATATATGATTACATGGCAAAATCAACAATACTAGATTTACCTTTAAGGTTGTGTAATAGTGTTTTGATGCCTGTTATCATATTTTTTGAAAATTTAAAATTAAATCCTATTCCATTAAAGTGGTTATATAGATTTAATGCAAAACTATATGGAAAAATATTCAATGGTTCAAAATATATAGGTGATGATTTAACTTGGACATATAGAAATCCTATGACACCATTAAGATATGAAAAAGCTAAAATGTTTCCTGCAGTTCTTACTCCTTTTGAGGATACAATGCTTCCGGTTCCAAACGATACTAGAGATTATTTGATTCGTCATTGGACTGAACGTTGTTTAACTCCACTTCCACCTGAAAAAAGAAAACCTGGACATGTTTTTGATATTAGTTTGACTTCGTCAACGCCAGAGGAATAGTATGGATAAAATTAAAAAGATAAAACTTTTAATAATATTAGCATTAATATTGATATTATTAGCCATAGTTTTGTGGGTGGAGTTTAGTTTTTTCTTAGCTGGCTTAGGAATAGTTTTGCTTGGAATAAGTGCAATGTTATATTTACATAAATAAAACAGATCATTTTGATCTGTTTTTTCTTTCTATCTTTTTAATTTGTACGTTATAATTAGCATTTAATAATATTTTTAATGGAACAAATTTGTTGAAGAAAGCATTTGATTTATGATTGAATGTTGGAATTATAACTAATTTTTTCTTTTTTATTTGCTTTAAAGTATATTTAACTAAATCGTCACTATTTTGTGCCTTTTTAAATTCAACGCCTAGTTTATCGTTAAAACTTGTATTGACTGGACCTGGACACAAACAACCAATATAAACATTGCTATTTTGCTTTTTCAATTCTTCATATATAGCTTCGGTTAATCTTAATACATAAGCTTTTGATGCAAAATATGCTGCCATTAATGGTCCTGGAGAGAAAGCTGCTGTTGATGCTATGTTTAATATATATCCACTATCTTTCTTAACCATATCTGTTAAAAATAGTTTTGTTAATAATTGAGTTGCTTTAATATTTAGATCTACCATTTCTAATTGCTTTTCAGTATCATTTTCAAGAAATGGTCCATGTAATCCAAATCCAGCACTATTTATTAAAAAATCTATATCTTTTACTTCTTTATATAGTTCATAACAATCATTCATATTTGATAAATCTTTTTGAATAATAGTTACTTTTGTATTCAACTGATTTTTAATATCGTTTAATTTTTCTATATCTCTTGCTACTAAAAACAACTCATTTTCTTTATTATCTAATGCTTTAGCGAATGCTGCCCCTATACCAGAAGATCCGCCAGTTATAAGTATTCTCATAATATCACCATATCAATTATAAACTAAAACCACAAAAACAAAAAGCAATTTATAAAATTTCAAAAAAATTATTAAAATACTTGCATTTATTGCTTTCTTCTAGTATAATTTTGAGTGTGTGGCATGCGAAGATGTGTGAGGTTGTCGAAACACCAGGTTAAGTTGTTTATTTAAATTAACTATTTTTCGGGTTTTCACACGGAGCAAGTCTATACCAGATATAGGCGAAGGGAGGCTAATAATATGTCTAAAACAAAATTAAGCATTAAATTAAGAGCATTTGAACACAAAAGTTTAGATACTGCATGTGCTAAAATTGTTGAAACTGTGAAGAGAACTGGTGGAGAAGTTAGTGGACCAATTCCACTTCCAACCGAAGTTGAAAAAATCACAATTTTAAGAGCTGTTCACAAATACAAAGATTCACGTGAACAATTCGAAAAAAGAACACACAAGAGACTTATTGTTATCAGCGATCCAAGTAAGGAAACAATCGAAGCGTTACAACGTTTAGATATTCCAAGTGGCGTTGAAATAAAAATTAATAAGTAATTTAAGGAGGAAAAGTATGAAAGGAATCTTAGGTCGTAAAGGCGATATGACTCAAGTATTTACAGAATCTGGTAAATTAATTCCTGTAACTATCATTGAAATTGAACCTAACGTTGTTACTCAAGTTAAGACAAAAGAAAATGATGGATACGAAGCAATTCAACTAGGTTTTGGTACAAAGAGAGAAAAGCTAGCGACAAAAAGCTCAAGCGGAATCACTGCTAAAGCAAACACTACACCTAAGCGCTTCTTTAAAGAAATTAGAGGCGTTGATGTAGAAAATTATGTCTTAGGACAAGAAATCAATGCTGACATTTTTACAGCTGGTGAAGTTGTAGATGTAACAGGAACAAGCAAAGGTAAAGGTTTCCAAGGCGTTATTAAGAGACATGGACAATCAAGAGGACCTATGGGACATGGTTCACATTATCATAGAAGACCTGGTTCAATGGGAACAATGAGACCAATGCGTGTATTTAAAGGTAAAGCATTACCAGGACATATGGGCGTTGAAACTGTAACAATTCAAAATCTTGAAATCGTTAAAGTTGACATCGAAAATGGATACTTATTAGTAAAAGGAAATGTTCCAGGACCTAAGAAAGGACTTGTGGTTATTAAAACTGCAGTTAAAAATCCAGAAAAAATAAGAGAAACTGAAAAATTAAATAGCTATGTTGTAGAAGAAGTAAAAGAAGCAGAAAATGTTGAAACAGTAGAAACAACAGAAAGCACAGAAAATTAGGAGGTAATATCAGATGAAAAAATTATCAGTATTAAACCTTAAAGGTGAAAAAGTAAGCGATATTACTTTAAAAGAAGAAGTATTTGGAATTACTCCAAATGATGCTGTTTTATATGACGCTATCACATTAGCTAGAAATTCAGAAAGACAAGGAACTCACGATACAAAAACTCGTTCAGAAGTTAGTGGTGGGGGAAGAAAACCTTGGAGACAAAAAGGAACAGGACGTGCTCGTCAAGGTAGTACACGTGCTCCACATTGGATCAAAGGTGGTGTAGTATTTGGACCACATCCAAGAAGCTACGATAAGAAAATGAACAGAAAAGAAAGAAGATTAGCTTTAAAATCAGCTTTATCTTACAAAGTTATTGAGGATGCTATGATTATTGTTGAAAACTTCAATCTTGAAAGTTCAAAAACAAAAGATGCTGTACAAGTTTTAAACAATTTAAAAGCTACAGATAAAATTATAGTTGTAGTTGATGAATTAAATGAAAACACTGTACTTGCAACTCGCAATTTAGAAAATATAATCTTACTTACATCTGATGAAATCAATGTTTATGACATAATAAATGCAGATAACATGATTATTACAACAGATGCTGTTAAGAAAATAGAGGAGGTGCTTGTTTAATGAAAGAATCAATGAGAAATGTTATAAAAGCACCAATCATTACTGAGAAAAGTGCTGCTTTAGCTGAAAACAATGTAATTACTTTCAAAGTTGATACTAAAGCAAATAAAACTCAAATCAAACAAGCAGTAGAAACATTATTCAACGTTAAAGTAGAAAGCGTAAATACTGTTAACGTTAAACCTAAGAAAAAAAGAGTTGGTCGTTATGTTGGAAAGACTAACAGAGTAAAAAAAGCAATTGTTAGATTAAAAGAAGGAAGTTCAATCGAACTTAACTAATAAGGAGGAAAAATTATGGCTATAAAAAGTTATAAACCAACTACAAATGGTAGACGTGGTATGACTACCTTAGTGAATGAAGAAATCACAAAGACTACTCCGGAAAAATCATTAGTTGTAACTTTAAAGAAAAATGGAGGAAGAAATAATACTGGTAGAATTACAGTTAGACACCAAGGTGGTGGAGCTAAGAGAAAATACCGTATTATAGATTTCAAAAGAGATAAAGATGGTGTTATCGGAACTGTTACAGCAATTGAATATGATCCAAACAGAAGTGCAAACATTGCTTTAATTACTTACGCAGATGGAGAAAAAAGATATATTTTAGCTCCAAAAGGTATCGAAGTTGGAATGAAAATAGAAAGTGGCGAAAATGCTGATATCAAAGTTGGTAATTCACTTCCACTTGCTAATATTCCAGAAGGTACTATGGTTCATAATATTGAACTTAAAGCTGGAAAAGGTGGCCAAATGGCTCGTTCAGCTGGTTCTTCAGTTCAAATTCTTGGACGTGAAGGAAGATATACATTACTTCGCTTAACAAGTGGTGAAGTTCGTAAAGTTCTAAGCACTTGTAGAGCTACAATAGGTGAAGTTGGAAATGCTGATCATGAATTAGTTAACTTAGGAAAAGCTGGTCGTAAAAGACATATGGGTATTAGACCTACAGTTCGTGGTTCAGTTATGAACCCTAACGATCACCCACATGGTGGTGGTGAAGGTCGTGCGCCAATCGGACGTAAAGGACCAGTTACTCCTTGGGGTAAACCAGCACTTGGACATAAAACACGTAAGAACAAGAAAAGTTCTAATAAACTAATTGTTCGTCGTCGTAATTCTAAGTAGGAAAGGATGAATTAAATGGCAAGAAGTTTAAAAAAAGGACCATTCATTGATAAACACTTAATGAATAAGGTTGAAAAAGTAAACGAATCAGGAAAAAAAGAAGTTATTAAAACTTGGTCTCGCCGTTCTACAATTTTCCCTAATTTTGTAGGTCATACATTCGCAGTTCATAATGGAAAAGAATTTGTTCCAGTTTATGTAACTGAAGATATGGTTGGACATAAATTAGGCGAATTTGCTTTAACACGTAAATTCGGTGGTCATGGCGACGACAAAGGAAAAAAATAGACCTTAGAAGGAGGATTTAGATGGAAGCAAGAGCAATTGCAAAAGGAGTAAGAATCGCTCCTCGTAAAACTCGTCTAGTAATAGATTTAGTACGTGGTAAAAGCGTAAGCGAAGCAGATAAAATTTTAGCTAATTTAAACAAAGAATCTGCAAGAGTAATTAGAAAAGTTTTAACTTCAGCAGTAGCAAATGCAGAAAACAATTTAAATCTTAAAAAAGAAGATTTAGTTGTTAGTGAAGCATTCGTTAATGAAGGTCAAACTATGAAAAGATTTAAATTTGGATCAAGAGGTCATATCGATCCAATTAAAAGAAGAACAAGTCATATAACAATCGTTGTTAGTGACAATAAGTAAGGAGGAAAATAGCGTGGGTCAAAAAGTTAGTCCTATAGGTTTAAGACTTGGTATTAATAAAACTTGGCAATCAAAATGGTATGCTGATAATAAAGATTTTGCTAAATACTTAAACAATGATGTCCAAATAAGAAGATATTTGGAAAAGAAATTAAAAGATGCCGCTGTTTCTAGTATTCTTATTGAAAGAGCAAACGGAAAAACTGATGTAATTATTAATTCTGCAAAACCAGGTGTTGTTATTGGACATGGTGGAGAAGAAATTGAAAAATTAAAGAAAGAACTTTCTAAGTTAGTTAACGAAGATGTTCAAATTTCAATTAAAGAAATTAAGAAACCAGATGTTGATGCTGCTTTAGTTGCTGAAAACATCGCACATCAAATTGAAAACCGTGTATCATTTAGAATTGCTCAAAAAAGAGCTATTAGAAATGCAATGAAAGCGGGAGCTAAAGGAATAAAAACTTCTGTATCTGGTCGTTTAGGTGGAGCTGATATGGCAAGAACTGAACACTATGTAGAAGGTAATGTTCCACTTCATACTTTAAGAGCTGATGTTGATTATGCTCATAAAGAAGCTGATACTACTTATGGTAAGATTGGTGTAAAAGTATGGATTTATAAAGGAGAAATCCTTGCCTCAAAAGAAAAAGGAGGTAACGAAAATGGCAGTAATACCAAAGAGAACTAAATATCGTAGACCACATCGTTTACGTTATGATGGAAAATCAAAGGGTAATACAGAACTTCACTTCGGTGAATATGGACTTCAAGCTTTAGAAGGAGCTTGGATTACTCAAAATCAAATAGAAGCAGCTCGTGTAGCTATGACTCGTTATATGAAACGTGGAGGAAAAGTATGGTTAAATATTTTCCCACACTTATCATTAACTAAAATACCTCTAGAAACTCGTATGGGTAAAGGTAAAGGTCAACCAGAAAAATGGGTTGCTGTTGTTAAAGAAGGAAAAATTATGTTTGAAGTTGGAGGAGTTGATGAGGCAGTTGCTCGTGAAGCTTTAAGACTTGCGATGCATAAACTTCCAATCAAATGTAAATTTGTTAAAAGGGATGGTGAATAAACGTGAAAATGGAAGAAATCAGAAAATTATCTAATGAAGAAATTAATAAAAAAATTGATGAGTATGGTGAAGAATTATTCAATTTACGTTTTCGCCAAGCAACTGGTAATTTAGAAAAACCTTCTAGAATTAGAGAACTTAGAAAGTTAGTTGCACGTATGAAAACAGTTTTAAAAGAACGTGAACTAAACGGGGAGGCAAACTAATGGAAAAAACAGTTAAACGTGAATTAGTTGGAAAAGTTGTAAGTACTAAATGTGATAAAACAATTACAGTATTAGTAGAAACTTACAGAAAAGATCCACTATATGGAAAAAGAGTAAAATACTCAAAAAAATATGCTGCTCATGATGAAAAGAACGAAGCTAAAGTTGGAGATATAGTTCGTATAGTTGAAACTAGACCTTTATCAAAAACTAAGAACTTCCGTTTAGTAGAAATCGTAGAAAAAGCAATTATTCTATAATAATAAAGGAGGACCTATATGATTCAACAAGAAAGCCGTCTTAAAGTTGCTGACAACTCTGGTGCACGTGAAGTTTCTGTTATTCGTGTACTAGGTGGAAGTACTAGAAAATATGGCAATATTGGGGATACAGTAGTAGTTACTGTAAAAAAAGCGCTTCCTAATGGAGCAGCTGTAAAAGGTAAAGTATACAAAGCTGTAATAGTTAGAAGCAAATTTGGTCTAAGAAGAGATGATGGATCTTATATTAAGTTTGATGATAATGCTTGTGTTATCATTAAAGATGATAAGAGTCCAGTAGGAACTCGTGTATTTGGACCAGTAGCACGTGAATTACGTGAAAAAGATTTTATGAAGATTGTATCACTTGCAAAAGAAGTGTTATAAGGCCTTGAGGAGGAGAAAACATGAACTTTAAAACAGGAGATAAAGTTGTTGTTATTTCTGGTAAAGATAAGGGTAAAGAAGGTAAAATAATTAAAACTTTACGTTCTGAAGGAAAAGTAGTTGTAGAAGGCGTTAACATGATAAAAAAACATGTTAAACCTAATGGTCAAACTGCAGGAAGTATTGTAGATATGGAAGCTCCAATTCAAGCTTCAAATGTTATGATACTTGATCCTAAGTCAAAGAAAAGAACTAGAATTGGACATACAACAGATAAAAAAGGAAATAAAGTAAGAGTCGCTAAAAAATCAGGCGAAATTCTTGACTAATTGGAAGGAGGGTAAAATATGAACCGCCTAAAAGAAATGTATGATGAAAAAATCGTGCCTAGTTTAAAAGAACAATTCCAATATGAAAATGGTATGCAAGTACCAAAATTAGAAAAAATCGTTATCAATATGGGTGTTGGTGATGCTGCTGGAAACTCTAAAATGTTAGAAGCAGCTATGCAAGACCTAGAAGCTATTTCTGGACAAAAACCAGTTATAACAAAAGCTAAAAAAGCTATAGCTGGATTTAAAATAAGAGAAGGTCAAGGAATTGGTTGCAAAGTTACTTTAAGAGGAGATAATATGTATAACTTCTTAGACAAACTTGTATCAATCACTTTACCTCGTGTAAGAGACTTTAGAGGAATTTCTACAAAAGCATTTGACGGACGTGGAAACTATACTTTAGGTCTTAATGAACAATTAATTTTCCCTGAAATAGTATTTGATAATGTTGTTAAAGTACGTGGTATGGATATTGTATTCGTAACTACTGCAAAATCAAACGAAGAAGCTTTAGCTCTTTTAAAAGGGTTTGGAATGCCTTTTAAGAAGTAACGATTAGGAGGAAATTATGGCTAAGAAAAGTATGAAAGTAAAAGCTAGCAGAACGCCAAAATTTAAAGTACGCGAATATACAAGATGTAACCGTTGTGGTAGACCTCATGCAGTACTTAAAAAATACGGAATCTGCCGTATATGTTTCCGTGAACTAGCTTATAAAGGACAAATACCTGGAATGAAAAAATCTAGTTGGTAGAAGGAGGGATTTAGTATGAGTATGTCAGATCCAATTGCAGATATGCTTACAAGAATTCGTAATGCGAATCAAATGAAATACAAAGAAGTTGAAGTTCCAGCTTCAACAATAAAAGAAGAAATCGCTCGTATATTAAAAGAAGAAGGATTTATAAGTGGATATAAAATTAAGAAAAATAATATTCAAAATATAATCGTTTTAAGTTTAAAATACGGTGATAACAAAGAACGTGTTATTACTGGTTTAAAGAGAATTTCAAAACCAGGTTTACGTGTTTATGCAAAAGCAAATGAACTTCCAAGAGTATTAAATGGACTTGGTATTGCTGTTGTTTCTACATCTAAAGGTGTAATGACTGACAAACAAGCAAGAGAAGCATCACTTGGTGGAGAAGTTTTAGCTTATATTTGGTAGAAAGTAAAGGAGGATTTTTATGAGTCGTATTGGTAATAGAATACTTACAATACCTGAAAATGTTACAGTTTCTGTTCTAGATAGCGTTGTTACAGTAAAAGGTCCTAAAGGTGAACTTTCTACAAAAATCAACGAAGGTATTACTGTTAAAGTTGAAGGAAATGAATTAACTTTAACTCGTGAAAATGATGATATCAAAAGATTTCATGGAACTGCAAATAGTAATATTGAAAATATGATTATCGGAGTAACTAAAGGTTATTCAAAGAAATTAGAAATAGTTGGTGTTGGATATCGTTTTAATGCACAAGGTAACAAAGTTGTTGTAAGTGCTGGTTATTCTCACCCTGTTGAAGTAATAGTACCACAAGGTTTATCTGTTGAAAGCCCAAGTAATACAGAATTAGTTATTACTGGTATTGATAAAGCACTTGTTGGAGAATTTGCTGCTGAAATAAGAAAAATAAGAAAACCTGAACCTTATAAGGGAAAAGGAATTCGTTATTCTGGTGAATTCATTCGCCGTAAAGAAGGAAAGAAAGCAGCTTAATTAGTAAAGGAGAGAAATACTTATGATTAAAAAAGTAGCTCGTAATGAAGTACGTCAAGCTAGACATGAACGTGTAAGAAAAACTATAAATGGTACTTCTTCTACACCAAGATTAAATGTGTTTAGATCAAACGGAAACATCTTTGCTCAAATCATTGATGATGAAGCAGGAAAAACATTAGTAAGTGCTTCTTCAATCGATAAGGAATTAAAACTTCAAAATGGTGGTAATATTGAAGCTGCTACAAAAGTTGGAGAATTAATTGCTAAAAGAGCTAAGGAAGCAAAAATTGAAACAGTTGTTTTTGATAGAGGTGGATACCTATATCATGGTCGTGTAAAAGCTTTAGCTGAAGCTGCACGCGAAAATGGATTAAAATTCTAAGGAGGGTAACAATGGAAGAAAGAAAAAGAGAACCACGTCCAAAGAAAGTTAAATTATATGATGACGAAGTTATCAGTCTTAGTCGCGTTACAAAAGTAACAAAAGGTGGTCGTCATTTCCGTTTCTCTGCCACAGTTGTTGTAGGTGATAGAAAAGGAAAAGTTGGTATTGGAACTGGTAAAGCAAATGAAACTCAAGATGCAATCAAAAAAGCACTTGAAGCAGCTCAAAAGAATGTTGTTAAAGTTTCATTATTTGAAGAAAGAACAATTCCACATGAAGCTATCGGTGTACAAAGTGCTAGTAGAGTTATTTTGAAACCTGCTTGCGAAGGTACTGGTATTAAAGCTGGTGGACCTGTTCGTAGCGTCTTAGAATTAGCAGGCGTTAAAGATATTATATCTAAATCACTTGGTTCAAACACAAAAATTAATATGGCTTATGCTACACTTAAAGCATTAAAGGCACAAAAAACAAAAGAAGAAGTAGCTAAGTTACGTGGTAAGAAAGTAGAGGAGATCTAGTATGAAGTTAAATACAATGAGTCCTAACTATGGTGCTACAAAAGCCCGTAAACGTCTTGGTCGTGGTGTTGGATCTGGAACTGGAAAAACTTCTGGTAAAGGTGAAAAAGGCCAAAACGCAAGAAGTGGTGGAGGAGTACATTTATGGTTTGAAGGTGGTCAAACTCCACTATATAGAAGAGTTGGAAAACGTGGCTTTTCAAATGCTATGTTCAAAACTGAATATGCTACAATCAATTTAAGTGATTTAAATAAATTTGAAAATGGTACTGAAATTACTCCAGAAATGTTAAAAGAAATGGGAATTTTAAAAAACCAATTAGATGGTGTAAAAGTACTTGGACAAGGAAAATTAGAAAAGAAATTAGTAGTTAAAGCAAATGCTTTTTCAAAAACTGCTAAAGAAGAAATTGAAAAATTAGGTGGAAAAGCAGAGGTGATCTAAAATGTTTGCCAATATTAAGCAAATATTTAATCCCGCTAACAAGGATTTAAGAAAAAAGATTTATTTCACATTTGTTGTTCTATTTATTTTCAAACTAGGAACTACTATTGTAGTTCCAGGTCTTAACCAAGAATCTCTTGGTACAAGTAGTTTAGGTTTTCTAGAATTATTAAATGTTATGGGTGGAGGTGCCTTAGCACAATTTTCTATATTTGCGCTAGGTGTATCACCATATATTAGTGCATCCATTATTGTATCTTTATTACAAATGGATATAATTCCATATTTTTCAGAACTTGGAAAACAAGGACAAACAGGAAGAACAAAGTTAAATAAAATAACTCGTTATTTGGGAATTGTATTAGCATTTATTCAAGGTTATATGTATTCATTTATGTTTGTACAAAATGGTACTGTAATTGATTATATGACTTATGCATTAATACTTACAGCAGGTACTGCTTTAGTATTATGGATGGCTGATCAAATTACTCAAAAAGGAATTGGTAATGGTACTTCTGTTATTATTATGGCAGGTATTATTGCTACATTACCTACAATGTTTATGTCTTTATGGAATGAATTAGTAATAACAACAACAGTACAAACTACTTTTTTAGGAATAGCTAAATTTTTACTCTTTGTATTATTGTATGTAGCTATTTTAGTAGGAATTGTATTTGTTGAAACAGCTGAAAGAAGAATTCCAATTCAATATGCAAATAAATCAGCTAGTATTTATGGAAAACAACAAAGTTATATTCCATTTAAATTAAATTCATCTAGTGTTATGCCTGTTATTTTTGCTTCAATGCTATTATCAATACCAACGATTTTAGCTAAAGTTATAAATAATGATGCATTTACTTTATTTGTTAATAATTGGCTTACTACTTCAACAGTAACAGGTTTTATTATTTATGTTGTATGTATATTTGTATTTGCATACTTCTATACATTCTTACAATTAAAACCAAAAGAATTGGCAGAAAACTTAAATCAAAACGGTGGTTTCATACCTGGTATTAGACCTGGTGAAGAAACAGAAAAATATATATCAAAAATATTAAAGAGAATTACAACTTTTGGTGCAATCTCACTTGCTATCATAGCTTGTATTCCAATTATATTTGGTGCAGTATCTAATTTATCTACAAGCGTTAGTATTGGAGGAACAGGATTACTTATCGTAGTTGGTGTTGCTCTTGAAACATATAAACAAATTGAAAGTGAATTAGTTACTCGTAACTATCAAACTAAAAGAAGAGGTAGAAGAAGATAATGAATATTATTTTACTTGCACCTCCAGCTGCTGGAAAAGGTACTCAATCTGCTAGAATAGTTGATAAGTATCATTTAAAGCATATTTCTACTGGGGATTTACTTAGAGCTTCATTAAATTCTAATGATGCTATATCAAATCAAATTAGAGAAATTATGTCTTCTGGCAAATTAGTTAGTGATGAAATTATATTAGAACTAATAAAAAAAGAATTTATATCTTCAAATACTTATGGTGTTGTTTTAGATGGATTTCCAAGAAATCTAACACAAGCCATTAAATTTGAAGAATTGCTTAAAGAATTAAATCAATCTATAGATAAAGTTTTATACCTTTCTATATCAAGAGATGAAGCTTTGAAGCGTATTGTAGGAAGAAGAACTTGTAAAAGTTGTGGAAGAATATATAATACAATGATTGATTTAGAAAAACCAATTAACGAAGAAACTTGTGATGATTGTGGTGTTCCATTAACAAGAAGAGAAGATGATAATGAAGATACTTTTGCTTCAAGATATCAAACTTATTTAGATGAAACAGAACCATTGATTCACTTTTATCAAGAGAAAGGTCTTCTTAAGAGCATTGATGCTTCTTTCAAAACTGAAGAAGTATTCAATAAAATAGAAGAAGAATTGGATCCATTACAATGATTTCAATTAAATCAGATTATGAAATAGAACTTTTAAGAATTGCTGGTTCTATAGTAGGCGATACACATAATTACTTAAAACCTTTTATTAAGCCAGGTATTACAACAAAGGAGCTAGATAAGTTAGCTTACGACTATATTATTTCTCGTGACGCTACTCCTTCTTTCTTAAATTTATACGGTTTTCCTGCTTCTGTTTGCGTTTCAGTTAATGATGAAGTAGTTCACGGAATTCCAGGAGACCGTAAATTAAGAAATGGTGATATAGTATCTATTGATATAGGAGCTTGTTATAAAGGATATCATGGCGATTCGGCTTGGACTTATCCAGTTGGAAAGATTGATTCAAAAAAACAAACATTATTAATAGACACAGAAAAAGCACTATTTGAGGGACTTTCTGCAATTAAGGAAGGTGCTCATGTCGGTGATATTGGTTTCAAGGTTGAAAGTTATGCTAAAAAGCATAAGCTTGGCGTAGTAAAAGAATTAGTAGGACATGGTGTTGGTAGTAGCGTTCATGAAGAACCTGATGTTCCAAACTATGGTAGATTTGGTACTGGCCCAGAATTAAAAGCTGGTATGGTATTAGCTGTTGAGCCTATGCTAAATTTAGGAACTGAACATGTTTATATGTTAGATGATGATTGGACAGTTATTACTGCCGACGGATTACCATCTGCACATTTTGAACATACTGTTTTAGTGACAAAAGATGGATATGAAATTTTGACAAAGAGGTGATATTATGGCAAAGAAACCTGTAAATAAGAAAAAACCACAAGTAGAAAAGGCAAGTAAATCTTCTGCTATAGAAGTAGAAGGTAAAGTTTTAGATGTTTTACCTGGAGGTCAATTTAGAGTTGAACTTGAAAATAAACATGTTGTTATTGGACATGTATCAGGTAAACTTCGTTTAAACTATATTCGTATATTACCAGGTGATACAGTAACTTTAGAGTTATCTGAATATGACTTAACAAAAGGACGTATTACTTGGAGAAAGATGTAACAATACTCACGTTTCTCTTAAAATCCGACTGATATTCAGTTGCATTTTAAAAGGTTAGTTACATTTTATATATAAAGACGTGAGTAACCTATCAAATTAGGAGGGAAAAGTATGAAAGTAAGATCATCAGTAAAAAAGATTTGCAAAAACTGTAAAGTTATTAAACGTAACGGAAAGCTTAGAATTATTTGTACAGATCCTAAGCACAAACAAAAACAAGGTTAAGGAGGTTATTTATGGCACGTATTAAAGGTGTAGATATACCAAACAATAAGAGAATTGAAATAGCTATGACATACATCTATGGAATAGGTAGAAGTTTATCTCAACAAATTCTTACAGATGCAAAAATAGATTTCAATAAAAGAGCTGGCGAATTAGACAATGATGAACTTGGTCGTATTCGTGATGAAGTTGATAAATATTTAATTGAAGGTGACTTAAGAAGAGAAGTTTCAATGAATATTAAAACTAAAATGGAAATTAACTCTTATCAAGGAACTCGTCATAAAAAAGGTTTACCTGTAAGAGGACAAAGAACAAGTAGAAATGCTAGAACTCGTAAGGGTAAAGGTAAAACAATTGCTAATAAGAAAAAATAGTAGTTATTAAAAAAGGAGGTTATATAGTATGGCTTATAAACCAAGAAAACGTAAAGTTAAAAAGAATGTACCAGAAGGTACTGCTCATATTCACACTTCTTTCAATAACACAATTGTTACAATTTGTGATAAAGAAGGAAATACAATTAGTTGGGCTTCTGCTGGAACATTAGGATTCAAAGGAAGTAAAAAATCAACACCATTTGCTGCAGGTATGTCTGCAGAAGCAGCAGGAAAAGTTGCTTACGATATGGGAATGAGAAAAGTTGATGTATTTGCTAAAGGATTAGGTTCTGGACGTGAAACAGCAATTCGTTCATTACAAACCGCTGGTCTTGAGATTGCCTCAATTACAGATGTAACACCTGTACCACATAACGGATGTCGTCCACCAAAACGTCCACGTGGATAAAGAAAAGGAGTGTGTTAACATGTTAAATTTTGAAAAACCAATTTATAAAATTACAGACTATGTAGAAAGTAATAGTTATGGTAAATTTGAACTAGAACCTCTTGAAAGAGGATTTGGTACAACTTTAGGTAATGCACTTAGAAGAGTTATGCTATCAAGTATGCCAGGTAGTGCAATTGTTGCTGTTAAAATAGAAGGCGCAATGCATGAATTCCAAACAATAGATGGAATAGTAGAAGACGTAACTTCTATAATATTAAATTTAAAGAATGTTGTTGTTAAAAATCATTCAGATGAAGTTAAAACTTTAAGATTAAATGTAACTGAAGAGAAAACTGTTACAGCTGCAGATATCGAAACAGACGCAGATGTAGAAATAGTTAATCCAAATCAAGAAATAGCTACTGTATCTAAAGGTGGTAAACTTGTTATGGAACTTATGGTTGCTAATGGACGTGGTTATGTTCCTTCAAATGAAAATAAATCATTTATAGAAAATGCTGCAATAGGTTATATTCCAATGGATGCTTTATATTCACCAATTGAAAGAGTAATACCAGAAGTTGAATCAGCACGTGTTGGACATGATGCAAATTATGATAAGTTAATTATGCATGTTTATACAAATGGTTCAATTCGTCCAGAAGAAGCTATGGCTTTAGCTGCAAAGATTTTAATTGAACATTTCAATATTCTTACTGAATTAAGTGAAATTTCTGATATGACAGGAATTATGTCAGCAAAACAAGAAGATAGCAAACTTAAAAAATTAGAAACATCAATAGATGATTTAGATTTCTCTGTAAGAGCATATAATTGCTTAAAGAGAGCTGGTATTAATACACTTGGCGATTTAACAGAAAAATCTGAGTTAGAAATGATGAAAATACGTAATTTAGGTAAAAAGTCTTTAAAAGAAGTTATTGACAAAATTAAAGAACTTGGACTTAAATTCAGAGAAGATGACTAACAAGGAGGTAAATTATGGCTTATAGAAAACTAGGTAGAGATAATAAGCATAGAAGAAGTATGCTTGCTAATCT
>CAKPMN010000004.1 GCA_934168005.1 uncultured Bacilli bacterium | reverse complement strand
AGGAGGTAACTTATGAAATATTGTGATAATTGTGGTAAAGAATTAGATAAGATTTTTAACTTTTGCCCAAACTGTGGCAGAGAATTTTCAATCAAAAACCAAAAAAGTAATAGTGGTTCAATAATAGTTTGTGCCATAATTGGTCTATTATTTCCTATTGTAGGAGCAATATTATATTATGTGTTAAAAAGAACAGATATGAGAGCAGCAAAAGCAGCCAACATATGTTCATGGATTGGATTTTTAGGGTATTTCATATATCTATTGATCTATGGTGTTACAATTTTTAATTTTTTGTAGGAGAAAGAAAATGAAAAAGAAAATAGTGTATTTACTAATAATTAGTTCATGCATATTTATTATGCCGGGATGTGGAAAAAACAATAATCAAAATACTGATACTCAAAATAATGAAATAAAACAAGTGGAATCAGAATATGAAAAGCTTAAATCATATTTAAATTCTAATATTATCAATGGATCTGTAAAATCATTTAATATCATACAAATGAAAAATGATATGTATGATGTTACTTTGAATTATGATAAAAATATATTATATTTACACGTCTGTGCAGAAGATTCTCAATACTATGCAAGAGTTCTATTAGAAACAAACAATTCATTAAATAGTAAGATTAATTCATTAAAAATTATATGCAAAGAAAATGATAAGATAAAATATAATATCAATATTAACAATTTTAATACTTTAACAACTAATACAATTGAAGAAAATACAATTTTAATGGATGACAAGAATAACAATTTAAATAAAACAGTATCTCAGGTAAAGAAAGAATATATTAAAAATTATAAAGAAAGCTGTCAAACTTACAACTATAAAACAATTTTTAGATATGCTGAAGATTATGAAGGAAAAGATGTTAAATATACTGGAAAGGTAGTTCAAGTAATAGAAAATGAAGCGACCACATCGTATAGAGTAGATGTAACAAAAGATAAATGGGGGTACTATGATGATACGATATATGTAAAATTTATTAGTTTAGATAAAGATACTCCTAGAATATTAGAAGATGATATCATAACTTTCTATGGTGCATTAAACGGTTTATATACATATGAGACTGTGCTAGGATCAACTGTTACAATTCCGTATGTGATAGCAACATACATTGATATCAATTAAAAAAATAATATAGAGATAAGTAGAAGTGGAAACACTTCTTTTTTAATATATAAAAGTATGATATAATGTTAAAGGAGGGTATTATAATGTTAGTAGAAAAGGTCTTTATCTTTGGATTAAATGTTATATATTTTTTCTTTAAGCTTATTCCAACGAATAAAAAGAAAGTATTTTTTTTAAGTAGACAATCTAATGAATTATCACTGGATTATAAAATGCTTATAGAAGAAATAAATAAAAGCTACCCTGATTACAAAGTAGTAACTTTCACAAAAATGATGGGAAAATCCTTTAAAGATAAAGTAGCATATATAAAATATTTATTTATTCAAATGTATCATTTATCTACATCAAAAACATGTGTAATAGATGGATACAATATAACTACAAGTATTTTAAAACATAAAAAAAGTTTACAAATAATTCAAATATGGCATGCTTTAGGAGCAATTAAAAAGTTTGGATATCAAACACTAGATAAACAAAGTGGAACAGATAGTAAGACAGCTAAAACAATGAAAATGCATAAAAACTATAACTTGATAGTTACAGGTTCTAATGCAATGACAAAATATTTTAGTGAAGCTTTCAATCAAAGTGAGGATAAATTTATAAACTGTGGCTTGCCAAGAATAGATTATATATTAAAAGAATCAAAAAATAATAAAAAAAAGATATTAAAAAAATATCCAGAATTAAAAAAGAAAAAAATAATATTGTATGTTCCTACATTTAGAAAAGGTGAACAATACTATACTAAAAAATTATATGATAATGTTGATCATGATAAATATGAATTAATTATAAAAGGACATCCAATAAAAAAACTAGAAACACTATCTGTAGAAAAAGAGTATACATCACTTGAATTGCTATCAATAGCAGATTATATAATAACTGATTATTCAGCTATATCAATAGAAGCATCAATATTAGAAAAACCACTTTATTTTTATTTATATGATTTAGATGAGTATCAAAAAACAACCGGATTAAATATAGATTTAAAAAAAGAAATGCCAGGATGCTGCTTTAAAAATGCTAAAGATTTAATAAAAGCAATAGAAAAAGATAACTATGATATAGAAAAAGTAAAAAAGTTTAAAACTAAATATATAGATAATCTAGATGGAACATCAACAGAAAAACTAGTAAGATATATAGTAGGAGAATTAAAATGAGAAAGTTTATAGTAAATATATGCAAAAAGAACGTATTTATAAGAAAGATAATTAGAAAGACAAGATATTTATTAAAAAAATTAGAATATAATATTTTCTATAAATATATATACAAAGTTGATGATAACTTAGTAATATTTGAATCATATCAAGGAAGAAACTGTGCTTGTAGTCCAAAAGAATTATATTTAGAAATGTTAAATAACAAAAAATATGACAAATACAAGTTTATATGGTGTGTAGCAAAAGATGAAGATATATTAAAAAATGATAGAACAAAGATTATAAAAACAAAGAAAAAAGAATATCATAAAGCATTTGCTAAAGCAAAATACTGGATAGTAAATTCATTGATAAATGAAGAAATAACACCAAAGAAAAATCAAATATTTGTACAATGTTGGCATGGAACACCACTAAAAAGATTAAGATATGATATTGCCTATGATGGCCTTTTAAATGATACAAAAGAATTAAAATGGAAAAATGATATTGATGCCAAAAGATATAGCTATTTTATATCTCCATCAAAGTTTTGTACAGAAACATTTACTTCATGTTTTAATTTAAAAAACTTACATAAGGAAAATATAATTATAGAAAAAGGTTATCCAAGAAATGACCCATTGTTTAAATTTGATGATAAAAAAATAAATCAAATCAAAAAAGATTTAAAAATAAAAGATGATAGAAAAATAATATTATACGCCCCAACATTTAGAGATAATCAACATACAACTGGTATTGGTTATACTTACAAACTAGGAATAGATCTAGATAAGTTAAAACAAGAACTGGAAAAAGATTATATAATATTATTCAGAACTCACTACTTTGTCTCAAATAGTATAGACTTAAAAAAATACAAAGGATTCATATACGATGTATCAAAATACGATGACATAAATGATTTATATATTATAAGTGATCTATTAATAACAGATTATTCAAGTGTGTTCTTTGATTATGCAAATCTAAAAAGACCAATTTTATTTTATATGTATGATTTAGATGAATATAAAAATCAACTAAGAGATTTTTATCTAGACTTAAAAGAATTACCAGGTCCAATATTAGAAAAAGAAGAAGACTTAATTAAAAATATAAAAGAAATAGATAAAGTAGAAAAAAAATATGATAAGAAATATAAAGAATTTAATCAAAAATTTAATTATTTAGATGATTCTTCAAGTAGTAAAAGAGTATTAGAAGTTATATTTAAGGAGGATTAAAATGAAGAGAATATTAACATATGGAACTTTTGATTTATTACACTATGGACATATAGAAATATTAAGAAGAGCCAAAGCATTAGGAGACTATTTAGTAGTAGCTGTATCAACAGATGAATTTAATGAAATAAAGGGTAAAAAAGCATATCACAATTACGAAACAAGAAAAAAGATGTTAGAAGCAATTAGATATGTTGATTTAGTAATACCAGAAGAAAACTGGGAACAAAAAATAAATGATGTAAAAGACTATAAAATAGATGTAGTAGTAATGGGAAGCGATTGGGAAAATAGTGATAGATTTGACTATTTAAAAGAATACTGTGAGGTAGTATATTTACCAAGGACAGAAGGTGTGTCAACTACAAAAATAAAACAAGAACTAGGACTACAACAACCTGATAATAAAGTAAATCAAATTCCAACACCATCTGCATATAAATAAAAGAGGATAGTATGAAATTATTAAGTATTGTAGTACCTTGCTATAATGAAGAAGAAGTATTAGAAACTTATTATAAAACAGTAAATAAAATAGTGACAGATAATAATATAAAAACAGAATTCATATTTATAGACGATGGTTCAAAAGATAAAACATTAGAAATAATGCGAATTTTAGCTGAAAATGACAATGTAAGATATATATCTTTTTCAAGAAACTTTGGAAAAGAAGCAGGAATTTATGCCGGACTTGAAGCTTCAACAGGTGATTATGTAGTAGTTATGGATGCTGATTTACAACATGACCCATATTTAATTCCTACAATGTATAAAGAATTAGAAAAAGGAACTTACCAAACAGTAGCAGTAAGAAGAATAAATAGAAAAGAAGGAATTAGAGGATTCGGATCTAAGATTTTCTTCAAACTAATGTCAAAATTATCTGGTCTAAACACTAAAAAAGGTGAAATGGATTATAGAATGATGACAAGAAGAGTAGTTGATGCTTGTCTCTCTATGAAAGAATATAATAGATTTACAAAAGGAATATTTAGTTTTGTCGGCTTTGATACAAAATGGATAGAACAAGAGAACATTGAAAGAGAACTTGGAAAAACAAAATGGAATTTAAAAAGTTTATTTAAATATTCAATAGAAGGTATAACTGCATTTTCTACTAAGCCATTAGTTATGTCAGCTATATTAGGTTTACTATTTTGTTTTATATCAGCTTTAGCCATTATATTTGTAATATTTAAAACAATATTTTTAGGTGAAAAAGTACCAGGATATCCAACAATACTATGTTGCATGTTTTTCCTAAGTGGATTACAATTATTCTGCTTTGGAATAATGGGAGAATACCTATCAAAGATGTACTTAGAAGTTAAACATAGACCAATATATTTAGTAAAAGAGACAGAAAAAGATAACAAGGGAAAATAACCCTTGTTATTGTTTTATAAGGAAAAATAAGATATAATGAAGTAGGTGATAAAATGTTTGAAAGCTTAGGAGAACGTTTACAAAACGCTTTAGATAAAATAAAAGGTTATGGAAAAATAACAGAAGAAAATATAAGTGAAGTAACAAGAGAAATAAGACTAGCTTTATTAGAAGCAGATGTAAATTATAAAGTAGTAAAAGAATTTATAAATGAAGTAAAAGAAAAAGCCTTAGGAGAAGAAGTAACAAAAAGTCTAAAACCAGGTGAAATGTTTGTTAAAATAGTAAAAGATGAATTAGTAGAATTACTTGGTGGAGAAAAAAAGGATATAAATACTAATGGAAATCCAGCTGTATTGATGTTAGTTGGTTTGCAAGGTAGTGGTAAGACAACAACAATTGCTAAACTAGCTAATATGCTAAGAAAAAAATATAAAAAACATCCTCTTTTAGTAGCGTGCGATGTATACCGTCCAGCTGCAATCGATCAGTTAAAACAGCTGGGAAAAGAATTAAATATAGAAGTATATGATGAAGGAAATAATAATCCTGTAGAAATATCTAAAAATGCTATAAAATATGCAAAAGAAAATAACTATGATTATGTTTTAATAGATACAGCCGGACGTCTTCATATAGATGAAGAACTAATGATAGAACTTCAAAATATTTATGAAGAGACTAAGCCAGAAGAAGTAATGCTAGTAATAGATAGTATGACAGGTCAAGATGCTATAAATGTTATAGAAGGATTCAATGATAAATTAAACTTAACCGGTGCAATACTAACAAAATTAGACGGAGATACAAGAGGTGGGGCAGCTTTATCAATAAGACATTTAACAAATATACCAATAAAATTTATTGGTGTGTCAGAAAAGATGGATGGATTAGAAGAATTTTATCCAGAACGAATGGCAACAAGAATACTTGGCATGGGCGACATAATGTCAATGATAGAAAAAGCTGAAAGCGTTATAGATGAAGATGAAGCTAAAAAAACAGCAAAAAAACTTCAAAGTGGTAAATTCGATTTAGAAGACTTTTTAGCTCAATTAAATCAAATAAAAAAATTAGGACCACTAGAAAATTTAATAAAATTAATTCCAGGAGCAAAAAAAATGGGTTTAACAAATGTTAAAATAGATCCAAAAGATATGGCTCATATAGAAGCAATAATAAAATCAATGACACTAGAAGAAAGAAGAAAACCAGAAATAATAAAAGCAAGTAGAAAACAAAGAATTGCTAAGGGATCTGGAAGAAGTGTAGAAGAAGTAAATCGTCTATTAAAACAATTTGAAGAAATGAAAAAAATGATGAAAATGATGAAGAATGGAAACTTTAAAATGCCATTTTAAAAGACAACTAAGTTGTCTTTTTTTTAATATAAGAATAAGTTGTATCTGCACCATATTTAGAGTATAAAGAATTAATAATTTGCATTTTCTCGTGATTAGTATTAAAAAGAATTTTAACAAAACAATCAGGATCAATATCACTTCCAAATATTTTTTTGAATTCTTTTATACAAGTATAAATACTTATTTCATCATCAACAATAGTACCATTACTGAATATAGGAAAATCTAAATTCAAGTCTTGTACAAGAGAACATAGTCCAACAATAGTTCTAAGTAATCTATAATCTCTTGTATTACTATAACCAGTTTCTTTAGCTTCTTTATAAAAAGCAAGTAAGTTATCTATCTCATTATCAGGCATATGAAGTAAACAAGCAAAAGAATCTTTATCGACAGGAATATTAAGATAATCAGAAATAGTTCTAAAAAATCCTTTATATTTATACATATTTTTTTCATCATCTTTTTCTAAATAACAATCCATACAAGGATCAAAAAAATAAAGACCTTTAATATTATATTTTGAATCATTAATATTAACCAAAGAAATGTCATGACCAAGACCATCTTTTGGAATATACATGTATTCAGTAGAGTTAATACCATATTCATCTAATATTGCATTAAACATTTTAGCAAATCCAACACATGATATATATTCTTTCACCATTACATCACTTAATAATCTTGATTTATAAGATTTATCATCTCCAGGTACAAGTTTATATGGCCTACTTTTAACAATATCATAAACATAAGTTATTATCTCAATTTGACTTAAATTATTAGGTATTAAAGATATAATACCATTTAATACATTCGCAAATCTCTTAAATTTTTTGTAAGGAATAAATTCAGTATTATGATCTAAATTAATGATAAGTCTATCATAAAAATCACTATCATCACAAACACTTAATATTTCATATATTTTATTAATTCTCATATTATATGTTCTAAGTTTAATTTTTTGCTTCTTAGTAATTTTAATACTTTCAAAAAATGTAATAAAGTAATCTAAATCGTCCTCATCTTTTGCTAAGACTTTAATAATACTCTTGCTATTGATATTTTTATTTATATAATTATATTTTACTTCGTTATTAGAATAATAATGTAATAAAGCATCTTTAAAAGATTTACCACTTTCTATTATGGTAATAAATCTTATATCATCCATACAAATATTTAGTTCACCAATAGTAATCATAATAATCCCCCAAAATTAGGTACTATTATACTTAATTTAGTAATAAAGTCAAATAACTAGATATTTATCTTATTCAAAAATATAGAAAAAACATATTATAAATTAGATAAGGAGGAAACAAAATGTTCCAAAGAAATTGTTGTAATAGAAATATGTTTAATCAAAACATGGCATTTCAAAATCCATGTATGGAAGAATGTGTAGTAGAACCAACAATAACTAAATGTGTAGAAAAAGAAATATATCATGAAGTACCACATGTATGTCCAATACATACACATGTAATAAACAAACACATTTATAAACACACATACACACCACAATATACTTGTTCAGAAGAATGTCAAGTTGAAAATCTAGATTGTGGTAAATGTTCTGGTTTTATGAAATAAAAGGACTAATTGTCCTTTTTAATTGTTTTAAGGCTCATTAACTTTTATTGACATTGTAATCAAATTTATTTATAATATACTTAGTAAAATAGGGAAGGAATAGTGTGTATGATGAAAAAAAACAAAGGTTTTACATTAGTAGAATTATTGGCGGTCATTGTCTTACTAGGCATCTTAATGCTTTTAACTTTCCCAAGAATAATAGAAATGACAAATAGTCAAAATGCTAAAATATCAAATGCAAAACTATTGTTGATGAAAACAGCAGCTAAATCATATATAGCTGATCACAAAAATCAATATCCAGCAAAAGAGGGAAATACATTTTGTATTAGTGTAGAAAGCTTGCAAAGTGGCAATTATTTAGCTTTTGATGACTCAGAAATAGATTTAAACTATGTAATTAAGGTTTCATATTTCTCAGAAAAAGAATATGAATTATCTTATGTAAAAGGAAGTACTTGTACAGATGTTGGACTAATAGAAGATGCAACAACAAAACCAGTATGCAAATTAGCTAAATCTGGAAACGCTCAAACAAATATGGTAACCATAACATATCCTCAACCAGAAGATGCAGAATATGAATATTATTATTCACTAGATGAAGGAAAAAATTGGAAAGAAGTAGAATCTTTCGACGGAGGAAGAAAAGTTAATATAAAATTTACAACAAGTGGCTCAGTAACGGCAAAAGTTGTAAATAAAGATGACTTTTCAACACTAACATGTTCAGCATCAGTTGAAATAGATGACACTCCAGTAGGTACTATAGTCGCCTATGCTGGAAAGACAATTCCATCAGGATATATATTAGCCGATGGAACATTACTTCAAATATCAAAATATCAAGAATTATATAATGCAATAGGTGATACTTATGGTACATCACCAGATTCAGCGTATTTTTATATACCAAGTATTAAAGGTAAAACAGTAATAGGAACTGGAAATTATACAGAAAAAGGAAGTACTACAACATATAATTTAGGTAATATGGGTGGAGAAAGTACTCATAAATTAACTATAAATGAACTTCCAAGTCATACTCACACATTCACAGGTACAACAGTAACTACTCTGGCTGGTGGAAAACATACCCATACTTATAGTGGTACAACAGATGAAAAATCAAGTATGAAAGGAATTTTTTCTATACTTGCAGAAGATGATAATGCTGTATTCATGGATGATGAGGTAAGTATATTTGATGAAGATTACTCTATGGCTTCATTATCTTCAGGTAGTGCTATAGGTTTTGGTAAATATCGTTTCATAGATCAAAATCATACTCATACATTTACAGCAGTATCAACGCCAAATAATACCGGTCATACTCATAATTATAGTGCTAAAGGAACAAATGGTAATACAGGAAATGATGAAGCACATAATAATTTAATGCCATATATAACAATGAATTATATTATCAAATATCAATAGAAAGGATAAAAATATGAAGAAAATAAGTATATTAGTAACATTACTTCTATTATTGCCAATAACTATTAAAGCAGAAGAAGTTGTTTCAAACGGTACTACAACAAGTCCAGTTGGAACAATAACTGTATATTCTGGTACAACAGTTCCAACAGGCTATATGATAGCAAATGGAGCTTCGCTTTCAAGAAGTGATTATCCAGAACTTTATAAAGCTATAGGAACAACATATGGTAGTGCAGATTCAACACATTTTAATTTACCAAATATATCTGGAAGAACAATAGTTGGAATATCATCTTCAGATAATGATTTTAATTCACTTGGAAAAACAGGAGGAGAAAAAAGTGTAACTCTAACAACTAACCAACTTCCAAGTCATACTCATACATTCACAGGAACAGCATCAACAACAAGTGACGAATCAAATACACATTATCATACATTTAATGGTACAACAGATACAGCAAGTGTAGTAGGATCATTTTCTACTTTAATAACAACAGATGGAGTTTTAGCCTCAGGAGTTTTTTCAAAAGGATCATTAACAGCTTCTTTTGCAAAACCAGGGTCTGGAACAAGTTTAGGAGTAGTAACATATTCATTTAATAGTAAACATACCCATACATTTACAGGATCAACAGTTTCAACAACTACTCACACTCATACAGTTACTCCAAAAGGAACAAACTCAAATACAGGTGGAAATAAGTCACATAATAATATGCAACCTTATATAGCTATGTATTATATAATTAAAGTAAAATAAACATGAAAAATGTTTATTTTTTATGATAAAATGAAAAAGGAGGTACATATGGAATTAATAATAGGATCACATGTTTCATTTAAAAAAGAAGATCAATTAGTAGGAAGTGTCAAAGAAGCTCTTAGTTATAATTCAACAACATTCATGTTTTATACAGGGGCACCACAAAATACAGCTCGTTCCCAAATAAATGATGAATTAACAGAAAAAGCTTTAAAATTAATGACAGAAAATGGTATAAATATAGAAAATGTTATAGTGCATGCACCATATATAATTAATCTAGCTAACCCTAAAACAAATGAATTTGCTGTAAACTTTTTAAGAGATGAAATAAAAAGAGTAGAACAGTTAGGAGTCAAAAAAATGGTGTTACACCCTGGCAGTCATGTTGGTGTAACAAAAGAAGAAGGAATAAAGAATATAATAAATGGACTAAATCAAGTCATAGATAAAACAACAAAAGTAACAATTTTATTAGAAACAATGGCTGGAAAAGGAACAGAATGTGGAACTAGTTTTGAAGAGTTAAGAGAGATAATAGAAGGAATCATTTACCAAGATAAAATAGGAGTATGTCTTGATACATGTCATATAAATGATGCTGGATATGATGTATCAAATTTTGATAAAATACTTACTGATTTCGACAAAATAATTGGATTAGATAAGTTACAATGTATTCATGTCAATGATAGCAAAAATGCTATTGGTTCAAAAAAAGATAGACATGAGAATATAGGATATGGGCATATAGGTTTTGATAATTTAATAAAGGTTATATATAATGACAAATTAAAAAATGTTCCTAAAATATTAGAAACACCTTATGTTGATAAAAAATATCCGCCATATAAACAAGAAATAGAAATGATAAAAACAAAGAAATTTAACGATAAACTATACGAAGACATTAACAATTATTATAAATAAGAACTGTATTTTTTCTGATAATATAAAAGAATTGGTTTTATTTGATTATAAGAAGTAGGATTTAATAAATTACTTAAGTCACTAAATATTTTTTCTTGATTTTCAAATAAAAGAAACCAGTTCTTTTTTATATAGTTAAAACATAAATCTACTTCAGTATCAGATAAATGAATGTTTTCCTTCTTTAAAAGTTCAATAGCGTTACTTTTGGTTAAATTATTTATATATCTTTCAACATATCTTTTAATCACATTACCACCAATAGTATTATATGAAAAAAAGAATAAAATATAACCAAATTAATAAAATAAATAGAGGTGAAATAATGACTAATATGGATGAAAAGACATATAAAATTCAAATTGATTTATATAATGAATACTTAGAAAATTTAAAAAAACTAGTTTCAAATACAAATAATCTAGAAAGCTTAATAGAAAAAGTAGATGACTATCCACTTAGTTTAAGAGGGGATATTTTATATAATTTAGGTGGTGCATTAAATCATGAGAGATATTTTAAAAGTATATCACAATATAAGACAAATATAAGTAATAATTTATTAGAACAGATAAAGAAAGATTTTAATAGTGTAGAAAATTTAGAAAAAGAAATATTAAATGAAAGCTTAAAATTAAAAGGAAGCGGTTATGTAAATCTAGTTTTAGATAATAATAAGTTAAGAATAATTCTAACATCTAATGAAGATATACCAGAATATTATGGTTTTAAAACTTTAATGACAATAGATTTATGGGAACATGCATACATTATTATGTATGAATTAGATAGATATACCTATGTAAAAAGATTGTTGGAACACATTAATTATGAATACATAAGTAAAATATATGAAGAAAAAAAACAAAAATAAAATTACTAGATATAATGTACTAACAATCATTATAATAATACAATTATTAACTTTACTAGGATATTTATTCTATATTCAAATAATAAGTCAAGAAAAATATGAAAAATTATTAGATGAAAGTATGATAAAAACATACTATGGAAACACTGCTCCAAGAGGAAGAATATATGATAGATCTGGAAATATATTAGTAGATAACGAGCCAATAAAAGTTATTTATTACAAAAAAGAAAAAATTACAAGGCAAGAAGAAATAGCACTTGCTTATAAAATAGCAGAAGTTTTATCCCTTAAAACAAATAATTTAACAGAAAGAATGATAAAAGATTTTTTAATAGCTAAAAGTAAAACATATTTAAATGAAAAAATAACAGAAGAAGAATGGGAAAAATTAAAGCTTAGAAAAATGACTACTAAAGAGATAGAAGACTTAAAAAGAAAGCGGATAACAAAAGATGAAATAGAAAGTTTAAACGAAATAGATAAAAAAGCTGCATATTTATATTATTTAATGAATAAAGGATATTCATATCAAGAAAAAATAATAAAAAACGAAGATGTTACAGATTCAGAATATGCCTACATAGCAGCAAATATAAATGATCTAAAAGGCTTTAATGTTAGATTGGATTGGAAAAGAATATACCCATATGGAAATATTTTAAAAAGTATATTTGGAACAGTTACGAAAATTCCATCAGATAAAAAACAAGAATTTACAAGTAAAGGATATTCATTAGAGGATAGAGTTGGAACAAGTTATTTAGAATATCAATACGATAACTACTTAAAAGGAGAAAAGGATGTATATCAAAAAGGAAGTGATAAAGACATTCTTTTAAAAGAAGGAAGTAGGGGAAATGATATTTATCTAAGTATTGATATTCGTCTTCAAGAAAAAATAGAAGAAATATTAGAAGAAGAACTGATAAAAGCTAAAGGTGAGAAGAATACAAAATATTACAATAAATCATATGTTATAGTATCAAATCCAAAAACAGGTGAAATATTAGCAATGTCTGGGAAAATGATTGAAAAACAGGATGATAACTACGTATTTTATGACTATACCCCAGGAATAATAACATCTCAAATAACAGTAGGATCTGTAATAAAAGGAGCATCTCAAATAGTAGGTTATAATACCGCTGCCTTAAAAATAGGTGAAAAAAGAAGTGATACATGTGTAAAATTAGCCGCAACACCTCTTAAATGTTCTTGGAAAAAATTAGGAAATCTAAATGATATAACTGCTTTAAAATATTCATCAAACACTTATCAGTTTTATACTGCAATGAAAGTAGCAGGTTACAAATATACTTATAACGGAGTATTTCCATTAAATCCAAAAGCATTTGAAACATATAGAAACACATTTAATGAATTTGGTCTTGGAGTATTAACAGAAATAGATTTACCAAATGAGTCAAAAGGATTAAAAGGAACTAATGATACAGCAGGATTATTATTAGACTTTTCAATTGGTCAATACGATATGTATACACCACTTCAAATATCACAATACATAAACACAATCGCAAATGATGGACTAAGAGTTTCACAACACTTATTAAAATATGTAGTATCAAGTAAGACAAATGAAAAGATATATGAATATGAAACAAAAGAATTAAATAAAGTTAACACAAATGATGAATACATAAAAAGAGTAAAAGAAGGATTTATAGAAGTGTTAAAACCAGGAGGAACAGGTTATAATTATATAGATAAGAAATATAAACCTGCTGGTAAAACAGGAACAAGTCAAAGTTTCATAGATTCTGATTCTGATGGATTAATAGATAAAGAAACACTTAGTCATACCTTTGCAGCATATGCTCCATATGATGATCCACAAGTTAGCTTTACAATAATATCACCAGATGTATATTATGAACAGTCGGGTGAGTATACAACTTCAGTAAACAGAAGAATAACAAAAAAAGTAAGCGATGCGTACTTTGAACTTTATTCTTAAATAAAAAAGATATTGCTATTTTAATATTTTTTGATATAATATTAATAGTCGTTTGTAAAAAAGGAGGAAGAAGTATGGCAAAAAAAGGTGAAAACAGAGAATTAGTAACTTTAGTTAGTACTGAATGTAAAGAAAAAAATTACCGTGTACAAAAGAACAGAAAAAAAACAACAGAACGTCTAGAATTAAATAGACATTGTAAAAAATGTCAAAGACACACACTTCATAAAGAATCTAAGGAAGCATAATAAATGAAGAACTATGCAGTTAATCGTGGTGATTTAATAACTACTTATGATTATAAAAAGATAATTGAAATAGATAGTCAAACTGTAACAGAAAAAGTAAATCAACCATCAAAAGAAACAAGTAAAGAAAAAGTTTATCAAAAGGTTAGGGTTAATAAAAAACAAGGTAGAAAATAAGGAATAAGCCTTATTTTTTAGTAAAGGAGGAGAAATATGATAGGTGTAAATGATATCAAAAATGGTATGACATTAATCATAGAAGGAAATATTTACCAAGTATTAGAATTCCTACATGTAAAACCAGGTAAAGGTTCTGCTTTCATGAAAACTAAATTAAAAAACATGAGAACAGGTGGAATTGTAGAAAAGACTTTCAATACTAATATTAAATTTGAAAAAGCTAATATTACAAGAACTAATGTACAATATTTATATAATACAGGAGATTCATATGTATTTATGAATATGGAAACTTATGAACAATTAGAATTACCAGCAGCACAAGTTGGTGACAATAAAGATTACTTAATTGAAAATTCAACAGTAGATGTAGTATTCTATGAAAGTGAACTTTTAGGAATAGTATTACCAGAAAAAGTTGAATTTACAGTAGTATCAACAGAACCAGCTGTAAAAGGTAATACAACAAACAATGCTCAAAAAGATGCCTATGTAGAAACTGGACTATTAGTTAGAGTACCATTATTTATTGAACAAGGCGAAAAAATATTAGTTACAACTAAGGACGGTAAGTATTCATCAAGAGCTTAACGTTCTTTTTGTTAATATGAAAAAAGTAGCAGTTATAACAGGTTCAGCTAAAGGAATAGGAAGAGCAACTATAGAAAAATTTGCTTCCCTTGGATATGATGTAATAATACATTATAATAACAGTGAAAAAGAAGCAATATTGCTAAAAGAAAAAGTAGAAAAAGAATATAATATAGAAGCATTGTTAATAAAAGCAGACTTATCAAAAGAAGAAGAAATAAACAAAATGGTAGAAAAGATAAAAGAAAAATACAGTCATATAGATACATTAGTAAATAATGCCGCATTTTGTCTTGATACATTATATGAAGAAAAAACAAAAGAAAATATGCTAAAAACATATGATATAAATGTAGTTGCGCCATTTTTATTAGTGAAATATTTATCACCATATATGGAAGGTGGAAGTATTATAAATGTATCATCTATCAATGGCATAGATACATATTTCCCTATGTGCCTAGATTATGATGCATCTAAATCAGCATTAATTTCCTTAACACATAATTTAGCACTACAATACTCTCCAAATATAAGAGTAAATGCAGTAGCACCAGGTTTTATAGGAACAGAATCAGAATTAGATGGAATGGACGAAGAATTTATCAAGTTAGAAGAAGAAAAAATATTTTTAAAAAGAATAGGAAAACCAGAAGAAGTAGCAAATGTAATTGCCTTTTTAGCAGGTAATGAATCAAGCTATATAAATAATACAATTATAAGAGTAGATGGTGGACATTATTCGTAAGGAGATTTATGGAGAAAATTAAAAAAGCAGAAGAACAAATTAAAGATGAATTTAAAAAAATAGAAGAAATAGAAGAATTTAATTCATTTAAAGTAATACAAGCTATGCAAAAGAATAATCTATCTGAAATACATTTTAATCAAACAACAGGATATGGTTATAGTGATATAGGAAGAGATGTTATAGAACAAATATATAGTGATATTTTTAAAAGTGAAGCTGCATTAGTAAGAAGTCAATTTGTGTCAGGATCTCATGCATTAACAGTAACATTATTCGCATTACTTAGGCCAAACGATACACTACTTAGTATTACAGGGCTTCCATATGACACATTGCACGAAGTAATAGGAATAAAAGAAAATAAAAGTTCATTAAAATCTTTTAATATAAATTATGACCAAATAGATTTAATAAATAACGATTTTAACTATGACCAAATAGAAAAAAAATTAAAAGAAAATAAAATAAAAGTTATAGAAATTCAAAGATCAAAGGGATATTCAACTAGAAAAAGTATAACTATAGAAAAACTAGAAAAAGTTATTAAATTCATAAAAAATATAGATAAAGATGTAATAATAATGATAGATAACTGTTATTGTGAATTTGTTACAAAAAAGGAACCTATAGAACTAGGCGCTGATATAGTAGTAGGTTCACTAATAAAAAACCTAGGTGGTGGAATAGCGCCAAATGGGGCTTATGTAGTAGGACGAAGTGATTTAATTGAATTAGTTGGAGAAAGATTAACTCTTCCAGGTGAAGGAAAAGAAGTAGGCCCAACTTTAGGAATAAATAAATCAATATTACAAGGATTATTTTTAGCTCCATCAGTAGTATCATCATCATTAAAAACAGCTGTCTTAACAGCTAAGGTTTTAGAAGATATGGGATATAAAGTAGAACCAAGATGGAATAGTGAAAGAGCAGACATAGTTCAAAATATAATTTTTGAAGATAGAGAGAAATTAATAAAGTATGTTCAAGGAATACAAAAAGGATCGCCAGTTGATAGTAATTCCTTAGCTCTTCCTTGGGATATGCCAGGATATGACGATCAAGTCATAATGGCATCAGGATCATTTACACAAGGATCATCAATAGAATTCTCATGCGATGGCCCAATAAGAGAACCTTATATCGCATATCAACAAGGTGCACTTACATATCAATATGGAAAATATGGACTTTTAAAAGCTATTGAAGAATTAGAAAAAGCTTGTAATTAAAAAATATTTATGATATATTAACTTAAACGGAGAAGATATGTTAAGAATAGAAGATGACAAAGACTTTGTAGAAAAGCGAAACTATGCCGTAAAAATAGAGTTACTTAAGAAAAGCAAAATAGTAATAGAAACAATGGCATCATCAAACAACATGAAAAAAGAAAACTTTAATAGGCAGGCAAGTGAAGAAAGACAAAGTCAATTTGATGAAATTTTTAAAAAAGAATTAGCTAAGATTAGAACAAAGTAATTATTTATATTTTAAAAAGAGACCTTATGGTTGGTGAAAATAAGGAGAATATATTTAATGAATTACATTCTATGAGCTAAAACGATAACTCACGTTACGAGATAGAGCATAAGCAAATTATGAATTAAGGTGGTACCACGAACATTTCGTCCTTAAAATAATTTGCTTTTTTTTGGAGGAAATATGATAAAGAGAATAATTTTTGACCTAGACAATACATTGATACCATGGAATAAAGATTAGAACGTTTATATTAAGAAGGCTTTTGAATTCTTTAATATAAATATAACCGAAGAAGAACATATAGCTTTACTAAATACAGTTGCTAACTATGAGAAAAAATATAACATGTATGATAAATATTTAATGACTAAAGAACTTGGCAAAACATTAAATAAAGAAATATCAATAGATGTATTAGAAAAATGGATAGAATATTTAAAAGACTGTTATACATATGACGAAACAGTAGAGGATGTGCTTAAGTATTTATCAAATAAATATGAATTAGTAGTATTAACAAACTGGTTTACTGAACAACAGAAAACAAGATTAGAAAAAGCTGGTTACTTAAAATACATAAGTGAAGTAATAGGAACAGACAAGGTTCTAAATAAACCAAACAAAGAAGCATTTTTAAAAGCAATAAACCCATTAAAAAAAGAAGAATGTGTAATGATTGGAGACGATGTTAATACTGATATAAAAGGTGCTATGAATATAGATTTAAATTATATATTTTTAAATATAAATGGTATAAAAACAGAATATAAAAGTATAAAAAATTTAGAAGAACTAAAGGAGATATTATAATGGAATTAAATAAATATATAGATTATACAAACCTAAAGGCAAATGCGACAAAAAAAGATATAGAAAAACTATGCAAAGAAGCAAAAGAAAACTATTTTGAAACAGTATGTGTAAACCCATTTTATGTAAAATATGCGAAAGAATTATTAAAAGATTCAAATGTTGGAATAACAACAACAGTAGGCTTTCCATTAGGAATGAATACAAAAGAAGCAAAAGAATATGAAGCGATTGACGCTATAAATAATGGTGCAGATGAGATTGACATGGTAATTAACATAGGATGTGTAAAAGACAAAAACTATGAGTATGTAAAAGAAGAAATAGAACACATAAGAGATGCAATAGATGGTCATACATTGAAAGTCATAATAGAAACTTGTTATTTAACAAAAGAAGAAATAATTAAAATGACAGAAATATGTAATGAGACATTTGTAAACTTTATAAAAACATCAACAGGTTTTGGTACAAGAGGTGCATCATTAGAAGATATAGATATTATAAATGAGCATAAAAATGGCATATTAGAAATAAAAGCAGCTGGTGGAATAAAAACAGAAGAAGATGCAGTTAAATTTATAGAAAAAGGAGTAACTAGAATAGGAACTAGTAACGCCATGGATTTAATAAAAAAATGTAATTGTGGTAATAACTGTAAACATGAATGTGACGATCATAAATGTAATTGTTGTAAGGAGGAAGAATAATGACTTTAACAGAAGAATTAAGATGGAGAGGATTAGTAAAGGACGTAAGTAGTGAAGAATTAGAAAAAAAATTAAATAATGATAAATTAACATTCTATTGGGGAACAGATCCAACTGCAGATTCACTACACTTAGGTCACTACTCATCATTGGTAACAGCTAAAAGGCTAGCTAATGCAGGACACCAATTCATCTTATTAGTAGGAGGTGCAACAGCCTTAATAGGAGATCCACGTCCTACAGCAGAAAGAGAAATTATTTCTAAAGAAACAGTAGCAAATAATATAAAATCAATACAAGAACAAGTAAAAGCTTTAGTTAATAAAAATACTATATTTGTTAATAACTATGACTGGATGAAAGATTTTACATTCTTAGACTTTTTAAGAGATATAGGAAAATATATAAATGTAAATTATATGCTTAATAAAGATATTATAAGTAGAAGATTAGAATCAGGAATAACATTTGCAGAGTTTTCTTATACATTAATGCAAGGATATGACTTTGTTCACTTAAAAAGAGAATATGGTTGTACTCTACAAGCTGCAGGATCAGACCAATGGGGTAATATAACAACAGGAATAGAATTAGCAAGAAAAATGGATAATGACGAAGTATATGGATTTACAATGCCATTAATACTAGATGCCCAAGGCAAAAAATTTGGTAAAAGTGAAGGAAATGCACTATGGCTTAATAAAGAAAAAACATCACCATATGAAATATATCAATATCTAATAAATACTGATGATTCAAAAGTAATAGAGTATTTAAAAGTATTTACATTTTTAACAAAAGAAGAAATAGAAGAAATAGAAAAGAAATTTAATGAAAAACCAGAAGAAAGATTAGCTCAAAAAACTCTAGCTTATGAAGTAGTAAAAGATATTCATGGAAAAGAAGATGCAGAAAAATCTATTCAAATAAGTCAAGCTTTATTCAGTGGCAACGTAAAAAACTTGAGTTTGAAGGATATTGAACAAGGATTTAAAGATGTTCCAACTAAAAAAATAGAAGAAAACAGTACTTTAATAGATGTGTTAGTTAATAATGAAATAGTATCAAGTAGAAGAGAAGCCAGAGAATTTCTAAAAGCTGGTTCAATTACTTTAAATGGTGATAAAGTAGAAGATGAGAATATGATTATTACAAAATCTTTAGCTATAGAAGGAAAAGTAATAGTTTTAAGAAGAGGAAAAAAGAAATATACAATTCTAAAGATAGAAGATTAAAACTTCTTTTCTTTTTAGAAAAAAGGTAAAGTAAGGAGAAAGTATATGAAGTGTACAAATTGTAAAACTATATTAAAAAATGAAGATAATTTTTGTACAAATTGCGGTATAAAACTCAAAAAAAATAAAAAAGAGCCATTAAATACAATCTCTGTAATTATAGGAATATTAGGACTAGTACTATCAGTTTTTATAAAAGAATATGCTTTATTATTTTCAATCATAGGATTGATAGTTGCTTTAATCAACTATATGAAAAAAGGAAATAAAGCACTAGGTATTATTTTGAATTTTCTAGTTTCATTTTTTATATTAGGAACATTAGATTATGAAGTAAATCCAATATCCGGAGAATTTAGATGCAAAACAAGTAGTCAAGATAAATACTCAGTAGAATTAACATTAAGTAAGAATGGAGATTTCTTATATGGACCATATAATGATATAGAAAACAATCATGCCAAAGGAAAATACATGTATGAAAATGAATATAAACAGACAAAGAATGGCAAATATAGTTATTACATGGTAACCTTTGAAGGAAAAAACACTGATTTTGTAGTAGATGGAAAGCCAACGCATGATTTTAAAAATAAAATGGAAATAGGAATAACAGAAGATAAAAAAGAAGCTATAATAATATTCTTAAATTCATATAATATTTATTATTGCGAAAATAAAACTAGTTAGACTAGTTTTTTTGTACAAAAAAATAGATAAGAATTAATCTTATCTATTGTAGAATTCAACTATTAATGATTCGTTGATGTCAGCATTAAGTTCATTTCTTTCAGGTAATCTAACAAATGTACCAGCCATTTTAGATTCATCATAAGTAACGAATTCAACACGTCTTGGAGCATTTTCTAAAGAAGATTTAATGATAGCTAATTCTTTATCATTATCTTTAACAGAAATAACATCTCCAACTTTACATCTGTATGATGGAACATCAACTTTTTTACCATTAACTGTAATATGTCCGTGGTTAACTAATTGTCTAGCACCTTTTCTTGTTGTTGAAAAACCAATACGATAAACTAAGTTATCTAAACGGCTTTCAAGAAGTCTTAAGAAGTTTTCACCATGAACACCCTTAATCTTACCAGCTTCTTCAAAAATCTTTCTGAATTGCTTTTCACTAATTCCATACATGAAACGAACTTTTTGTTTTTCAGTTAATTGTTCACCATAGTTTGAAGCTTTTCTTTTACGATCTTGACCATGTTGACCTGGAGCGTAAGGTTTACGAGCTAATTCTTTACCATTTTCTAGAACAGAAAATCCTAAACGACGAGATTTTCTATAAGTAGATCCAGTGTATCTTGACATAATATTTCTCCTTTCTTACTTAAATATCAGAGAAGGTAATACCTTTCTATAGGGTGTTTAAACTAATATTTCGCTTTGCAGCAAAAGTTACTATAAACCCTAAAGGTAATAAACACGTTATAAAAATTATTACCAGCTGCTTGATACAAGCAATTAAGATTATAGCCTTAAACATAAAATAAGTCAAGTATTTCACCAAAAATCAACATATAAATATAAATGTTAAAAATTGGTATTAAAAAATGTCGAAATATGTGATAAAATATAGATAATAAGCGAGGTGACTAAGATGGATATGATTTTACTTGTATTAATATCACTAAGTATATTAACGATATTACTTATAATAGTTGTATTATACCTAATTCAAAATCATAAAAATAAATCCATCAAGAAGCAACTTCAAAAACTAGAAGTAGAAAAAAATGAACTAGATTCATCTCCTGTTATACCAGAACTATCAAAAATAGAGTCATATAATAAAAATGAAAAACTAGAATCAATGTATAATAATTGGACAGAACGTTTAAATAACATAAGAGAAGATCAAGTTCCAAAAATTAATGACATGCTCCTAGAAGCAGATTATTCACTTCAAAAACAAGACTACAAAAGTACACTATATAAAATAGCTAGACTAGAAATGGAAATATATAAGGTAAGAACAAATTCAGAATTCTTACTAAAAGAAATAAAAGAAATAACAACAAGTGAAGAAAGAAACAGAGCTTTAGTCACAACACTAAAATCTAAATATCGTGAACTATATACAAGATATGCTAAAACAAAAGGTGAATATGGTGAAGTCTCATCAACTATAGATTTACAATTTGAGAATATAGCTAGAAGATTTGAAGATTTTGAAAAAGTAATGGATCAAAATGAATATACAGAAGTTGCTGCTATTATAAAATCAATAGATGAAATGTTAAAACATATGCAAATTGTATTAGATGAGATACCATCAATAATTTTAATAACAACATCAGTACTACCTAAAAAGATAGATGAAGCATTAGAACAATATGATAAAATGTTAAAACAAGGCTATCCGCTAGACTATTTAAATGTAGAACAAAATATAGAAGAGGCTAGAAAAAAGATAAAAGATATAGAGGAAAGAAGCAAAGTTTTAAACATAGAAAAAAGTTTGGATGAATTAAAGGTATTAGTAAAATATTTTGAAAACCTATTCACAGACTTCGAAAAAGAAAAGTTAAATAGAAGAAATTACGAGGAAGCTTCAAGAATATTTGCTCAAAAATTAGAAAAAACAACTAAAATAGTAACAGAGATAATGAGACAAATAGATGAAGTTAGAAGTCTTTATAACTTATCAGATGAGAAAGTAATAGAACTAGAAAATATAGAAAAAGATTTAATGAGTCTAAGAGCAGATTATGAAGTCTTCACAGAACATACAGGAAACAACACATTTGCATACTCTAAACTAATTAAAGAGCTAGAACTATTAACGAATAGATTAGCTTCTCTAGAAGAAAGAGTAGATAATATATTAAACTCAATTGGAAGTATGAAAGAAGACGAAATAAGAGCAAGACAACAACTAGAAGAAATAAAGGCAATATTAAAAGAATCAAAACATAAAATACGTGAATATGAACTCCCAGTTGTTCCAAAAGCATATTTTGTTGAATTAAATGACGCTCAAGCTGCAATAAAAGAGATAGTAAAAGAATTAGAAAAAAAACCAATAACAATATCAGTCTTAAATACAAGAGTAGATACAGCAAGAGATTTAGTATTAAAATTACACGGAACTACTAAAGAAATGATGCGTACTGCTATGTTTGCTGAGATGGCAATAGTATATGGAAATAGATATAGAAGTGAAACAGAAGAATTAAATAAACAATTAAATTATGCAGAAAAATTATTCTTTGCAGGAGAATATAAGAAATCATTAGAGTTAAGTATTAATTCATTAAATAAAGTAGAAAAAGGAATATATGATAAACTTTTATCCCTTTATGCAACAGAAAAATAACTGGAAACAGTTATTTTTGCGTTTTATATAAATTGTATGATATAATAAAAAAGTAGTTTTGGAGGATTAAATGAAAAGATTTATAACAAACATAAAAAAATACTTTAAGTACGCAGTTTATTCTGCTAAAGCTGATTTAAAATCAGAAGTAGCTGGTTCGTACCTAAACTGGTTATGGTGGATATTAGATCCATTATGTTTTATGGTAATTTATATATTTGTCGCATCAGTAGTATTTAAATCATCAGAACAATACTTTCCAGTATTTATATTTATTGGACTAACAGTTTGGGATTTCTTTAATAAGACAGTAAATGCCAGCGTAAAAATAGTAAGTAACAATCGAGGAATAGTAACAAAAATATACATTCCAAAATACATATTAATACTACAAAAAACATTTGTTAATATGTTTAAAATGGCAATATCATGGTTATTAGTATTTGGGCTTATGATCATTTGCAAAGTTCCATTTAATACAACATTTTTATGGTTCTTACCACTTTTAGTAATTATATATTTAGTAACATTTGGAATATCATGTATTCTATTACACTTTGGAATATTTGTAGAAGACTTATCAAACGTTACATCATTAACATTAAGACTAGTATTCTATTTGTCAGGAATATTCTATAATTTAGCAACAAGAGTACCAGCACCATATAATAAATTACTTTTAAGATTAAATCCAGTAGCATATGTAATAAATGCATTTAGAAATATTTTTCTAAAAGGAAAAGCTCCTTCATTAATAATGATTGGTGGCTGGACAGTAGCAGGTATTATTTTAATAGCTATAGGAATTCATATTATACATAAATATGAGAATAGTTATGCGAAGGTGATATAGTGAAAAAAGAAGTAGCAATTACAGTAAAAGATTTACATATAAGTTATAGAGGATTAAAAAAATTCTCTATAAAAAGATCCCTTTTCAAAGGAAAGAAGAATTCCAAAGAAATATTTGAAGCAGTAAAAGGAATATCTTTTGAAGTAGAAAAAGGTAAAATACTAGGATTTATTGGTAAAAACGGATCAGGAAAATCAACAACCCTAAGAGCATTAGCTGGAATATTTTCACCAGATAAAGGAATAATTGATTTACATGGAAACACTGTCTCACTATTATCAATAGGGGTTGGTTTTCAACCTAAATTAACAGGATATGAAAATATTTATCTATCAGGAATGTTATTAGGTTTTTCAGAAAAACAAATAAAAGAAAAAGAACAAGAAATAATAGATTTTGCTGATATAGGAGACTTCATTTATAAACCAGTAAAAACATATTCATCAGGTATGCATTCTAAATTGGCCTTTGCTATAACAGCAGTGCTTGAAACAGATATCATGCTAATAGATGAAGTATTAAGTGTAGGAGATAAAAACTTTCAACAAAAAAGTTATAATAAAATGAAAGAATTAATTAGTGATGAAAATAGAACAGTAGTAATAGTTTCACATAGTTTACCAACAATTCAAGAATTATGTGATGAGGTATTATGGTTACACGAAGGTAAAGTAAAGAAATTAGGAAAACCAGAAGATGTAATACCAGAATATGAAGAATTTATGGAATCACTAACAAAAAAATAGGTCAAATCCTATTTTTTTTCTTGAAAATGATTAGTTATTACAAAAAATAGGAAAATCAATAGAAGAATTTTTTCAATATGTAAAGGAAATGACATAAATTACTTCAAGGCAATTTTTTTATTGATAAGTTAAATAACAAAATGTTATTATTGATAGGAGGTGTTAAAATATGAGTACAATAATGTTACCATTAGGGGCTTTATTATTATCAGTGTTTTTAATAATAATTTATTATGGAAAAGAACATTTTGAAAACAAGGAAACTAGAATATATTCAAAAATGCTAATAGTAAATTTGATATATTCATTGCTAGCTATTATTTGTTTTATTTATGCAAAAACCTCAGTACCAGAACAGATTGTAAGACTAATTCAGAAGATGTACATGATATCAATGCTACTATTGACAGTATTAATGGTGGTATATAATATAATTATTTCAGGAATAAGCAGTAAAAAAGAAATAAATATTAAAATAATGATGTATATAAGTTTTATAATGTTTAGTATCTTAATTTTATTTACTCCACTTAAGGTAATAAACTACAAAATTGTTATACCTGGATATGGAATGTCCTATAATATAACACTTTTGGCTTCATTATTATATTTAATATTTATTTTTTTGTCCTCTATATATGTATTTGTAAAAAGCAAAGAGAATTTTTCAAAAGACATATCGCTCATTATCTTAATAATATTATACGCATTTGGATTATTATTAAGATTCTGCTATCCAGAAATAATGTTTGAGAATTTCTCTTTTTCTTTTGCGCTATTAATTATGTACTTTACAATCGAAAATCAAGATGTAAAAATGATAACAAGACTAAATCTAGCTCGCGATCAAGCTGAAAAAGCTAATAGAGCTAAGTCAGATTTTTTATCAAGTATGTCACACGAAATAAGAACTCCACTTAATGCGATAGTAGGTTTATCGGAAGATATGTTAAGTAAAAATGAGTGTCCAGCAAGTATGGAAGAAGACTTAAAAGATATTGTATCCGCGTCAAGAACATTGTTAGAAATAGTTGGTAATATTATGGATATAAGTAAAATAGAAAGCGATAAAATGGAAATAGTTGAAGTTCCTTATAACTTCAAAAAAGAAGTAACTTCCCTAGTAAGGGTACTAATAACTAGAATAGGTGAAAAACCGATAGAATTTAAGCTTACAATTGCAGAAGATATACCATACAATCTTATAGGTGATAAAGCACACATCAAAGAAATAATAAGCAATCTCTTATCAAATGCAATAAAATATACAGATAAAGGTTCAATAGAATTAACTGCAAAATGTATAAATAAAGATAAAATTTGTATCTTAATAATAAGTGTTGAAGATACAGGTAGAGGAATAAGAAAAGAAAATATAGAAAAATTGTTCAGAAAATTTGAAAGATTAGATGTGGAAAGAAATACAACAACAGAAGGTACAGGTTTAGGACTAGCAATAACAAAAAAACTAGTAGAATTAATGAATGGAAAAATAAATGTTGAAAGTAACTATGGTAGAGGTTCAATATTTATGGTTCAAATACCACAAAAAATAGGGAATAAAAATTCATTAGATGATATAGTAGATGAAGAAGTAAAACCAGAAATAGAAAAAGAGTACTATGTAAATAAAAAAGTATTAATAGTAGATGATAATAAGTTAAATATTAAAGTAGCAAGAAGAGCATTACTCCCATTCAATTTTATAATAGATGAATGTTATAATGGTGAAGAATGTTTAGAAAAAGTAAAAGAAAAAGAATATGATTTGATATTAATGGATATAATGATGCCTATAATGAGTGGTGAAACTGCTATGAAAAATTTAAAAAAACTAGATATTAAAACCCCGGTAATAGCTCTTACAGCAGATGCCGTAGCAGGAGCTGAAGAAAAGTATTTATCAGAAGGATTTGCAGACTATATTGCAAAACCATTCTCAAAAGATCAAATAAAAATAAAATTAGATAAAATTTTCATAAAAAAAGACTAATATTTTTTATTTATTTAGTCTTTTTTCTATATAATAAACTATAGAATACATAATCCATGAAAGAATTGCTAGAATAAAGATGCCAGTTACCACTAAATTTAAATTAAATACTTGAGAACCATACATTATTAGATAGCCAACCCCAGCTTTAGAAACTAAAAATTCACCCATAATAACTCCAATTAAAGACATACTGATGCATATCTTAAGAGCACTAATAATAGCTTTTTTACTACTTGGAAAAACAAGTTTAAAAAATATTTGTCTTTTATTAGCTCCAAGTACTTTCATTAAAGTAATCTTATTTTTATCGATATTTTCAAAGCTTTCAATAACACTCATAGTCATAACAATAACAGATATAAATAAAGCCATTAAAATAATAGATTTAATTTTAGCTCCACACCAAACAATAATAATAGGTCCAAGAGCAACTTTAGGTAAACTGTTTAAAATAGTTAAGTAAGGATCAATTACTCTTCTAAAAAATGGACTAAGCCACATAATAGTAGAGATACCTATACCTATTAAAGTCCCAAGAGAAAAACTTATAATAGTTTCATAAACAGTAACCCAAATATGATATAACAAATTATCATTTTTAAACAAAATAATAACTTCATTAAAGACCATTTTAGGACTAGAAGTAATAAAGGTATTAATAACTTTTAAATCAGCTAAAATTTGCCATAATAAAACTAAAAATATGAAAATAAATATTTGAGTAAATAAAACTTTAAAATGATATTTTTTAATTCCCTTTAAATATTTTTTATGTTCATAACTAATTTGAATCAATATCCTTCCATATTAGATTGTAAAGTTTAGCATATTTTTCACTATTTTTTTTATCCATAATATTTAAAGAAGAATCAATATCAATATCATATATTTTCTTAATTTTACTAGGACGACTTGATAAAACAATAATTTTATCGGACATAGTTAAAGCTTCTTCTAAATTATGGCTTACCATAATAGCAGCTTTTCCTTCAGCCTTAATTATTTTTAAAACATCCGCTGAAACCTTAAGTCTTGTTTGATAATCAAGAGAAGAAAAAGGCTCATCTAAAAGTAAGATATCAGGTTTTAAGGCAAGAGTGCGAATTAAAGCTACTCTTTGTCTCATGCCACCAGATAAATTAGAAGGGTAACTATTAATAAAATCTCCTAATCCATATTTGTTAAGTAAAGATATGACATAATTTTTATTTTCATCATTAAGTATTTTTTTTACCTCAAGTCCTATTAAACAGTTTTCTAAAACAGTTCTAAATTCAAATAGACAATCATCCTGTAACATATATCCAAAAGACATATTATGATTATCTATACTACCACTACTTTTATCTAATGATCCAGCTAATATAGAAAGAATTGTTGACTTTCCACACCCAGAAGGACCAACAATAGATACAAATTCTCTCGGCATTAGATTATATGAAAAATCTAAAACAGCTAAAGTTTCACCTAATTTTGTATGATATATTTTCTTTAAATTAGATATATCTAAAATACTATTCATGTTTCATATACGTTTGATCAACTAATTTTTCATAAGGTGCTAATTTATCAAGTTCGCCAGCATTTTCCATAATTTCTTCGATATGATAAAAATCTTCTTCACTTATAAAAGAACTTTCATACCAAGCATCGATAGATTTATAACGATCTACAATTTTTACTAAATCGTTATAAGTAACATCTGGAAAATAATCTATAATAGCATCAGCTATATCGCTGCTATCATGTTCATGGACATATTTAAGAGCTTTATCAATAGCCTTAGTGAATCCTTTTATTACATCACCATTATTCTTAATATAGCTTAATTTAGTATTGTAAGCAGTATAAGGAACAAAACCACCTAATTCTCCTAAAGATGCAACAACATAACCTTTGCCTTCACTTTCAAGAGCTAATGCGTTAGGTTCAAATACAGAAACATAATCTCCAGTACCACCAATAAAAGCTCCAGTAGTAGCAGCAAAAGCAATACTTGTATCAAATTCAACATCACTAGTTTCTATTCCATTTTGATTTAAAACCCATTCTAGTGTCATGGCAGGCATACCACCCTTACGTCCTGCAATAATATGACTACCTTTTAAATCAGAAATAGAAAAATTGTCATTTTTTTCTCTTCCAATTAAGAAGCTACCATCTTTTTTAGTTAAAGCAGAAAAGTTAACTAAATAATCACTAGCTCCACCATTATAAATATAAACAGTTTGTTCACTACCGCAAAAACCAATTTCTACATCACCAGACATAACAGCAGCTGCAACATTATCAGCACCACTAGTTAATATGATTTCAACATCTAAGCCATTTTCTTCAAAAAATCCTAAAGAATGAGCTAAATATTGAGGTGCATAGAAAATAGAATGTGTTACCTCAGCAACCTTAACATGTTTAAGATCACTATTTTTCTTATTATTATTTGAAATAACAATAGCAAAAACCACTAAAATTGCCACACTTATAACACAAATTATAATTTTTTTCAAAAAATCTCCTCCTCAACTAAAGTATTATATGAGCGAAAAAAATAATGGTTAAAATAAAAATAAAAAAAGTGTTCTTTTTTTCTAAATAGTGTGATATAATACCAATAGAAAACGAAGAAGAGTGGGAAAAACCCACTCTTTAATATAATTATGGAGGCCTTATGAAGACAAGTAGTTTAGTCAAAAGCTTATTAGAAGAAGATATAAAAAAAGCCGGTTATATCTTAGATGATGTTACATATGCAAAAGAAGGATCAACATATGTACTAACAGTAATTATAGATAAAAATGGAATAATTACAGTAGATGACTGTGTAGAAGTTACAAATATAATTAATCCAATATTAGACGAAAAAGATCCAATAAAAGATAGTTATATCTTAGACGTTTGTTCAAAAGAGAAAGGTTGTGAATAAAATGGATATTAAAGCATTTAAAAAAGCAATTGAAATTTTAAAAGATGAAAAAGGTATTAGTGAAGATGTTATATATGATGCAATGGAATTAGCCCTTACATCAGCATATAAGAAAAATTATAAATCATTATCAAATGTTAGAGTAGATATAAATAGAGAAACAGGAGATATAAAAGTATACTCATATAAAACTGTAGTAGATAAAGACGAAGAAGAAAAATACAAGAAGTTTTCTGATATAGATTTTTCAAATGTTGATAACATATCAGATGAAGAAGATGATGAACCAGTTTTACCATTTGTATATGATCCAAACATTCATCTAACACTTGAAGAAGCAAGAAAAATAGTTCCAGGAATTCAAATTGGTGAAACAATTGAAGAAGAAGTAACGCCAAAAGATTTTGGACGTGTAGCAGCTGCAACTGCAAAACAAGTAGTAGTACAAAAAATAAGAGAAGCAGAACGTGATGTAATTATAAATGAATTTAGTGATAAACAAGACGAATTAGTAGTTGGAACAGTAGAGATGGAAGACGTAAGAAACTATTACGTTGATTTAGGAAGAACACAAGGAATATTACCAAAATCAGAAACAATTCCAGGTGAAGTAATTAAGATGGGTTCTTCTATAAAAGTGTACATTTCAAAAGTAGAAAATGGAACAAAAGGACCACTTATCTTACTATCTAGAACACACTATGGTTTCGTAAAACGTCTATTTGAACTAGAAATTCCAGAAATAAATGAGGGATTAATACTAATTTATAGTGTAGCAAGAGAAGCTGGAAATCGTACTAAAATAGCAGTTGAATCACTAGATTCAAATGTTGATGCAATAGGAGCATGTATTGGAGAAAAAGGTTCAAGAATAGCTAGAATTATTACAGAATTAGCAGGAGAAAAAATTGATATAATTCCTTATGAAAAAGATCCTGCAAAATTTATAGCAAATGCTTTATCACCAGCTAAGAACTTACAAGTATTTATAACAGATGAAAAAAATCGTGAAGCTTATGTAGTTGTAGATGAAGAAAACTTATCTTTAGCTATAGGTAAAAAAGGTTCAAATGTTAAATTAGCGGCTCGTTTAACACACTTTAAAATAGATATAAAAACATTAGCTCAAGCTCAAGAAGAAGGAATTAATATTCTATAGGTGAAATATGAAAATAAAAAAAATACCTATGAGAACATGTGTAGTTACAAAAGAAAAACTACCAAAGCAAGAACTAATAAGAATTGTTAGAACAACAGATGGAAATATAATAATAGATGAAACAGGAAGAGCAAATGGAAGAGGTGCTTATCTAAAAAAAGATATACAAGTATTTGAGAAAGCTAAAGCTTCAAAAATACTTAATAGAAGTTTAGAAGTAGAAGTACCAGATAAAGTGTTTGAAGATTTATTAGAATATTTAAAATAGAAAGAAAGGTGATTTTATGATGACAATCAAAGAATATGCACAAGATATAGGAAAATCTGTAGCAGAAGTCCTTAGAAAATGTAGAGAGTTAGGAATCACTGTAGATGATGAAGATACTTTACTAGAAGAAGAAGACATTATTGAACTAGATAATGTTGTAAATGAAATGGTAGATGACGAAGATGTAGAAGAATTATCACAAAATCTTGTAAAAGAAAGTGAAAGTAAACTACATAAAGAAAAGGTAGGAAAAAAAGCTCCTTCATTAAAACAAAATAACAACAAAAATGACTTAAAAAATAAGAAAAAAGCTATGTATAAAAACAAAGAAAAGCTAATTTCTAATACACAAGATGATACAGTAATTGTATATCAAGAAGGAATGCGTTTAAGTGATTTAGCAAATAAATTAAATGTTACAGGAGCAGAACTTGTAAAAAAATTATTTCAATTAGGTATATTAGCAACAGTTAACGCTAGTATAGATTTTGATAATGCTTCAATACTTGTCATGGATTATGGAAAAGAGTTAAAAAGAGAAGAAGAATCAGATATATCAAACTTTGAAGAATATAAAGCAAATGATAAAGAAGAAGATTTAATAGAGCGTCCAGCAGTTGTAACAATAATGGGACACGTAGATCACGGTAAGACAACTTTACTTGACACTATACGTAAAACAAATGTTGCTTTAGGAGAAGCTGGGGGAATAACTCAAGCAATTAGCGCTTATCAAATAAAATACAATGACAAGCCAATAACATTTATTGATACTCCAGGTCATGCTGCATTTACAGAAATGAGAGCAAGAGGAGCCAGTATTACAGATATAGTAATTATAATAGTAGCAGCAGATGATGGTGTAATGCCTCAAACAAAAGAAGCAATAGACCATGCAAAAGCAGCAGGAGTACCTATAATAGTTGCAATTAATAAAATAGATAAACCAGGAGCTAACCCAGAAAGAGTAATGACAGAACTTACCGAATATGGATTAACACCAGATACATGGGGTGGAGATACAATATTTACTAATATATCAGCAAAAACAGGAGAAGGAATAGATACATTATTAGAAAATATCCTACTTATTGCTGAAATGGAAGAATATAAAGCAAATCCATCAAGATATGCGATGGGAACTGTAATAGAAGCATCCCTTGATAAACAAGTAGGCCCAATAGCTACATTATTAATTCAAAATGGAACACTACGCCTAGGAGATCCAGTAGTTGTAGGAACAAGTTATGGTAAAGTGCGTACTTTAAAAAATGATAGAGGAGAAGAAATTACAGAAGCAGGGCCATCACTTCCAGTAGAAGTAACAGGATTAAATGATACTCCAATAAGTGGAGATAAATTTATGGCATTTGAGAATGAAAAACAAGCTCATAGCGTTGCTGATTCAAGAAAAGCCCAAGCTAAAGAAAGAGATAAAAAATCAACAACTGCAGTAACATTAGATGATTTATTTGCAAAAATAGGTGAAGGATTAAAAGAAATTAATGTCATAATTAAAGCAGACGTTCACGGATCTAGTGAAGCAGTTAAAAATTCATTAGAGAAAATAGAAGTAGAAGGTGTAAGAGTAAATGTAATTCGTTCATCAGTAGGAGCAATTACAGAATCAGACATCGTCTTAGCTAAAGCATCAAATGCAATATTAATTGGATTTAATGTTAGACCTTCAGCAAATATTCGTGATTATGCAGAAGAATCAGGAATAGAAATTAGATTATATAATATTATCTACAAAGTAGTTGAAGAAATGGAAGCAGCAATGAAAGGTATGCTAGATCCTGTCTATGAAGAAAAAATAATAGGTTCAGCAGAAATAAGACAATTATTTAAATTTTCTAAAGTAGGATCAATCGCAGGATCATATGTAACAGAAGGAGTAATTAAAAGAGATTCAAAAGCTAGAGTAATAAGAGATAGCGTAGTTATATATGATGGGAATATAGGATCTATTCAAAGAGAAAAAGATTCAGTAAAAGAAGTTAAAAAAGGACTTGAATGTGGAATTACAATTGAAAACTTTAACGATATTAAAGTTGGAGATATAATAGAAGCATATGAAATGGTGGAAGTGGGAAGATAATTTCCACTTTTTTCATAACTTATGATATAATTAAGGTGGTGATAATATGAGTATAAAAATGTCTAGAATAGAAAAAGAAATGATTAGAACAATCAGTCAAATAATAGAAACAGAAGTTAAAGACCCAGACATACATTTAGTTACTATAACAGCATGTAAAGTAACAAATGATCTAAGTTTTGCTAAAGTCTATTTTATGTCATTAAACGATAAGAAAGAAGAAACAGAAAAAACATTAAATGAAGCAGCAGGTTTCATTAGAAGAGAACTTGCTGAAAAAATGGATTTAAGACATACTCCAGAATTAACATTCGTATATGATGAGTCAATTGAATATGGTAAAAAAATAGAAGATATAATTTCTAAAATACACGAGGAAGAAAATGAAAAATAAAAATAATATAATAATAGGCATAACCGCAATATTTATTTATTTTTCATACACATTTTTTGAACTTGCTATATTAAGTCTTTTAAATATTGATTATGAAACATTGAGTATGTGGAAAAAAGTTCTGTTCTTAACTATTATGGAATCAATAGAACTAATAATACTTATAAGCTTATTTAAAAATCAATTAAAAGAGAATCTAAAGGATTTAAAAGAAAACCATGAGAAATATTTTAAAGAATATTTTAAATACTGGCTATATATTTTATTAGTGATGTCCGTAAGTAATATAATAATAACCATGATAACATCTAATAAAATGTCAGGAAATGAGGAATCAGTAAGAAATCTAGTTGTAAAAAATCCATTATATGCATATTTTTCAAGTGTTATAGTAGCTCCTGTAATGGAAGAATTAGTGTTTAGAAGAGGAATAAGAAATATTATAAAAGATAATACATTATTCATATTAGTATCAGGATTATTATTTGGGAGTCTTCATATAATAACTGGATTTAGTGGAATTCAAGATTTATTATACTTAATTCCATACTGTTTTCCAGGGTTAGTATTCGCATATATTCTAGCTAAAACAGATAATGTTTTAATACCAATAAGTATACATTTATTACATAATGGTATATTAGTATCAAGTCAGATATTTATTTATATGTTTTTAACATAAGGAGGATTTATGAATAAGAAAAAGATAAAATATTTTATTTTAATTTTAATAATTATCATAGCTTTATTATTTTTCTATTCATATAAAATAGAACCAAAAAGATTAAAAGTAAAAGAATATAGAATAATAAATGAAAAATTTACTAATGAACTACATGGATATAAAATTGCTCACATATCTGATCTTCATTATGGTACATCTATAACAAAAAAGGAATTAGATAATTTGATAAAAAAAATAAATGAAACAAAACCTAATATATTAGTATTCACTGGAGATTTTATAGATAGAAGTACCGACTTAACAGAAAAAATGATAGAAGAAATTGAGCCATCATTTAAAAATTTAGATGAGAATATCATTATGTATGAAATTAAGGGAGAAGATGACGAATTAGATAATTTTGATTTACTAATGGAAAATTTGGGCTTTATATCTCTTAATAATAAAAGTGAAGAATTATATTTGAATAAGACAGATTATATTTTATTAACAGGTATAGAATCACTTAAAGCAAAAAAAGATTATGAAACATTTTTAAATGAAGTAGATAATACTTTAGCTACAAAAGAAACAAAACCTATATTATCTCTTCTTTTATTACATGAACCTGATATATTAAAAAATATAGACGCATCAAAGTATAATTTAGTACTTGCAGGTCATACACATTTAGGACAAGTAAGAATTCCAATATTGGGAGGAATAAAATACCCCAAAAATGGAAAAGAATATAAAAGTGATCATTTTCAAATAGATAAAACAGAAGTATTTATATCAAATGGAATAGGTACAACACTATATAAATTAAGATTGTTCAATACACCATCATTCAATTTATATAGAATTGTAAGTTATTAGAATAGAAAGTAGGGTAAAATGAAAAGAGTATTAATTTTTGGAACAATAATAACTTTATTATTTACATCAGCTTGTTCAAAAGAAAAAAAAGAAGAAAAAGAACCAGAAACAAATGTGTCAGAAATAACCGACAGCAATATAATTAAAGAACAAACAAAACAGGGAATATTATTTAAAGATGCATCAATTGTTGTAGTAAATGGTATCACAGAATTTAGAGTAACACTAGAAAATACTATAACAACAGTAAGAAGAATTAAAACACTAACAATTAACTTTAAAGATAGTGAAGGTATATTACTACATACCTTACATAGTTATGATTTAAATAGTATGAAAAAAGGTGACACTCAAGATTTAACATGGAGCATCAGTAAAGATTTAACAGATGTAAAACAAATAGAATATGAAATTGAATTGTAGGTGAAAATATGTATAGTAAAAAAGAAATAATAGTAATAATATTAGGAATAATATTTTTTGCACTTCTAATTGTAGAATTACCATATTTAGAAAGAAAATTATCTAATAGAAAAGAATTTAATTATGATGAAAAAACAGAACAAACAAAACAAATAGATAAATATGTATGTACATTTCAATCAAAAAGTAATACCTTATCACAAATGATAGAAGCTACATTTTATATAGATAACAATAAAGTAAAAAGAATATATACAAAAACAAGTAAAAGTTATACAAAAAAATCTGATTTTGAAAGTGCAGTAGCTGGTTTAAAACAAGACGTGAAAACAGAAAACTTAGAAACAAAAACAACTTTAGATAATTTAAATTACACAATTATAGAAGTAAGAGGAGAAGATATTGTAGATAAAGTTAAAACAACTTACCCAACAGACTATAAAGAATTAACAGAATATTTAGATAAAAACAATTACGCATGCACAATTCGCTATAAAAAATAAAGAAAAGTATTGACAATATTAATTAAAATAAGTATAATTAAAGGCGTATTTAAAAGGAAAGAAGAAGTTCCACTTCTCACCTGATTGCGAAAAGCGATAGGTAAAAGGCTAAAATAATAATTATACATTAAACAATTGTATACTATAATTGGCTTTTAAGTGGACTCTTCAAGTTCACTTTTTTTATGGAGGTGTTAGGTATCGCAAGTAAGGATAAAGATTTGTTTATCAATGAGCAAATCCGTGCGAAAGAAGTAATGGTCATAGGACCAAACGGTGAACAATTAGGAATTAAGAGTATCAACGATGCTCGTACTTTGGCAAATTATGCCGGTTTCGATTTAGTTATGATGAATAATGGTAATCCACCAGTTTGTAAAATAATGGATTACAATAAATTCAAATATGAAAATAGAAAAAGACAAAAAGAAAATGCTAAAAAACAAAGAGAGACAAATTTAGAAGTAAAAGAATATCGTTTATCAGTAACAATAGATGTACATGATTTTGATACACGCGTTCGTAATTCTTCAAAATATCTAGAAAAAGGTCATAAAGTAAAAGTTTCTGTTAAATTTAAGGGACGTGAACTTGCTCATCCAGAACTAGGTAAGGAAGTTTTAATGCGTTTTGCAGAAGCAACACAAGATTTATCAGAAATAGAACAAAAACCAAAATTAGAAGGTAAGTTTATGACTATGATACTTACACCAAAAAAAGATAAGTAGGAGGAAATAATATGGCAAAAAATAAAATGAAAACTCACAAGGCTACTAGTAAAGTTTGTAAAGTTAGACCTGGTGGATCAATTAAATTAGGTGTTGCTGGTTCAAACCACAATACAGGTAAACAAGCATCATCTAAAATGAGAAATAAGAGAAAAGGTGGCTCTTTAAGTAATTCAGATTACAAAAGACTTAAAGATGTATTAGGAAAGTAGGGATAATATGGCAAGAGTTAAAGGTGGAACAATTCATCGCGCACGTCGTAAAAAAGTGATGAAACAAGCAAAAGGATACTTTGGAAGTAAACATAGATTATATAAAACAGCAAAAGAACAAGTTATGCATTCATTAACTTATGCATACCGTGATAGAAGACAAAAGAAAAGAGATTTCAGAAAATTATGGATAACTCGTATCAATGCAGCATGTAGAATGAATGATATTAGTTACTCAAAATTCATGAATGGCCTAAGTTTAGCTGGTGTTGAAATTAACCGTAAGATGTTATCAGAAATCGCAATTGAATCACCAGAATCATTTACAGAATTAGTAGAAACTGCTAAATCAGCATTAAATGGTGAAGTAAAATCTACTAAAGAAGTAAAAAAAGAAGTTAAAGAAACTAAAACTGAAGCTAAAGAAGAAGCAACAGATTTATCAAAATTAACAGTTGCTGAATTAAAAGCAATGGCTAAAGAAAAAGGTATCCAAGGATACACAACAATGAAAAAAGCTGAATTATTAGACGCTTTAAAATAATCAAGAAATTGATTATTTTTTTGTTTATACATGATATAATAAATATGGTGATTGAAATGACAGAAAAAATAATAAACTTAATAGAAACAGGAGATTATAAAGTACCCGCAATACTTTTTAAAAATTATAAAAAATTAGAATTGACAGAAAAAAATTTAATTTTATTAACATACTTGATAAATGAAGATAAAGAATTTAATCCTAAGAAAATATCAGAAGATCTAGAAATGACATTACCAGAAGTAATGATTTCTATAGATGAATTATGTTCAAAAGATTTTATATCTATCAAAATGCACGAAAGTCAAATAAAAAGTGAATACATTTGTTTAGAATCACTATATAAAAAATTAGCTTACTTTATAACAAGCGAACCTGTGAAAAAAGAAGAAAAAACAAATATATATGATTTATTTGAAAAAGAATTTTCAAGAACATTATCACCAATTGAATATGAATTAATAACAGGGTGGTTACAGGCAGACTTTTCAGAAGAAATGATTTCACTTGCATTAAAAGAAGCTGTATATAATGGAGCTACTAATTTAAGATACATAGATAAAGTCTTATATGAATGGAAGAAAAAAGGAATAAACAATAAAGCAGCATATGAAAAAGACAAAGCTAAATTTCAAAATAGCAAAAAAGAAGTAAGACCAAAAAAAGAATTAGTAGAATATGATTGGTTAAATGAAAATTAACGAAATACTAGAATATTTTGATGAAATAATACCAAATCCACACTGTGAGCTTAATTATGAAAAAGATTATGAATTTCTAATTTCAGTAATGCTAAGTGCTCAAACAACAGATAAAAGAGTTAATCAAGTAACAAGTATTCTATATACGAAATATCCCACATTAGATAGCCTAAAAAGAGCTAAAATAGAAGATATAATAGAAATAATAAAACCAATAGGAACATATCAAAAAAAGGCCTTATACGTTAAATTAATAGCAGATGAATTAGACAAAATTGGATATGTTCCAAATGATAGAAAATATTTAGAAAACCTCAGCGGAGTAGGAAGAAAAACTACGAACCTAGTTTTATCAGAACTATATAATATGCCTTATTTTGCAGTTGATACACATGTATCAAGAGTTAGTAAAAGATTAGGATTAGTAAAAGAAAAAGATGATGTTTTAACTATAGAAAGAAAATTAACAAAAATAATACCAAAAGATAGAATAAATAGAACCCATCATCAATTTATATTGTTTGGAAGATATTATTGTAAAGCCAAATCTCCAAATTGTAATGACTGCAAATTAAAGGAAATATGTAAAAACTATAATAAATAGTTTTTTTTATATGATATAATATTAAACCGGTGATATTATGGAATTAGAAAACAAAGAGTTGTGTAAAAAGTGTGGTGGATATTGTTGCAAAAAAAGTGGATGTGATTATCTTCCAAAAGACTTTGATAATTTAAGTACTAAAGCAATATTAGAAATATTAAAAGATGGTAATATTTCAGTAGTAAGTGCTTTAAGGTTTACAAGATTAAATAATAAGTTATTAGTTGATACAGTACTATACTTAAGAGCAAGAAATACAAATAGAGATATAGTAGATTTATTATCAATCAAAACACCATGTAGTATGTTGAGAGAAGATGGATGTGCTTATGATTTAAAAAATAGACCAAGTGGTGGAGTTAATTTAATACCAGGCAATACCAAATATGAATGTTTTCCAAAAGAAGATCCTAAAGAATTAATAAAAGAGTGGGATTCTTATCAAAAACCTCTTTCTAAAGTAGTTAAAATATTAACAGGTAATACTGTAGAAGAACAATTAAAGATTGATACTATGAAATTATTAGAAGATGTTGAAAGCTTTGAAAAAGCTGCTATAGAAGAACAATATGACATAAAAGGATTACTACCATTTTTATTAGAATTATATCCAGATTTAATAGAAAAAGAGTACAAAAAAAAGTGATTATATAAATCACTTTTTTTATGGAATAACAATTTTTCTAGTCAATGTATCACTAAATGTTCCACAAACTATATTATACGTAGCTGTATATGTTCCAGTAGTATTAATAGAACTTACTTGTACATCAACATTTGCACTATTTTTATAAGATGTAGTTATTGTACAACTATTTGTAATATCAACATCATTTTGCATAACTTTAACACCAGGTTCACTAAATGTAGAAGTAACAACATAAGGATTGTCTCCAATTAAAGTTGCTTCTGTTTTATCAGTAACTCCAGCTTTATCAATTGATACTTTAACACCATCACTCATATTAGAAGTAAATATACTATAAGAAGTCTTAACTATATAAGTGTCAGATGATGAAGTATTAATGCTAAATGTAATAGAGTTATCACTAGTTGAATTTACAAGTTGTAACTGTCCATCAGATAACACAGCATATACTTTATAAACAATGTTACCTATGTACTTATTGTTATATTCTTTTCTACTCTTTAATGGAATAGATGTATTTTTCCAGAACTTAGAGAAGAATGAGTTCAAACTTTCTTCGTCTATAGCATTAGGTGTCTTAATACCAGTCCAAGATAAAGTAACTTCATTTCCATTAACTTTAGAAGAAAGATTAGTTACATCATCAAGTTTAGCATATCTATCTGATACATCAGTAGGTTCAGTTCCTTTTTTAAATAATTCAGTAACTTTCATATTATCAGGAGTATAAGAACTTGGTAATTTAGCTGGGTAAGTTTCATTTTCGACTTCAACTTTTACAACACCACTTGGCATAGAAATAGAAGAGCCCTTCTTAAAGAATCCTTTAGCAACAGCTTGGAACAATTTTCTATGGTAAATTTCATTTATAGTATTGTAACAATCTTTACAATAATTGTCTTTATTTGGGTCTTTTCTTTGATAATTTCTGATATATCCGTACCAAACAGAAATAGCATAATCAGGCGATACACCAGATACCCAGTAATCATTAATAGCATTATCAGGTAATCCTAACAACTTTTTAGTTTTATCATCAAAGTTAGATGTACCAGTTTTAGCACCATATGTAGCACCATTAACATTATATTGATTTCCAAGGCCATATTTACCAGAAGAAATAAGCATATCATAAACCATATAAGCAGTTTCTTCACTCATAGCTCTAGATTTTTCAACCTTTTTCTCAACTGTTTCACCGCTTTGTCTAAATGTTACTTTTGTATAACTATAAGGTTCAACATAATATCCACCATTAGCAAATGAGGAATAAGCAGCAGCCATTGCGATAGGGTATTCACCATTATATCCACCAATAGCATGAGCTTCATGAACAAAACCATTACTTTCTTCAGGGTGTAGACCTAATCCCTTGACAAATTTAAGAATATTAGAGTTTTTATTAGCTTGGAATGCCTTTAAAGCAGAAACGTTTCTAGAATGAGCAAGTGCTGTTCTAGCAGTTAAAAATCCTTCATATTTAACATCCCAGTTGTTTATTTCAGTACCATCGGAATAAGCATATTTTTCATCAGTAAAAGGTTCATATGTAGACCAGTTTTCATATTCGATACCAGGAGCATAATCATATATTGGTTTAGATGTAGAACCAATTTGTTTTTTAATATCCAAAGCAGTATTAGTACCTCTAGCAACTAAATTACGTCCTCCACCAACAGCACTAATAGCTCCAGTTTTAACATCAATAACAGCAATACCAGCAGTAACGTTATCATTTTCCCATTTCCAAGTATCGCCAGACATAATTTTATTTATATGATCTTGTTTATCAGGATCCATTGTTGTCCAAACTTCCATAGAAGTTGTATAAGGATTTCCTTTTTCACCAAATTCTTTAATTAATTGAGCTGTAACAGTATTAATAAAAGATAAATTAGAGTCATTATCTGCACTTGATTTAGCATCGCTAACAAGTAAGTCTTCAACAGATATAGCTAAAGCAGCATTCTTTTCTTCTTCTGTTATATAACCATGTCTTACCATTAAATTTAATACGGTTTTTCTTCTAACTTCAGTAGCTTCAGGATGAACTAATGGATCATATGCTCCAGGTAATTGGAAAAGTCCTGCGATAATTGAAGCTTCAGCTAGATTAATTTCACTAACTGATTTTCCAAAATAAGTTTGACAAGCTTGTTCAACACCAGAAGCACCACCACCTAAATAATAAGAATTAACATAAAATTCCATAATTTCTTCTTTTGTATAATGTTTCTCAATTTGTTCTAAGGACATATAAACATCAGTAAACTTACGTAGAATACCTTTAATACCTGTTGCTGTTTTATCTTGAGTAACATCATTTTTAGAAACTTGCATTGTAATAGTAGAAGCACCACCAGCTTCAGATTTACCAACAAGTTGTAGTAATGTAGCTTTTATAAAACGAGCCCAGTCAACACCATTATGTTCAAAGAATCTTGAATCTTCAGTAGCGACAATTGCGTTAATTAATACTTCTGGTAAATCACTATATTTAACATTTTCACGTTTTTCATTTCCTAAAGTTGCATAAACATCACCGTTGATGTCATAAAACACAGAAGACTCTTGTTTGTATAAGTTATCAGGATTAAAGTTAGGAGCTTTCGCAACAATATACATGATTAAACAAGCAACTCCAATAATTCCTAAAACGCACAATCCTAAGAAAATAGCCAAAACTATTTTTAATATTTTCTTTTTCTTAGATTTATTTGTCTTAGAGACTTTTTTATTTGTATTTTTAGCTTTTGGATGAGCCTTTTTCTTCATAAAATCACCTTTATATTTCTTTATCCAACTTGGAACAAACAGTAATATATCAATTATTCCAACTATAAGTATTGCTATCTTACCAATCGATAGACAGCCTAATATAAATGCGATAATACTAACTACTGCTATTATAATATTATCTTTATTTTCATTAATAAACTTCTTCATATATTTCTCCTTTAAAAATAAATGTTATCAACTATTTCGAGATAATCAAGTCTAGGTTGATATTTCTCACTAATTATATGTCCATTTTCTTCAAAATAGGAAAAAGGAATTGACTTTCTTGTTTCATTTTCTAAAAATGCAAATAGAAAATTCGCATCTAAAAGAAAAGTTTTCTCATACCGAGTAAAACGAACAATAATAAAACCAATTCCCCCGTGTTTTATAATTTTTTTTAAATGTTCAATTTGATGTTTATGAATATTAGAAAGAGGAAAAAAAGTTCGTTTTGTCTCTTTAGCCTCAAAATCAATATACTTTCCTTTATATATACCATTATAATCAGTAGTAGATGGAATCTTAAAATAAGCTTCCTTTATAACCGCATCAGCTCTTGATGGATAATCTACTCTTGTGATAGTAATAGGTGTAGGTTTTTTATAAATAACAGCTTTATCTATGGCTAAATAGTATAAATTAGAATCATTTAAATCATTTTCTAAGTTCATTCCACGATTTCTGTAATTTATATTTTTTTTCTCTTGATGTGATCCCTTAGGATAATTCATAAACTTCACCATTAATATTATACTATAACTTAAATAAATTTAAAAGATTTGTTCTAATTTTTTCTAATTTTGTCGAAAAGTCAAAATTTAGAAAAAAAAGTGATAAAGTAAATATGGTGATTAAATGAAAAAGAATCTTTTTACTGTAAATGAAATGTTTGATTGTATGGTAGAAGATGTAAGTTATATAAAAAGATTGACATTTGTAAAAAACTTAAGAAAGTAGTTGAAAGACAAGCTAAAATTTGTTAAAATAGCTTTGTTTAGGAGGACTAAGTATGAAATTAAATTTACAAATTTTTGGACGTGCTTATGAAGTAAGAAAAGCTAGTATCCAAAAAACAGGAGCTGCAAAAGCAAAATTATATTCAATGTACGCCAGAGAAATATATGACGTAGCTAAAAAAGGTGGTGCAGATCCTGACGGTAATTTAACACTTAGACGTTTACTAGAAAAAGCCAAAAAGGAACAAGTACCAGGAGACATCATAAAAAGAGCTCTTGATAAAGTAAATTCAGGAGCAACAGAATCATATATAACTGTAAGATATGAAGTATTTGGGCCAAGTGGTTCAACTGCTATAGTAGAATGTTTAACTGATAACGTAAACCGTGCTATATCAGGAGTAAAAACAGCTTTAAACAAATGTAAATGCAAAATGGGAGTTGAGGGAAGTGTATCATTCAACTATGACCATTTAGCTATTATAGGATTTAAGGGTTTAACAGAAGAAGAAGCATTAGAAGCAACACTAGAAGAAAATGTTGAAATATCTGATATAGAAACAGATAATGATACAGTCATTATTTATGGAAAACCACAAGACTATATCGCTATAAAAGAAGCAATATCAAAAAAACTTCCAACAGTTGAGTTTGATATTGATGAAATTACAATGCTTCCAAAAGAAAAAGTAACATTAGAAGGAGAAGATTTAGAATTATTTAATCGTCTACTTACAATGTTAGATGAAGCTGAAGATACAAAAATAGTTTATCATAACGTAGAACTATAAAAAAAAGCTTTTCAAAAGCTTTTTTCATTGAATAAATCACGTATACTTGTATTAAGTGCTTTAGATAACTTTAACATAATAGTTAAAGAAATGTTTTTATAATCTTTACCGCGTTCTATTTGTTTGATATAAGAAACACTAATATCAGATTTCTCAGCAAGTTCTTCTTGAGTCATATTAAGTCTTTCTCTATTATATTTAATGTTACGAGCAAATAGGCTATATTCATTATTTAAATCCTTATTTGTAATCATACAACCACCTAATGGTTATTTTCTCATAAGAAAAATCATTTTACAGTACACCAGTAGTGCACTCTGTGTTATAATGTATTTGGAGGAATTATGCATAATAAATTAAAAGAACTAAGATATGAAAAGAATTTAACAGTAAAAGATATGGCAAATATATTATCTATCTCACCATCATTTTATACACAAATAGAAAACGGAAATAGAACCTTGTCATATTCTATGGCTGTTAAAATAGGTCGGATATTTAAAAAGAAGCCAGATAAAATATTTTTAGAAGATTACTTGAATAACAAGTAATTTTTTTGATAAAATCTAAGAGGTGATAGACATGAAACCAGAACTTTTAGCTCCAGCTGGAAATATGGAAACTTTAAAAGCGGCTATACTTGCAGGATGTGATGCAGTATACATAGGTGGAAAATTTTTTGGAGCAAGAAACTTTGCAAATAACTTTACAGATGATGAAATGATAGAAGCCATTAAATATGCTCATTTAAATGGTGTAAAAGTATATGTGACGATGAATACAATAGTTTATGAAAAAGAAACTAAAAATTTTATAGACTATGCTTATTTTTTACATAAAAATAATGTTGATGCAATCATAATACAAGATATAGGAATGATGGATTATTTAAGACAAAAATATCCAAATCTAAAACTTCATGCATCGACACAAATGCACATTCATAATCTAGAAGGTGTTAAATTAATGGAAGAACTAGGCCTAGAAAGAGTAGTATTAGCAAGAGAAACACCTATAGAACTTATAAAAGAAATAAAGGAAAAAACAAAAATAGAACTAGAAATATTTGTTCAAGGAGCTTTATGTATAAGTTATTCAGGACAATGTTTAATGAGTAGTCTATTAAATGGTAGAAGTGGAAATAGAGGAACATGTAGTCAATGCTGCAGAATGCCATACGACTTAATAATAGATAGTAAGAAAGTAAATAAAGATAATTATCTATTAAGTCCTAAAGACTTAAATACATTATCTAACTTAGAAAGCTTATTAGAAATAGGTGTTAATTCTCTTAAAATAGAAGGCAGAATGAAAAGAAAAGAATATGTCTATTATGTAGTTAGTTTATATAGAAAAGCAATAGATTCTTACTTTGAAAAAGGAAAAGTAGAAATTACTGAAAAAGAAATAATAGATTTAAAAAAGATATTCAATAGAGAATTTACAAAAGGATTTTTAAATAATGAAAAGTCAGAAAATATAATTAATTCTTATAGACCAAATCATATGGGAATAGAATTAGGAAAAGTAGTAGAAGTACATGGTAAATTCGCAAAAATAAAATTAATACACAACTTATCACAAAATGATGGAATTAGAATTATAGGATCATCAGATACAGGGTTCATAGTAAATAAACTATATAAAAATAAAAAATTAGTGAAAAATGCTTTAAAAAATGAGATAGTAGAAATAGAAACAAAAGAAACAGTAAAAATAGGTGACAAGGTTTTACTAACAACAGATTATAATCAAATAAAAGAATTAGATAATATAATAGATAATAATAAAAAAAGAATAGAAATAACAGGTTCATTTAAAGCATTAAAAAATAAAAATCTTTTACTTACAGTAAAAGATGATAAAAATGAAGTAACAGTAATAGGAAATATACCAGAGTCTGCTATAAAAGTATCTACTGATGAAGAAAGAATAAGGAAGCAACTTTTAAAAACAGGAGCTACAATATTTAAATTTAAAGACCTAAATATAGAAGTAGATAAAAACTTATTCATAAAAGTAGATGACTTAAATGAGCTAAGAAGAAATGCATTAAACCTATTAGAAGAAAAAAGATATTATAAAATACCTGTTATAGAAAAAGAATACAATGTATCGCTAGAAGACAAAAAATTAAATCAAAGTGAAGTTTATTATATAAGAAATAAAAAAGATTATATCAAGGGAAAAGAATATATAGTAGATGATATAAATTTATATAAAGAGTTAAATGATAAAAACGTTCTATTAAAACTTCCAAGAGTGAATGAGAAATTAACAGATCATGTAGAAAACTTATTAGTAGGAGAGCTTGGAAGTGTATATAAATATAAAAATGTAACAACAGATTTCTCACTTAATGTAGTAAACTCATATTCAGTAGCTTTTCTACATTCAAGAGGTGTAAATATAGTAACTCTTTCCTATGAATTAAATGACTATCAGATAAAAAATATAATTGATGCTTACAAAGAAAGATATAAAGTGATGCCACACTTAGAACTAATAGTATCTTCAACACCAGAAGTAATGATTTTAAAGTATGATATATTAGAAAAATATAATACAAATATAGGATACCTAAAAGATTACCAAAATCATAAATATAGAATTGAAAAGAAAGATAATCTAACAACTATATATAATTTTGATAAAAAAGAATTAGAAAATGACTATTTTAATATGGGGATAGAAAAAATAAGGTATCACTTATTCTAAAGGACAAAAGTCCTTTTTATTTTTTTTAAAATACGATATAATGAAATTGGTGATTTAAGTGTGGCGTATAGGAAATATTGAAATAAAAAACAAAGTTGTTTTAGCGCCTATGGCAGGAATATCAAATCATGCATATAGAAGCATCATAAAGGAAATGGGTGCTGGATTAATATATGCAGAAATGGTTAGTGACAAAGCAATAATGTATGATAATAAAAAAACAATAGATATGTTATATATGGAAGATGAAGAAAGACCAATTGCTCAACAAATATTTGGAAGTGATGTTGAGTCCTTTGTAATTGCGGCAAAGAAAGTAGAAGAAGTGATGCATCCAGATATAATAGATATAAATATGGGTTGTCCAGTACCTAAAGTAGCTGCTCGTGCTCAAGCTGGAAGTGCTCTACTTAAAGATCCAGATAAAGTAGAAGAAATAGTAAAAGCAGTAGTAAATGCAGTGAAAGTTCCAGTAACAGTAAAAATAAGAAGCGGTTGGGATAGTAATTCTATAAATGCAGTCGAAATAGCTAAAAGAATAGAAAAGGCTAAAGCAAGTGCTATAACAGTTCATCCTAGAACTAGAGCTCAAGGATATACAGGTAAAGCAGATTGGAATATAATAAAAGAAGTAAAAGAAAATGTATCAATTCCAGTAATAGGCAATGGTGATATAAAAAGTTGTTTTGATGCAAAAAGAATGTTAGATGAAACAAAATGTGATGCAGTAATGATAGGAAGAGCTACATTAGGAAATCCTTGGATAATAAAAGAATGTGTAGAGTACTTAGAAGATGGTACTCTTCCAAAAGAAGTAACACCTAAAGAAAAAATAGAAATGATAAAAAAACACTTAAATAACTTAAAAGAATCAAAAAGTGAAAAACAGGCCTTATTAGAAATAAGAAGTCATATTGCTTGGTATCTAAAAGGTGTAGAAAACTCAAATGAAACAAAAAATAAAATATTTAAAGCAAAAAATATAACAGAAATAGAAGAAATATTAAAAGAAAAAGAAAGGGAAATTTATGGAAAGTAAAAGATTAATAGCTTATATAATAGATACGATTATAATAACTGCATTAGTTTTTGTAACATTAAACTTTATACCAGTAAATAATGAAACAAAAAAAATCCAAACACAAATAGATGAAATAGGAGAAAAATACGCAAACGAAGAGATTGACAAAGTAACATATTTCATGGAATTAAGTACATTAAAACAAAAACTAGATAATAAAAAAGCTTTAGAAATAGTAATAGATAGCTTATTTATAGTAATGTATTATATTCTAATACCTTTCATAACAAATGGAAAAACACCAGGAAGAGCATTAATGAAAATAAAAATAAAAGGTAAAGAAAAAAGAGTAAATTTAATGTCTTTATTTGTAAGATGTTTTATAATGAATGGACTATTAGTAAGTATTTTAATTATATTTAGTATATATTTTATACCTGAAAACTTTTATTTAACTTTTACAAGTATTTTATTAATCTTACAACTTTTAGCTTTAATCGTAACATATTTTATGATAAAATATAGGCATGATTGCTTAGGATTAGATGACATTTTAAGCAAAAGTACAATAATAAATGAATAAGGAAGTGAATTATGAGAGAATTTACAGACCAAGAATTGGTAAGAAGAGAAAAATTAGAAAATTTAAAAGAATTAAACTTAGACCCATTTGGAGAAGCATTTAAAAGAGATTCATATGCATCTACTTTAAAAGAAAAATATAAAGATATTGATCACGAAGCATTTGAAAATATGTCTGATACAGCTACAGTAGCTGGAAGAATTAGATTTATAAGAAAAATGGGCAAGGCATCATTCTTTACAATCCAAGATAAAACAGGATCTATTCAAATATATATTTCAATAAATGATGTTGGAGAAGAAAAATATAATCTATTTAAATCAGCAGATATTGGAGATATTGTTGGAATAAGCGGAAAAGTTATGAAAACAAAAACAGGTGAGGTTACAATTAAATGTTTAGAATACACACATTTAGTAAAAGCATTAAAACCACTTCCAGAAAAATTCCATGGACTTACTGATATAGAAGAAAGATATAGAAGACGTTATGTTGATTTAATTATGAATGAAGATTCAAGAAAAGTAGCATTTATGCGTCCAAAAATTATAAGATGTATTCAAAACTTTATGGATAATGAAGGATTTACAGAAGTAGAAACACCAATACTTACAACTTTATTAACAGGTGCATCAGCTCGTCCTTTTATAACACACCATAATAGTCAAGATCTAGATATGTATTTACGTATAGCATTAGAATTACCACTTAAAAGACTATTAGTAGGTGGAATGGAAGCAGTATATGAAATAGGCAGAGTATTTAGAAATGAAGGAATGGATCAAAAACATAATCCAGAATTTACTTTAATGGAAGCCTACTTAGCATATTCAAATTTAGACGGTATGATGGACCTAACAGAAAGAATGTATCAAAAAATTGCTAGAGAAGTAATAGGAAAGATGGTATATAACTGGTATGGATACGAAATAAATCTAGAAGGACCATGGAAGAGAATTAGTATGACTGATGCTATAAAAGAAAAAACAGGAATAGACTTTAAAAAAGAATATACTGTAGAAGAAGCATTAGAACTTGCTAAAGAACATAATATTGAAGTACAAGAACATGAACACACTGTAGGACATATTATTAATTTGTTCTTTGAAAAATATGTAGAAGAAACATTAATTCAACCAACATTCTTATATGGACATCCAGTAGAGATATCACCACTTACTAAGAAAAATAAACAAGATCCAAGATTTGTAGATAGATTTGAATTATTTATAGCAGGAAGAGAATTCGCCAATGCATATACAGAGCTAAACGATCCAATCGATCAACTTGAAAGATTTGAAGAACAATTAAAAGAAAGAAATCTTGGAAATGATGAAGCAAATGATATTGATATGGACTTTATAGAAGCATTAGAGTATGGTATGCCACCAGCAGGAGGAATAGGATACGGAATTGATAGATTAGTAATGTTATTCACAGAATCAGAATCAATCAGAGATGTAATATTATTTCCAACTATGAAACCGGTGGATAAATAATGACTATATACGTATTAAGACATGGTGAAACAGATGAAAATAAAGAAGGAATTATGCAAGGAAACATGGAAACTCTTCTAAACGAAAATGGAAGAAAGCAAGCCATGAGTGTAAGAGAAAAGGTAAAAGAAGCAGGAATAGACTTAGTTATTTCATCACCAAAAGTAAGAGCCAAAGAAACAGCTATTTTAGCGGCTCCAGGTATAGAGTTAATAGAAGATGCGAGATTATTAAGTAGAAATCATGGAGAATTTGAAGGAATGAGAAGAGATGAGGTCAATCTTCATGATTATTGGAATATAAAAAAGAATATTCAGTATAAAGAAGCAGAATCAGTAGGAGAGATATTCAATAGAGTATCTTCCTTACTTGATGATATATTAAAAAATTATAGTGATAGAACAGTTATGTTGGTAACACATAGTGGACTTACAAGAGTATTTTATTACTACTTTAATGGATTTCCAGAAGATGGGGATTTATTAAAATATGAATCGCATAATTGCTCATTTGAAAAATATGAATTAAATTAGGAGGAATTTATGAAAATATTAACAATTAATGCAGGTAGTTCATCAATGAAATTTTCAATCATTGAATTACCAGAAGAAAAGGAATTAATCAACGGTTATTTCCAAAGAATAGGACTTGATGGAAGTTTCTATGATGTAAAAATAAATGGTGAAAAATTACATAGAGATATAGAATTACCAAACCATTTAGTTGCATTAGAATGCATTAAAAAAGAAATAGTAGAATTAGGAGTAGTTTCATCACTAGAAGAAATAGATGGAATTGGTCACAGATTAGTTCATGGTGGAGAAAAATATAATAAGAGTGTATTAATAGATGATGAAGTATTAAAGACTTGTGAAAAATTTAAAAAATTAGCAAAACTTCATATGCCGGCTATGTTAGCTTGTATAGAAGCAAGTAAAGAAGCCTTCCCAAATACACCAATGGTAGCAGTATTTGATACAGCTTTCCACCAAACAATGGAACCAGTAAACTTTATGTATGCTGTACCTTATGAATGGTATGAAAAAAATAAGGTTAGAAAATATGGGTTCCATGGAACATCACATAGATATATAAATAGAGAAATATCTTCTTACCTAAAAAGAGATGATTTAAAAGTAATTTCTTGTCATATAGGAAGTGGAGCAAGTATATGTGCTATTAATAGTGGAAAAGTAATAGATACTTCAATGGGCTTTTCACCAATTACTGGTATAATGATGGGAACACGTCCAGGAGATTTAGATCCAAGCATTATACAATATATAATGGATGAAGAAGGACTAACACTAGATGAAGTTATGACAATTTTAAATAAACAAAGTGGATTACAAGGAATTTGTGGAAAATCAGATTCAAGAGATGTAGAAGCAGGAATTAAAGCTGGAGATGAGAAATGCATTCTAGCACAAGATATGTACACATGGAAAGTTGCTAATTATGTAGCAATGTACAATAATGAGTTAAATGGTGCAGACGCAATAGTTTTAACAGCAGGTTTAGGAGAAAATTCAATTCAAACAAGAATTGATATATTAAATAAATTAGCTTCACTTGGAATTAAAATTGATGTAGAAGCAAATAACTTCCGTGGTGAATTTAGAAAAATAAGTACAGAAGATTCAAAAATTCCAGTTTATGTTATACCAACAAATGAAGAATTAATGATCGCATTAGACACATATGATTTAGTAAAGTAGACACTAGTCTACTTTTTGTTTTATTGACCTTATAAGCATTTCTTGGTATAATCTATTTTGGAAAATGAGTGGTAGTATGAATAGAAACGTTTATAAAAAGATATATAATTTAATAAAAAAATACGATACTATTGTTATTGCAAGACATATAGGTCCAGATCCAGATGCAGTAGGAAGTAGTGTAGGATTAAAAGAAATAATTTTAAATACATTTCCTGACAAAAAAGTATATGTTGTAGGTGCATCAGCAAGCAAATTTAAATACTTGGGAACAATGGATAAATTTAATGAATCAATGTATGAAAATTCACTTTTAATAGTGACAGATACACCAGATAAGAAAAGAGTAGATGGAGTAGACGTAACAAGATTTAAACAAGTTATAAAATTAGATCATCACCCATTAGTAGACGACTTTGGTGGCATAGAAGTAGTAGATGAAACAGCATCGTCAGCTTCACAACTAATAATGGAATTAGTTACCGAAACAAAATTGAAGTATTCAAAAAGTGCAGCTGAAAAATTATTTATTGGACTTGTAGCTGATACAGATAGATTCCTATTTTCATATACAACACCAAAAACATTTGAATTAGTAGCAGATTTAATAAAACAAACTAATATAGATTTTTCAAAATTATACCTAGATTTATATATGAGACCATTTAAAGAAGCTAAATTTGAGGGTTATATAACAAATCACATGATAGTAACAAAACATGGATTTGCGTATGTAAAATTAACAGAAGATATATTAAAAGATTTTGGAGTAGATCCAGCAACAGCAGGAAATATGGTAAATAATTTTAATTACTTAGAAGGAATACATGCTTGGGCAGTATTTTCAGAAGATAGTAATAACAATAATATAAGAGGCTCTATTAGATCAAGAGGACCTATTGTAAATGAAGTTGCAGCATTACATAATGGTGGAGGACACAAATTTGCAAGTGGAGTTAGACCAAAAACATTCGAAGAAGTAGATGAATTAGCAGAACAATTAGATTTAGTTTGCAAAGAATATTTAGAAAAAGAACCAAATGCAAAATAAAAAAAGTAGATTTTTCTACTTTTTGTTTTCTCGAAGTAAATTTTTATAATTAATTGCTTCATTTGTCCTGTTATTTAAAAAAATGATTGAATAGTCACAAGCAGTGGCTATTTTTTCTATAGTATCAAAAGTTGGTTGAATTGTTTCTGTTTCATATTGAGATAAGGTATTTCTAGCCACTTTTATTTCTTTAGCAATAGCTTCTTGTTTTAATTCAGCATTTTTTCGCATGGTCTTTAATATTATACCAATCATATAATAATTCCTCCTAGTTAATTGTCTCAAAAAAAGACAATAACTTCTTGACATGTCTTAAATAAAGACATATAATGAACATATAAAGTCTGATAATAAGACTTAATTAGGACAATCAATAAATTAGGAGAAGGATATTATATGAAAAATGTTTATTTAAACATTGTTTTTAAGTACGATAAAGTGAATAAGAGTTCACTTGTTTTAACATATCCTTCTAAGTTTTAAGGAGGATATAATGAAGAATAAAAAAGGATTTGTAGTAAGTGCGGTATTGTACCCATTACTAGTATTGTTTCTAGCGATAATCATGGGATTACTATCTATGACAGATACAAGAAAAAGAATATTAGATAAAATGAAACTAGAAATA